>CAZKPZ010000155.1:0-4665 GCA_964554745.1 uncultured Treponema sp. | reverse complement strand
CTATGCACGAATATCATAGTGGTCACTACCGGACAAGCCCGGACACTGTTCCTTTCCTGTTTTTTACATATTGACTTTTGGCTCACCATATCAACTGGTATACATCACCAATCGCTCAGTGTCAAGAGCATAGAATTAAGCCTAAGAGACAAAACTTTAATAAAAATGAATAAACTTTAACAAGAAAAAGCCTTGTTCTTTAACTTGCCGAACACGCCCTTGTCCGCCCCGAAAGGAACAATGCTGCGCCCTGAATAGAATGGATTGACTACAAGGGCACAATCCAGGCAGTGCAGGACAAAATCGTCGTATTTTTCCTGCGGAATCTTGGGTGTAAGCCACGGACCTTCGCGCGTCCAGTATTTTGTAAGCACTGTGTCATACAAGAAAAACTGCTTTTCCTGCCTTTCAGGAACTGCCTTGATTATGTCATAAACGGAGCGGGTCACGGCCTCGCACATAACGGGAGACAGCTTGACGGCAGCTGCAGGGGCAGAGTCAATCTCAAATTCAGTCTTTACGGCAAGCAGCGTTATTCCCCGGACCCATGCAAGAGGAGGCTCAAGCAGAACGACCGGCGCGCGGAATGCCAAGTTTTCGCCGGACCAGGGATGCCAGACGGCAAGATTGTCTTTAGAAAGTTCTACCGCCGCGGCAAGAGCCGCTTTATAAGAAGAAAAGGCATACACGGTGCGGCTGTCGCCGGACAGCGCACTTACAGCCTTGCACAGACGCCTGTCAAAATCAGTGTTAAAGCTTCCGGTAAGACCGCGGGAAAGCACGTTCTTAAGCTGAGTGTAGGCGGAGCAGCCGCCCCAGCCCAAAATAGCCCGGCCGCCCTCCAGATACATGTCCGTCAGACGCATGCCCTTAGCGGTATACAAAAAAGTTCCCCGGGCACGTTTTACCGTTCCGTAGCGTTTTTCTATCTCATCAGCAAGCAACTGCAATTTTTCCATAGGGCACATTCTAATACAAAAAAAGAGTGTGGTCTAGCAGTGTTTTGCAGTGCGTGACACAATGCGTGCGCACTGCGTTTATATACGTTCATGGTGTCAAAACGCCAGCGTTATGATTATCGAACCGCTAGGGGTATGAGTACCGAACCGCCAGCGTTATGGGTATCGAAACGCCAGCGGTCATGGTATCGTACCCCTGGCGGTTCGATTGCGTGACAGTATACGTTCATGATGCGTGATTGCTTGGAAGGTCATCGCTTTTGGGAGATTCTTGCTTAAAAAGCTCTTCGCTCTTTGCGGCCAGCTCGAGCGTGGGCTTAGCTCTTCGTATTCAATGAATCCTGCAGAATTACGACGGCGGCAAAGGTACGACGGCTTAAGTTCTTCGCGTGTATTATCATTGTTTATATTATAGCACAAGAAGTTTTTTATTGCAGGCGCTGTATCCGCACACTTTACAGACGCATATTAATATTGAAAACTTTTTATAGTGCGACTTGAAAATTCGGCATAGGGGGGTTAAAATAAACTATATGATTAGAATGTCTTTTAACAAAACAGGCAAATATGCAGCTACGGCCGCAGCTTGCCTTTCGGTGTTGGTGCTTGCAGGGTGCGCAAGCCTTTCTACAAGTAAGAATTCCAGCTCCGCTTCTCAAAAAGCCAGCTCAAAAACGGCTGCAGAAGAGAACAAGGCATATCTGGAAAAAAACGCAGTAATCAAGGTGACAGACACTCCGATTGGAGCCGCAAGCCTGAATGCGCCTTCTTCAATGACAAGCTCAAGCAAGGCAGTGTACACTGTCAAGACAAAGGCCGAGCTAAAGGAGCGCCTTGACGAGGGCAACTGCGTCATCTACATAGACAACATGATTGACCTGAGTGACGGCATGTTGCCAAAGAGCGGAGGCAGTTCAAACGCCAAGCTCGATGCCTTTGTGAACAAGGCCACAAACGGAGCCTACAAGAACTACAATGCCTGGAAGTCCGCATACGTGAATGCCTGCACGGTTGACACGGATGACAGCAAGAAAGGCAAGGGCAGCGAGCTTAACGAGCCGCTCTGGAAGCTCAGCGACGCTTACCGCGAGGCTACGGAACTAAAGGTAAAGAGCAACACAACAATCATCGGCACAGGCGAGAACAGCGGAATCAAGGGCGGCACCATCAACGTACAGGATGCTTCCAACGTCGTAATCCGCAACATCACCTTGCAGGACGCATACGACCCGTTCCCGCACCACGAGACCGGCAACGGATACAACGCACACAAAGATGCCGTCTCCGTCCAGAAGAACTGCAAGAACATCTGGATTGACCACTGCACCTTTGAGGACACGCTTGAGCTTGAGCACGTGCGCACCGGCGGAACAGTTGAAGAGCCGTGGCAGACCTACAACAACCTGTGCGGCATATCAGGAACAGGTGAATACATTGCCGTGACTTACTGCCACTTTAGCAACCACGAGAAGGCCATGCTCATCGGCGCAAGCGACAGCGAGGGAGACGCAAGCGTGCGCAGAATCACCCTTGCCTACAACTGGTTCGAGAACTGCGGCCAGCGCATGCCGCTTACACGCAACACGTCACTGCACCGCTACAACAACTACTACTCCTACAACGCAGGCGCACGCTACCCGAGCAGCTATGCTCTCGGCATGAGGAAGGGCGCTCTTGTAGTCTCAGAGAACAACTATGTCGGTTCCGGCGTAACCTATGCTGTTGCAGGCAATGCAAAGACTGCGGAGACAACAAAGCTCTACTCCAACCGCGACAAGGATGACTCAAAATACGGAAACAAGGAAGGCGACTTCACAAGCGTGACCATCGAGCCGTTCAAAGTGCCGTATGTCTACACAGTAAAGAACGTTGATGACGTGCCGGCGTATGTTAAGGCAAACGCAGGTGCAGGCATCTGGATTCCTGCTAAATAAACTTATCTTTTAGATAAGTTCTTTATACAGGCTCACACGCCGCACAATATGCTTATGTATGTGCAGCGTGTATTTTTTTTACGCTAAGAGCACGCCTTGATAAATAAGAAAGGCTTGCTGTATAATTAAGGAGAAGCACTATGAACATGAAACGCATTATGATTACTATGACCATTCTGATGGGCTTTACGATGAGTCTGGTTCTGTCTCTCGTTGGCACGCTCACAAGCGGTCATTTTTCCGTTCCTGCGTGGATTTTCTCATTCTGCATTTCTTTTGCCATTTCTTTGGTGATAGGCTTCATTGTACCTGTAAAAAAGGCCGGGGATGCCGCATGCCGCAAGTGCGGCGCTGTGCCGGAATCCCCCAAGGGAAACGCCGTGAGCAGCCTTGTGTCTGACCTTATCTACACTCCGGTGATTACGATAGCCATGGTGGCGGTAATGGTGCTCAAAAGCATTCCTGCAGGCGCGCCGGTACCGGTTATACCGATTATCATCCGAGCCGCAATTCCAGCTCTCATCATCAGTCTGATTGTGGGCTATATAGTAATCTTTGTGATGCAGCCGCTGTTCATCAGACTGCTGGTTAAAAAGCCCCGGAATCCATGACAGGTGAAGGGCTTGTTTCAGTCACACGAATTTGAATTTCTTTGCAAAAAGTGCTATACTTATCCCTGTCATGCTAGAACTGAACGTAAATGCTAAGTCGCCCGCGGCAATTACCGCTGCTCTAAAGAAGATGCATGAGATGGTAATGACCGGGGCTGTGGAAAAGAATGCGACCTTTCACTTGATTCTAGGCCCGGGCTTGTACAGGGAAAGTCTCCGTTACAATATGTCAAACCCGTTGATAATGGAAAGTTCCCCTGGAACGAAAGCCGAAGACTGTATTATCCAAGCTGACAATTGCGAAGCCTTCCACAAGGGGCGCGAAAACCGCTCCATTTTCTTTTTTGGTCCGAACGCGACAAACATCACCCTAAAAAACTTTACCGTTGCAAACACCCACTTAAAATCCGTTGAAGAAAAAAACACCAAGCCTGACAGCGCGGAGGCCTTTGTATGGGACAACACGCACGGAACGCTCAAAGCACAGGGAATGCGTTTCTCAGGCAGGCAGAACACGCTGTTCGTCCGCGGCTCGTCATGGTTTTTTAACTGCTACATCGAAGGCGACACGGACATTGTGTACGGCGAGCCAGACCTTTCAATGCTGGAAAACTGCACTGTGTATATACGCAGCGACAACCGCGGCGATTTTAACGGCTATGCGGTAAAAAGCCGCACCGACATGGGCAAAAAGGGCTTTGTCTTCAGCGGCTGCACCTTTACCGGCGAGAAGAGAAAGAAAAGCGAGCTGTATGTCTACAGGACGGCAGGGCTTGGCAAAGCCGCTACCGGCAAGAACTTTGACAACGCCGTGTTCTTGAACTGCAAGGTTTCAGAAATGTTCAGCCCCGAATTTGAATGGGACGATGACATGCAGCTTGACATTTACCCGCGCGGCAACGCAGAGTCAGGAATCCGAGAGTACGGCACGCTGGAGCTTAAGAATGACGGCAAGACAGAAATTGCCGACACGTCGCGCCGCAATGTAAAATCTTATACTCTTACTGATGACGATTATTTTAAAATGTATGCAAGCCGTTTCCTGATTTTTGACGGCAATCCGCTTGCCGGCAGAATGGAATAAGGGCTAAGAGACCTACAACTAAATAGCCCTAAATTCGAGTTTTCAATTTAGGAACAGAATTCAGTCTGCATTGAAGA
>CAZKPZ010000154.1:0-4843 GCA_964554745.1 uncultured Treponema sp. | reverse complement strand
GGCATACAATGAGTTTGCTTATGAATATATACTATAACATTATTTTCAGTGACAAATTTAATTCCTATATTGCTTTTTTGTACTGTGATTTTGTATTTTTCAATACAATCTGCAATCTCATCTAATCTCAATATTTGTTTTAGTGTCATTTTCATCTCTCAACTAGTTTTAGAATCCATTCACGAACAGCTTCGTCCGGCTCCACTTTTTGCAAATCCAGAACTGCCTTATACAAGTCAGAAGAAAGCTCCTGCAAAGTGCAGTTTTTTATCTTGCACCAACTCTCAATGGCACGTAAAGAAAGATTTCTGGTGCGGGTCACTTTTGACTGCAAGCCAACGGTTACAAAATCGGTTGCGGTCAGCGGATACTGTTGTATGGCAGAAAGCAGATTTTCAACTTTGTTGTTTTCTTCATAGCCCTTGCCCAGGCCAAGACAGATTTCTGGTCCCAAAGCAATTTTGCTAAAGTCCGTATTTTTGCGGAACAAGTCTACAATCTTTTCTCGGTATTGTTCATCTTTAAAAAAATCATTGCAGAGCCACTGCCCCCTTTCAAAATTTTCTTCTATATATTTGTACAAAACTGGAAGGTATTCTATGCCAATTCGCTTTGCAAGCTGAACGGCATTTCCTTTTTCAAGCTCTGCTCTTACGATTTTGCGGCAGTCCTCGCTTTCAAGAACCACTGTGCATTTTTCTTTGAGTTCAGCAATCGCTTTGTCTGAATCACATTCAATAGAATAAAGGGCATCGCAGATGTTCCAAGAAAGCGGATGCTGTTCTGCCTGCATGATAAAATCAGAAAGAACTGTTTTCTTGTCTTGAACTTGCTCAATTCCAGAAACCGCATCGCAAGAAAAGAGGTCAACTATCAGTTCCGCAATGGAATCAAATTGTGAGTCCGTCACATTTTCTTTTAAGCGTTTAGCCACATTCACTTTTTCAAAAACCGTATATGCCGAATAGTCCGCCATAATTGCATTGTGCCGACCGTCTGAAAGCAGCCAGTCGCGGATTTCATCGGTGTTCGCATCAAGCTGCTCGATTGCAAAAATGCGTCCCCAGCCCTCGGTCTTTTTTGCCAAGTCAAAGACAAGTGCGTTTCCGTCTTTCCAGTGGCGGGCATTGAAAACGGCAAAAATCGTGAACTCGTCGCACAGTCCCAGCGTCAGCACGGCTTGCTTGGTGTCATCATCGGGTTCGACAAATAACTCCAGCAGACTGAGAGCAAGTTTCACAAAATCGACTTTTTCTGAATAAAGCTTTCGCTTCGCATATCCCAGAATGCCGTCCAAGTTCAACCATTTTTGATACTTAAAGACGTGCTTCTGGATTTCATCAATAATCCTGATTGGCGGAATAGTTGAAAAGAGCCGGGCAAACACTTTATCTGCGGCTTCTCGCTTGTAGGCACAGATTTTTCGTACAGCCCAGAAAATCAGAACTCTTTCTTTCCACGAAACTTTTGGATTCCCCATGTGAAATATGCCGATTCCGTCCTGTGCGCCGGGTGCAAAGCACACCTCATTTTCACTCTGCCTGGGAACAAGAGTAAATGAGGCAGGAAGCCGCCCGTCAACGAGGTTGTTTTCTATCCGTTCTAAAAGTGATTCTGACATTTTATAATCTTCCTGCGTTTATTTTGCGAGTTTCAGGTTTTCAATTCAACACGGCAACGCCCGCATTCAGGCACGCGGCACGACACGAATCTTTTTTCTTTTCCATGAAGCAAACCTTGAAATTGAGGTAAATCACATACTATAAAGATTACATATTTCCCCACAATGTTCAAGCTGTCCGTAACAATCACAACTTAGAACTAACAGATTCCCTAGAGCTGTGACGGATATTTGGAAAAGTCAGTCTCCTCAAAATCAACATCTGTAGGGGCGTACGTCTTGGAATATTCGGTGCGTTGTTTTTTAAAAACACAATTTTCTCCATCAAATGTAAATGTGTTTATGACCTCTTCCCAATCATCAATAATAGAAAAATATAGCATTCCGTCTTTCATCTCAAACTTCGAAGAAATATCGTCGGGTGGAAAATAATCGATTTTCTCAAGCAGGTCAATTCTTTCTGACAGAAATAAATCTTCAGTGCGATAAACGGCAACCTGATAATTCTTGCGTCGGTTCTTTTTGTCCTTGGCATTTGAATGAATCAGCAGATATTTTCCGTTCGGACTTATTCCGAATGAATATAAATTCCTTGCTAGTTCATACTGAGTTCCGTCGTGTTCATCAATCATATAAAGAACCGTAGTTCCTTCAAGGCTTTCGGAATCTTTATGATAGAACGAGGCATAGCATGATTTATTTGCCCTGAAATAAGACTTGACATATTTTTTATTCCAGAGCATTTTTTTCTCTTTATCATATTCTCCATAGCATACTAAAAATTTAGTTAAGCTTCCACGTTCAAGGGATTTTATCTCATAGGATATTTTCTCATAATCCTGCTGATAGCTTGAAAGATGCCATTCGTTCGTTTTTTTTAGGCGTTCTGTTTCCTCTTGTATATCGCGCACAGCAATCTCTGACTTCTCTTGTGTATCACATACAGTAATTTCAGTTGTTTTATCTTTTTCGTACTTGACACATGACATAAAGCACACAGAAAATATGAGGCTCACTAAAACAAATACATAATTTTTCATAGTAATCACCATAACACTTCCAGAATTTGATTTGTTCCTCTCTGAATCATCACATATTTTATTGCAAAGTTCAAGATGAAAAAATCAAGTGAGACTTCCAGCGAAAAAAGAAATAGTGTATAATCATCTTGGAGATAAGAATGGAAGAAACGATAAAGATTTCGGACTCGGTGCAAAAGTATGCGCTCGGCGGACTTTTGCCCAGTCGGCTTTTTGCATAAACTCGTTCCAGTGATACGCCCGCCATCGCGAAAGTTCCAGCCACTCGTAATTGATTTTGGAAATTTTCTCCTGCCCCTTTTCCATCTCAATATCCGCCAGCCATCACCAGTTGCGGATATTGAGGATAAGCGAGAAAATCAGCAGAGAAAAGAAGAGGAAGAAACCTGCTATCGTAAAAATCATCTCTTTCAATTCAACACCGCAACACCGGCATTAAGATATGCGGCAAATGTACACCACATGATGCTAGCATAATTTTTCACAATGCTCAAGCTGCCCGCATTTGTTTTATAAACGCTGCTGCCTACTGCCCTATGCTTTTATATACTGCGCGCTATGGCTCCTCTGAAAGCTGTATGCCGAGTTCTGCAATCAATTCAGTGTATTTATCAAGCTGGCGGGGGCTATGCCGTCCTCCTCTTCTTTTTGCTTTCGCAACGATGTTATACTGTCCGCCGTTTATTTTATGGTGAAAGAGGACTGCATTTGGTGTGTTAAGTATTTTTGAAAAAGGAGCGTTGTCCTTTTTACAGATAAAGACCCATTTTCCCGCACGGCAAAAATAGTATTTTGTCCGTTCCCCTCCCTCAAGGAATTCAAAGGTGATATAAGAATATTCATTTCCCTGTTTTCCATTAAAAACAAACGCAGTTCCATAGCATCCCTCATTCAGAAAGTTCGGGATGTCTATTTTCTGAGGATTTTCCTCGCACTTTAACCTGATTCGCCTTTCGGCAATCGGCACGATAAAACTGAGCAGGACGTAGGAAACAAACATCCACAGTAGCGTTATTCTTGCGGCGCGAACACGCGGGTCGCTGGAGGTGTCCTGCAATTCTTCTTCGCTCATTTTTCTTCTTCCCGGCCGTGCAACAATTTTCTGTACACGCGGCAGGCATCGCCCGCACTGTTTTTGTCTATTTGAAAAAATGAATACCCGTATTTCTCATAAAGTCCCACGTGATCGGTTGAAATGTAGACCGCCTCGCGCCATTCTGTGCGGGCAAGATTTTCGCAGTGCTCAATTACGCGACCGGCATAGTGGTGCCCTCGGAATTCAGGGAACGTGTAGACAGCACCAATCCACGGATGCAATTGTGACGGGCGGATTTCATCAAGCTCTGCATACGTGCAGAACGAGACGATTGTATCTTTTTCTTCCCCGCCGTTTTGAACCAAGCAAAAAACTTTTGCGTCAGCACCCGCGATTTTTTTGTACTCACCATTCTTCAACAGCATAAACAAATAATGGGCAGCCGTCCAGTTTGCCTTGCCGATTTCTTCAAGCAGGAATTTCTGCGAGGATTCCGGAAGAGAAAAATATTCCACGATGTGCATATTAATTTTCCTCTTATTGTATTCATCAACAATCTTCTGAATGACTTTCAGACGCTCCGGAGTATAGTAGGTCTTGAACACAAGATGGCTTTCGCCGTCCTTGACTCCGTAGACACGCAGATGGCTCACCAGTTCGGCAGGGGCATCAAGGCGGACTTTTGCGCAGTCGGCTTTTTGCATAAACTCGTTCCAGCGGTACGCCCTCCAGCGCGAAAGCTCCAGCCGCTCGTAATTGATGTTGGCAAGTTTCTTCTGCCCCGCCTCCATCTCAATATCCGCCATCCACCGCCAGTCACGGATATTCAGAATCAGCGAGAAAATAAGCAGCGAAAAGAATGCGAAGAAAGCTGCGAGTATAAAAACTGTCTCTTTCAATTCAATACTGCGACACCGGCATTCAAGTATGCGGCAAAAGTGCACCACAGAATATACGGCACAAGACAGAGCACCGCATTTTTGTTTATCTTTCGTGCAGAAAGAATCAGGAACAGAATCATCGCCCAAAGCGCAAGCAGCCACACAAAAGCAAACCAATAGAGGTGCAGGTTAAAGAAAAACGGACTCCACAAAAAATTAAAGGCAAGCTGAATTGCATATACAACTAGCCACAATCTTTTGGTCG
>CAZKPZ010000153.1:0-4849 GCA_964554745.1 uncultured Treponema sp. | reverse complement strand
CCTTTTTATCATTTTACAAGGAAAATATAGATTTTGGATGTTTTAGAAAAAAAATAAAATTTAATTTGACAAATAGAACTGTATGGGTGATAATGGATTAATATCGAATTGATATGATTTGTATCAAGTTTCTTTATTTTTTTGGAGGATTTATGAAGAAAGTTTTAGGTATGATTATGTCTTTGGCTGTCCTGGGAATGGCTTTTACAGGATGTGCTAAGAAGGCGGATGAAAGTGCAAGTGCTCCTGCTTCCGGCGGAACTACTGCAAATAAAAAAATTAAGATTGGTGTTTCAATCTGGAGCTCTACAGATACATTGGGTAGCCAGTGTAAGCGCATCTTGGATGCTGCTGCAAAGGCTCTTGACGTTGATGTTATGTATGTTGACCAGGGACACATCTCTGAGCAGGTAACTGCGTCTGCAGAGACCTTGAGCGCGGCAGGATGCGACGGAATCATCATCTGTAACTCAGCATCTTCTGAGATGACATCTGTTATCAATACTTGTACAAAGAACAAAGTGTATGTAGCACAGTTCTTCCGTATCATCAGCGAGGCTACGAATCCTAATGAATTCAAGCTCGCTCAGCAGTCTCCGTACTATGTCGGAGCCGTCCACGAGGACGAAGTTGAGAACGGAATCCAGCTTGTAACAATTCTTGCAAATAAGGGTAACCGCAAGATTGCTCTTGAAGGATGGGAAGCTGGAGACGCAACATTCTTGCTGCGCTGGCAGGGATACAAGGAAGGCGTTGAAAAGTGGAACGCAGCGCACTCTGGCGACAAGGTTACCTTGCTTGAGCCACAGTACGGCGGAACAACATCAGATACAGGTCGCGCAACAGCCGAGGCTATCATCAACGCTAACCCGGACATCGATGCTCTTATCGTAGCTGGAGGCGGCGGAGACACATTGGTTGGTGCGCTCGCAGCTATCGAGTCTATGGGACGCAAGGGAAAGATTGCCGTTGTTTCAACAGACTTCTTGGCAGACTTGGATCAGCAGCTCGCTTCTGGCGGAATGGCAGCTGAGTCAGGCGGACACTACTGCGACCCGCTCATCGCTTTCATGCTCGTTTACAATGCAATAAAGGGTAACTACAAGGTTTCTACAAGCGACTTCTATGAGATTCCGTTCCCATACCTGTACGTCGCTTCTTCAGAAGACTACTCTGCTTATGCAAAGTACTTCGTTGACGACCTTCCTTACAATGCAAAAGAGTTGCAGGACATGGCAAAGCTTGACGAGCCAGGACTTGCAGCCGCTGCTGCAAAGCTCTCTATCGAAGACGTAAAGAGCCGCAGATAAGTTCATTTAATCTGAATTATCGTTATTCATCGGGTGGGTGAGATTTTTTATCGACGGGAAAAGCTGCAGAGTGACACAAACTGGTCTTCCTGCGGTTTTCCCCGTCATGTTCTTTGCCCTCCCGGTTGATTTTGTTTTCTGTTTCACAGTTCTTATTTTTTTATAATTCAAGGAAATTTAAAATGGCAGATAACCTCATTGGTGTTTCTGGCGGAACGTTTGAAAAATTCAAGAAAAATCGTTTTTTTGGTGTTTCGGTTCTGTTGGTTCTAACCATTTTCTTCTGGGTGTTTTTTAAGATTCTTTCACCTGAAAACTTTGGAACCGGCAAGTTGCTCGGTGATTATTTGCAAACTTCCATCCAATATGCTGTTGGTGGCTGCGGCTTGTATTTTATAGTCGTAATGGGTTTGTTTGATTTCAGTATCGGTGCGAACATCGTCCTTTCGTCCCTCGTGGGTGTGCTCCTTTCAAGAAGCATGGGCTATGTCGGCCTTATAGGCGGCTGTTTGCTCTGCGGTATGCTTATCGGAGCTTTCAACGGCTTCTTCTATTCTAAGCTCCGCATTCCTTCCATGATTGTAACTGTCGGCCTCATGCTCATTCTTGAAAGCGTGGCGAACTACGTGGTAGGCTTTGACAAGTCCGGCTTCCCGGGCAAGCTTACCAGCAACAGTATACTTGCGTTTAACCATGCGCCGTGGAATTTCGTTGTCGCAATCGCGGCGTTCTGCTTTATGGTGTTCCTGCTGCGCTTTACCAGAATCGGAACATACTGCAACGCCATCGGCAGTAACGAAGCCGTTGCAAAAAACATGGGTATCAATGTCGAAAAATATAAATTCCTGGGCTTCATACTCCTGCACTTCTTTGTAGGTGTCATGGCCCTGCTTACCGTAAGCTACGGACGCGGAATGCTGGCCGTAACGGGAATGTCTTCCATGGACAGAAACTTCAGGCCGCTCATGGGAACGTTCTTTGGCATCGCATTCAAAAAGTACGGTTGCCCGGTTACGGCAATCGTCATCGGTGAGTTTATTATTACGATGATTTTTAACGGACTGGTTGCTCTTGACGTACCTACCACAATCAATGACTTTGTAACGGGTGCTGTTCTGCTTGCCATCGTCACCTTGACAAACCGCGGCATAAAGGGCACGGTTGTAAAGTAGGAGTGCGCAAAAATGAATACTTGTTTGTTAAAAGCCGAACACATAACAAAACACTTTGGACTTGTCGCCGCCGTTAAGGACGTGAGCCTTGAATTTAAGGCCGGTGAGATACACGGACTCATAGGCGAAAACGGTTCCGGTAAGTCAACATTCAGCTCCATGCTCTGCGGAATCCATTCAATCACGAACGGAAAATTCTTTCTTGAAGGCAAAGAGCTGCACGCAAAAAGCCAGGTTGAGGCAAACCGAGCCGGAGTTGCAATCATCGTTCAGGAAATAGGAACATTGCCGGGACTTACCGTTGCAGAGAACATCTTCCTTGGAGAAGAGGACAAATTCATGCACGGCCCGGTCAGAGATTCCCGCTCCATGAACAAAGAGGCTCAGCAGATACTGGATTCCTATGGCTTCAGCTTTATACGCGCCAACAGGATGATTGACCACTACAGCTTTGAGGAGCGCAAGCTGGTGGAAATCGTAAAGGCAACGTATTTTAAGCCCAAGATTCTTGTAGTTGACGAAACTACAACAGCCTTGAGCCATGACGGACGCGAGGAGCTGTTCAAGGTAATGAACCGCACCCGCGACATGGGCAGTACCGTCATCTTTATTTCGCATGACCTCGACGAAGTTCTGTCTCATACAGACCGCGTTTCCGTCCTGCGCGACGGCGAGCTGGTCAACACCGTTACTTCAAAAGATGTGACGGCCGATGACCTCAAGCGCGAGATGGTCGGCCGCGAGCTTGATGACCGCTACTACCGCACGGACTATGACGGCACAACTTCAAGCGAAGTCGTGCTTTCCGTAAAGAATGTCAGCGTTCCAAAGCAGATAGACAATATCAGCCTGGACTTGCACAAGGGCGAGATTCTTGGTATCGGAGGACTTTCTGAATGCGGCATGCACGAACTGGGCAAGGCCGTGTTCGGAGCTTCCTACGACAGAACCGGCGATGTAACTCTTGCTGACGGCTACAAAGTGGACGATATCACCGGTGCAATCAAGCATAACATCGCCTATGCCTCCAAGGACCGCGACAACGAGTCTGTCGTTATTGCCGATTCAATCGGCGAGAACATCTGTCTGCCTTCTTTGGACAAGCTGTCTAAGAACGGCTTCCTGAGCGGCAAGTCGCTCAACTCTTTTGCAGAGAAATTTGCAAAGCAGATGAGCACCAAGATGACCGGCGTACACCAGTATGTTTCCGAACTTTCCGGCGGAAACAAGCAGAAAGTCGTTTTGGCGCGTTGGCTCGGCCGTGACTCAGACATTCTTGTGCTTGACAGCCCGACCCGCGGTATCGACGTTAAGGTCAAGGCCGACATCTACGCACTGATGAGCGAGCTTAAAAAGCAGGGCAAGTCTGTCATCATGATTTCAGAGGAGCTTCCTGAGCTGCTCGGAATGAGCGACCGCATCCTCATTATGAAGGACGGCAAGATAAACGGCGAGTTTATGAGAAGCAAAGAGCTTGGCGAAAAAGACCTTATTGCCAAAATGATTTAAGGATTTAGGAAATGGCAGATACAGTATTAGTAAATAAATTTAGGTTAAAGACAGCCCTTCGCGATTTTGGTCCGCTGCTGGGCTTCTTTGGAATAGTGATTTTATTCTCAATTCTTACGGGCGGCAAGATTGTACAACCTAAGAACTTGAGTCTGATGTTGAGCCAGGTCTTCGTTCTGATGATTGCATCTACCGGTGTATTCTTCATCATGACCGTAGGCGGACTGGACTTTTCACAAGGTTCAATTCTGGGCTTGGCTTCCATCATCTTCTGCTGGGTCTCCCAGTACAATATTCCGCTGGCAGTCATTGCCTCGGTAGCTGCTGGAGCTGCCATGGGTGCGTTCAACGGCTTCTTCCACGTAAAGTTCAAGATTGCGTCGTTCATCGTAACCATGTGTTCCCAGTACTTCTTCCGCGGCTTGTGCAAGTACATCACAACTTCAGGCCCTGTTCCTGCAAGTATCGCAGTCCTTTCTCTTGACCAGACTTGGTTCAAGATGATTCTGATGCTGATTGTGCTTGTGATTGCCTTTGTTGTCTGGCACTTTACCCGCGTTGGCTTTGACTTGCGTGCTATTGGTGCCGGCGAGACGGCAGCCCGCTTCTCCGGCTGCCGCCCGGATTTTACAAAGTTCATGGTGTATGTGGCTTCCGGAGCAATAACAGGGTTCGCCTCATTCATCAACGTCGTGCGTGTCGGTGCCATTACCGGAACTGCAGGACGCCAGCTTGAGACACAGATTCTTATCGCCTTGGTTTTGGGCGGCATGCCGATTTCAGGCGGTGCGCGCGCAAGGTTCTCCAATATCATTATTGGTACTCTTACCTACTGCGTACTCGAAAAGAGCCTCCCGA
>CAZKPZ010000152.1:0-4866 GCA_964554745.1 uncultured Treponema sp. | reverse complement strand
TATTTTCTTTCGCCTATCGCCGCAACCTTTGACGGCTTGAGCATGTTTACCGGTGACGAGAGTATCAGGCGGCGGCCGGTACACCATGTTGTTGAGGTATTGCGTCAGCTGGGGGCAGAGGCATATACTGCCGCACCGGGCAGTTCCACCTGCCCGCTTATTATAAAGGGTCCTGTAGGCGAGGATTCCAGACATGTGACGACAGGCGGTACTATTTCGAGCCAGTATATATCCGGCCTTATGATGGCTGCACTGCGACTGAATGATACGTTGCACATAGAGCTTACAGACCCAAAAGAGACGCCGTATCTTGTTATGACTCAAAAATGGCTTGAGAAAGTGGGGGCAAATGTCTCTGTTTCCCCGGACTTTAAGCATATTGATGTGACTGGCTGCGGCGTGTTCATGAGCTTTGACGCGACAGTTCCCAGTGACTGGGAAGGTGTCGCTTTTCCGCTTATAGCGGCCTTGCTGACAGACAGCGAGATTGTGATTGATAATGTCGATGGCTCTGGTACGCAGGGAGATGATGCCATTGTTGCTCTCCTGCAGTCTGTCGGGGCTGATATTTCCTGGGATAAGCAAGCTAAGACCCTTACTGTTCGTGGCGGCAAGAAATCAAAAGACGGGGTGGGGCGGCTTACTACGGCTCATTTGAGTGACGGTGTGTTGCACGCTAATCTTTCCGGCTATCCTGATGCGGTGTGTGCGCTTGCCGCAATTGCCTGCTTTATTGACGGTACAGTTTCGATAGAAGACATTGCTGTATGCCGCAGAAAGGAAACAGACCGTATCGTTGTCCTAAAGAAGGAACTTGAAAAGCTTGGTGCTGAAGTAGAAGAGGGAGAGGACTTTATGGTGATTCACGGTCATTCACCACTAAAGGCAGATGGCAGCGAGAACAATGCCTTTGCCTTGCACGGTGCTACGGTGGAAAGCTATGATGACCACCGTGTTGCCATGGCCTTGTCCTGTCTGGGACTCGGCTTGCCCGTCGGTCAGAAGGTTGTCGTTAACAATGCTGAATGCTGCAAAGTGAGTTTCCCTCATTTTTATGACGCTATGAATGCTCTGGGGGCAAAAATAGAATATGCGTAATGAAGTAAAAAAATTGTTTGCTTTTGTCTGTGTTTGTGCGGCAATCTGCTTTAGCGCTCCTCTGTTTGCCGAAGCAGGGGATGGTACTCCCTGTGTTTCAAATTTGATAGCGGAGAATAGTTTTGACGGCATAAAGCTTTCGTGGACATTGCCGGAAAGCGAAAAACGCTCGAACATTCTTTTTTTTGCGATTTACAGGGATACGAGGCCGATTTACAGTTCTACAAGGGTAAAGGGATTGGCTCCTCTTGCGGCCGTTCCCAAGAATCATGTTTCTTACACAGATACTATGGTCAGTGAGGACAGCAAGTCTTATTACTATGCCGTACTTACATTTATTGATGAAGATGCCGCAGATTCTGCCAAGAGTGATTTGTATTATGATGAGCAGCTTGACGGCAGTGCTGACCCTGCTGATGAAGACGGTGGTACTTTGTATTCGGCTATTTTTCCCGGTGTGAATTCTACTATCACCGGCATAAAATATGCAAAAGCGAATGTCCCGGCAGAAAAAAAGGCAGCGTCGGCTTTTAAGGAGCAGCTGCCGAAAGATATGCAGGAATCAAAGAACTCAAAACACGGTATTTCGCATAGGGCAGAGGACCGCGCGCTTGAGCTGGCTGCTCCGGGTGGGGCAAGAAAGAAAAGTCCGTTGCAGCTGGAGCGCTATATTTTTACTGAAGACATGGTTGCACCATCTGGCGGTGATGAGTATATTTTGTATGCAACATTGCAGAGAAGCTGGATAAAAGGCAGATATACCGCTGCAAAACAAGATTTGGATACATTTCTTTCGCAAAACAGAGATAAAAAGGTCGCTTCTCGTGCCTTGTTTTATATTGCGGAAGCGGAATATTTTACGGAAAATTACGATAAGGCTTTGAATTATTTTGTTCAAGTGCAGGATGTCTATCCACAGCTTGCGCTTAAATGGATAGATTCCTGTCTGGATTTGTATGATAATAAATAAGCTAGATTATCAATCGTACTAACGCAATAAGCGGTGATTCTTGAGCCTGCGCCTTGAAGCTTTCTTTTAGGGACTCTCGTTCTGCCGCTGTTGCAGCTTCTGTTGCCGGCTCGCCTTTGGCATTTGCAGCCGGTTTTGTGTCTGTTACCGCATTGCCGTCTGTGTTCTGCCCCTTGTCATCGGTGTTTTCTTTGTTTTCCGGCAGTTTTGTAAGTACGATTTCATCACCAACGTTCAGAATATCGTAGAATCCTTTCTTTTTATAGGTACCTTCGGCAATCTCTTCATTTACGTTTGTAACGGTGAAAGTTCCGAGTGTGTCGGAACTGTTGTAAACAACTCCCGTACCAGTGTCTACGGTCTTTATCTTGCCTTGTTTTACAACGTCAAAGACTGCGCCTTTTACAATACCGTCGCTCTTGCCCAAGTCAACAAGCAGGGTATTGGTCGCATTGTCCAGAATATTACCACGGATGGGCAGAATATCAAGCACTGCCTGGCGCAGACGGCGCAATGATTTTGCGATTCTGTCATTGCCGGTGCGGTAAATGTGCATATCTGTTGTCTTTGTTCCTGTACGCCCGGAATAGACTGTTGCGTTCAATGTAAATGAACGCTCTGTCTCGTCTGCGCTCAAGATAATAAAGTAGTCGCGTCCTGCTGTTCTTGCCTGATGATATGCGTCTCCATAGCCGGTAACTGCAACAGTCTGTACGTCTACGGCTGTTGACGGAACTCCTTTGAAGATATCCTTCGTTGCAACAGAAATAAGCTCTTCGACATCAGAATGCAGAATCTGGACGTTTTTATTGGTAAAGTAGATTCCAACGTTCCATCTGGTCTTATCAAGATAGAAGGGATTTCTGTTCCACTTATGCGCAAGATTGTCGCTCATCATGCTGTCAAGAGCTTCGATAGTATCATCGTTCTTGACTTGCTGAGAGGTACGCTTTACAGTAGTGGACGGAGTGTTCTCGTCTGTTTGGACGGCTGTTACGCTGGGCTGGGTCTCGTTGCCTTTTATGAACTTAAGCTGTTGCAGGTATAACTCATAGAAGCCGTCGCGCTCAAGCATGTTTGCAAAGGCCTGCCGTGCTGTTTTATTGAACGGATCTACGGAAAGAGCCTTCTGATATTCGTAGCGTTCGCTTGGACCGTCAAAATTCCGTTTGAATTCTTTCGCCTTGTTTATATGATAGGCCGCCCATTTGCTTCTTCTGCTGTCTTCAACAGGAAGAGTTGAGTCTACAATCTGTTCCAGGGCGAAACGCATTATTTCGTCATACGGTGCTATGGAAAGACCAGTAGTGAATGTCGCGATTGCGTCTTCGTTGTCTCCGAGCCGCTTTTCAGACATGCCTTTTAAATACCATGCACTGGAAAGATTTCTGTTGCGTCCGATGCGGAAGTCGCAGAGGTCAATGACTTCGTTATAGCGTTTCTGGGAATAAAGAATGTTTGACAGCAGCTCATACGCTCTGTCATAGTTTGCGTTTATCTGGATTGAGCTGCGGACAAGGCGCTCTGCGTCTTCAAGGTCGCCGCGTTTTGTGGCAAGGTATGAGGCAAGGTAGTATACTTCTGGATCTCCGTTATGGTATTCGATTGCCTGGTTTACATAGCGTTCCGCCAAATCATTCTTGCCTTCTTCCGCACTTACAAGTGCCAGACTGAGCAGGGCTTTCCTGTTGCGGTTGTCTCTTTTGAGCGCGTCAAGATACAGGTTCTCTGCAGAAGAAAGGCTGCCTGTGTACAAGTTCAGCTCAGCAAGTCCAAAGCGGGCATCAATGTCGTTGGGGTATTTTGCAAGAATGTCGTTAAAGACCTTTTTTGCCTCGTCAAAGCGTCCTAGCGAAATAAGCGACATCCCCTTTACGTTCTGAATCGTGCTTGTATTTCTTGAATACTTCAGGGCGTTATCGGCGTATTCCACTGCCAAGTCATATTCACCGAGACTGTAAACGCAGACAGAAAGGTTATACCATGCGTCTCCGTACTGAGGGTTTACAAGAAGCGCCTCACGGTAAGACTCTACGGCACCGTAGTAGTCTCCAGACTGCTGAGCTGCATACGCTTCGTTGTACAGCGAAACTGCATCGTTACTCTTTGTCTGAGCAGTTACCATGAATGTGGATATAGATGAAAACAGTAAAACGCATAGCAAACGGCTATAAAAACGGCCTTTCATTTGCCCTCCCATAAAAGAAGCCTCTATTTATCATCGGCATTATTTTCTTTGGCTTTATGGTAGATTACCTTTATGACATCAACCTTGTGGCCTTCCATTTCTTGAACGATGAAGTCCCAGTTTTTCCAGGATACTTTTTCGAACTTTACTGGAATTTTGCCGAACAAATCAAATACAAAGCCGCCTAAAGTGTCAAAGTCTTCGGTAGGAAATAATGAATGTATTGTTTCATTCAGGTCATCCAAATCTACGCGGGCGTCACAAAGCCATACATTATTGCCGAGTGAAAGGATGTCTTCTCTTTCGTTGTCAAATTCGTCCTGTATGTCTCCGACAATCTGCTCGATGATGTCTTCCATGCATACGATTCCGCTGATTCCACCGTATTCGTCGATTGCGATGGCTATATGAACGTGCTTGCGCTTGAATTCGCGCAGAAGACTGTCGATTCTCTTGCTTTCAGGTACGAAATAAGCTTGTCGGATGATTTTTTCCAGATTAAGCTCTTCGTGACGGGCTATAGCGGCAATCAAGTCCTTGGTGGTGGTCTTTCCATTGGTGCCCGTGATGCCGATCACGGGTATCTTAAACTGTCGACGGTAGTCGCGGG
>CAZKPZ010000151.1:0-4871 GCA_964554745.1 uncultured Treponema sp. | reverse complement strand
GACCTATGAAAGCGGCAAGAACAGGAGCACAGCCCTTGAGGAACAGAATCACGCTTGCGCCCCAAGCCAATCCTGCCGGCAGACAGGCAAAAATACAAAATCCAATCAAGATGATACCGAATACCAATGCAACCATTTTTTTCACTCCAAAACAAATATCCTATAGTGGTAATTATACTATATAAAGTCTTATTTATACAAGCGAGACTGTTACAAGAACAGAACTCCAAAGACTGCTCCGAACACAACAATGAACACAGGATGCAGTTTTGTTCTAAAGAGAATCCCCAGACACAGCTCAAACAGCGCCACCGCCGGCCAGCAGAACAAATCTTTTATGTTTCCGCCGGCACGGAAGGAATCAAGCGTAAGAATCGAAATAACGAACACCTGCACTAAAGCTATGAGAACCATTCCGCTTGTCGCAGGGCGCAGACCGCTGAACGCAGCCTTTACCAACGGCCTGTCCTGAAAATTCGCAAAAAAGCGCGCAATGAGCACAATACAAATCAGAGACGGCAGAACCTCGCCAAAAGTAGTGACAATGCCGCCTATAGGGCCGTACAGCTCAGTACCGATATAGGTGGCAAGGTTTATGCCGATAGGGCCTGGCGTACTTTCACTGATGGCCAGCATGGAATAAAACTTTTCCGCACTGATGATGTGATACTGCTCAACAAGAGTCTGCTGCATAAAGGTGGCAGCCACCAGTCCCCCTCCGATTGCAAAAAGACCGATATAAAAGAAAATGCAGAAGAGATGAAAGAGACTCATTTCTTGCCGTCCTCCCCGCCTTTCAGACTGCCGGAAAGACAGGCAATCAGCATACCTCCCAGCGCCGCACCGATTATAATGAATATGGAATGAACCTTTGCAAAATAAATCAAAGAGAACGACAAGGCAAAGAACAGCAGCTGCCACCACTGTTTTATGGTCTTCTTGGCAAGTTTTGCCACAGAATAGAACAACAATGCGGTAACCGCCACGTTAATCCCCTTAAGAGCCTTCTGTACCCAGATTATGTCCTCGAAGTTCGAGATGAACTCAGCAATAATCGTAATGATTATAATTGAAGGCGTGACCACACCAAGCGTAGCGACTATGCCCCCCAACATCCCATGCCGTTTGTAGCCTATAAACGTAGAGACGTTCACGGCAATCACGCCGGGTGTAGACTGCGAAATTGCATAGTAGTCCAAAAGTTCTTCGCTTGTAGTCCAATGCTTTTTGTCGGCAAGTTCCCGGTCAAGAATCGGCAACATGGCAAGACCGCCGCCAAAAGTGACAGCGCCTATCTTAAAAAAAGTCAAATAAAGTTCCAGCAGTTCTAAAAGCATACGACGACTCCTGTATTTTCCGAGTATCTAACTATAAGATGTTATCACAAGGTCTGTCAATTCGCCGACTGCAAACAAGAGTCTTACGCGCCCGGCATACAACAACGACTGAATGTCGGAAACGGACACAAATTTATTGGAAAATATTTACATGTATGGTATAATAACAGAATGAGTACACATATTAATGCGCCCGACGGCGCTATCGCAGATGCAGTTTTGCTGCCTGGCGACCCTTTAAGGGCAAAGTTTATCGCAGAGAATTTCTTGAAAGACGCAAAGTGCTATAACGAAGTCCGCGGTATGTACGGCTTTACCGGCACATACAACGGCAAGAGAGTTTCCGTCCAGGGAACTGGAATGGGGCAGCCTTCGCTGTCTATCTATGTGACAGAACTGTTCAAGTTCTACGGCGTGCAAAAGGCCATACGCGTTGGCACTTGTGGTGCCGTGCAGAAAGACATAGCGCTCCGCGACGTGATTCTGGCGCAGGGAGCATGTTCCGACAGCTCGCTCAACACAATGAGGTTCGGCGGTATGCACTTTGCTCCTATTGCTGACTTCGGCCTGCTAAAAAAGGCTGATGCAGAAGCCGAAAAGATGGGACTCAAGGCAAACGTGGGTCTCTGCGTTTCAAGCGACAACTTCTATGACGACAAATCCATGTGGAAGCTCTGGGCAGAATACGGTGCCATGGGCATTGAGATGGAAGCGGCAGAACTGTACACGCTTGCCGCAAAATACCACAGAAAAGCCCTCGCAATCCTCACGGTGAGCGACCACATTCTTTTGGGCGGCGAGACAACTGCCGAAGAGCGGCAGAAGACATTCACCAACATGATTGAGCTGGCACTCAGGACGGTGACTGAATGAAACCTACATTATTGGTTCTAGCGGCAGGAATGGGCAGCCGCTACGGCGGTGTCAAGCAGATTGATTCCGTCGGCAAAAACGGCGAATGCCTGTTGGACTACTCTACGTTTGACGCCATGAAGAGCGGATTCGGCAAAGTGGTGTACGTTATCCGCAAGGACATTGAGCAGGACTTCCGCGAACGGCTCTTTGACCGCGTGGCACGCAACTTTGACGCTGAATACGTATTCCAGAACATGGACTCCCTGCTAACCAGCGAGGAACTGGCAAAAGCCGCCGAGCGCAAAAAACCGTGGGGAACAATCCATGCGGTGCTCTGCGCCGAAGAGCGGCTGAACACGCCGTTTGCCGTAATCAACAGCGATGACTACTACGGGCGCAACGCGTTCCAGACGCTGGGTACATACCTTACAGACCTGCCGGAGTCAAGCACGGAGCACGCCATGGTTGGCTACGTACTTGGCAACACAATGAGCAAGAGCGGCTCCGTCAGCCGCGGCGTGTGCAGAGTGGCGGACGGATACTTGCAGTCCATCACAGAAAACACAAAAATCAGCTACAAATGCGACGGCATTGTAAGCGAGATTGACGGCAAGGAGATTCCGTTTACCGGCAAAGAATGGGTGAGCATGAATCTGTTTGCGTTCGGTCGCACAGCCTTCTCTGAATTCCACAGTTACTGGGACAACTTTAAGAGAACGTCACTCGGCGAGCCAAAAACAGAAGCCCTGTTGCCTGTTGCAGCCAGCGACATTATAAAGAATGGACACGGAAGCATAAAGTTCTTTACATCAACAGAAAAATGGTTCGGCATGACCTACCCCGCAGACCGCGAGATAGTCAAGGCCGAAATTGCAAAAAAGATTGACACAGGATACTATCCTGAACAATTGTGGGCTAAATAGCCGCACTACAGCAACAAAATGGAGGAATCCGCAATGATAAAGCTTGACGCCATTAAGGCAGACAAAATATGGGGCTATGAGCTATGGAAGGCTTCTACGCATCCACACGGCTGCCAGCAGGAGTTTGCAGAACTTATCGGCGGAGATTACCCCCTTTTGGTAAAAGTCATACAGGCAAATGACCGGCTTTCGGTGCAGGTTCACCCCGATGACGCCACGGCAGAACTATACGAGCACTGCCGCGGCAAGACAGAGTGCTGGTACGTTCTTTCCGCCGAACAAGACGCGGAGTTGGTATACGGCCTGAACGGCATATATTCAGCCAGCGAGCTAAGAAAGGCTGTTACGAACGACAGCATCTCGCCCCTTCTCCGTACGGTAAAGGTCGAAGCAGGAGACTTTATCTATATTCCGGCGGGTACGGTGCACGCAATCGGCGGAGGTCTGCGGCTGCTTGAAATTCAGCAGTCAAGTGACATCACATACCGTCTTTACGACTGGGGGAGAGGCCGCGAGTGCCACCTTGAAAAAGCAATTGCCAGCATCAAGAATGAAAGTATCCGCTCTGTCGAAAAGTTCCAGGGCGTATTCTCCTGCCCTTATTTTACGCTTGAAGAAATCACTGTAGAAAAAAGCTACCACACAAAAATAGACTATTCATCATCGCGGTCAGCGCAAAAGTCAGCACCAGCAGATTACGTGCTTTTCTTTGTGATTGACGGGAAGGGAAATATAAATGGTGAAAAGGCCGGCAAAGAAGATATATTTGTTTTTGCACCCGGTGAAGAAGTGAACGCCGAAGGTGATTTACAAATGATGAAAATCATTCCTTCGGCGGAAAGAAAGCGCTAGCTTTTAGAACTCGTACTTAACGCTCAGATTTATAAAGTTATTGTTCTTCCAATAGCTGAATTCTGAGCATTCGTCCTTACACCAGATTTTCATGCCGCTGAGCGCGAGGGAAAATTCCGGTGTAGGCTGGAATGTGACCTTGGGTTGCAAGACAAAATCTCCGCGTTCAATACCCCACATACAGGTAATTTCTGGCTTAATCTTGTCATGATTCCAAGAATCAGAGATATTAACAACGAGCTTGTCATTAGTGGCGAGCATTTTTGAATTGCCGACGCCAGTAGGCACATAGTCAACATCGTATTGCCAGAAGATTCCCTCATGGGCTTCGTCAATCTTGCTTGCATTCAAGATGAACGTCCCCGTCTCCTGAATGTTGATGTTGATGTTGCTGACTGGTATGTCAAAGTCAAAGCCGCCGAGCCACTGTATGGAATTATTGTGCACCCACGGATCGTCTCCGGCCACATCATCAGTAAGATTGTATGCAACCTCTCCGCGCAAATTAAAGCGCCCGACAATGGTGGCAGCCTCAACGCCGATAGTGTGCTTTCTGTCATAGTCAAGCTTGGGGTAGCCAGTTCCGACTTTTGAAGCATAGTGCGCAGCAAGGGCCGCATATTGCCCTGCCAAGGCCGCATTACCTTCCGCAGCTGCCTGCATAGCTTTAGCCTTTGTCTCTACTGCTGCCTTTGCCGAAACCGCACCCTCTACATTTGCAGACGGCTGCTTGTAGCGGCCTGTGTAAAAGCTCACTCCCCAGTCCACCTGCCCGACAGTTCCCATAACATGCATACCTGCCTGGGCATATTTTAGGTTATAGGTATCCGGGTTCAGGTCATCGCTCAATTCCTGCACCTCAGACCTCAAGTCATCCAAAGTACCGCCCGGTATTTTTCCTCTC
>CAZKPZ010000150.1:0-4941 GCA_964554745.1 uncultured Treponema sp. | reverse complement strand
TTAGCACAAATTCGTTATTTTATCTCCTCCATGTCTAAATCTGAGGCTCATTATAGTTGACGCAATAGAATGGATTTTTTTTGGACGTAAAAGGAAACTTGCAGAACTAAAGGAAAAATTCTCTAGCAATATTTTTTAAGCGGTATTCGTTTACGGAAGACGGTTGTGCGGAAAATCTGAGTTGATAACGGAAGCTTTGCGGCATTCAGGAATAAAAGTCATCTCATATATATGCCGGCATGATGTCCTTGCAAAAAAGTTCGAACAGGTAGCAAAGGAATTCTTGGTCAGAATGAACAAGTCTGACAAATTACAGCCTCCCTCTCCCTGTTCATTTTCAATACTTTCAAAAGGTGTTTTGAATACTTTCTAAACCTAGCTTTATTTTAAAAACGGGTTGATACTATTTTTAATTATTCTATTAAAAATTGCTGGAGGATTTATGGCTGTAAAGATTCAGAAGGAGCCTTTTAAACCGTATGGGATGCCGTGGCAGTTCTTTGCTATTTTTTCGGTAATCGTTCTTATCGCAACGATGGTAGGCGTTTTACCAAAAGGCATGGCGGGTTGCTTTGCCTTTTTGATTGTGTTCTCTACTGTTTTAAATGAAATAGGCAACCGCACTCCTATTGTCCGTACTTATCTTGGCGGAGGGGCCATTGTAATCATCTTTGGCATGGGCTTCCTGCGCTACATGAATTTCTTTGGCGTGTTCGACTTGTTCGTAGGTCCTGACAAGGCTGGCGTTACTTATACTGCCCAGCTTATGAAGAACATCGAGACATTCTTCAAGCCGTCGGGCGCCTTCCTTGACTTCTACATTGCGGCGCTTATCTGCGGCTCTATTCTCGGCATGAACCGCAAGCTTCTTGTAAAGGCTGCCGCTCGCTACTTCCCTTCTATTTTCGGGGCTATTTTCTGCTCATTCCTCTTAACTGGATTGTATGGTGCAATCTCCGGCTTTGGTGTGGTAAAGTGCCTGTTGCTCATCGCCTTGCCGATTATGGGCGGCGGTATGGGTGCCGGTGCCGTTCCGCTCAGCAAGATATTTGAATCTTCCGGTACTATGACGGCAGAAGAGGCTATTTCCATAATGAATCCTGCCGTCGCTATCGGTAATGCTGTTTCTATTGTTCTCGGCGGTCTTTTGGTAAAGCTTATCGCCAGCAGAAAATGGAACGGGCACGGGCAGCTCATGCAGGTCGGCGTTGCTGATGCCAGCGAATTTGATATAAGCCCGGAGATGAAGGAAAAGAGAGAGCACATCACTGTTCAGAATATGGGAATCGGTATGTTTGTGGCAATTTCATTCTTTGCATGGGGATACATTGTCGCAAAACTCTGGAGCACTCTTGTTCCTGCTGTGAATATCCATGCCTATGCCTGGATGATTATCACTGTGGCTATCTGCAAGATTTTTAACCTCTTGCCGGAGTTTATCGAGGTTGCCTGCTACCAGTGGTTCCAGTTCATAATGAAGATGCTGACCACAACGCTTATGGCAGGTATCGGCTTGTGCTATCTGAGCCTTGACGTTGTTGTTTCTACGTTCTCGCTAAATTACCTGATTATGTGTATCCTTGCTTGTACCGGTGCATTCCTTGGTGCGGCCTTGGTCGGTAAGCTGGTGGGATTCTATCCGGTGGAGTCTGGAATTACGGCAGGTCTTTGTATGTCTAACATGGGCGGAACAGGAGACGTTGCTGTTCTTTCCGCGGCGAACCGCCTGGAGCTTATGCCGTTCGCACAGATATCTTCCCGCCTGGGCGGCGCAATCATACTGATTATAGGCAGCCTTCTGCTGTCTACGTTGGGCACACTTTTGTAACAATTATATAAATATAATTCAGAAGGGCGGAACCCGGAGCTTGACCGGAACGGCATTTGTGAGCAAAGCGAATCACCATGCCGTTCCGGTCATAGTTCGGGTGGAAGCCCTTCGGAATTGTTATTTCAACTACTGTTGACAAAACTCCATGTAAAAGCGAAAATTACCGGCAAGGAAACAAATATGGAATTACTTTCACCTGCCGGTAATGTTGACAAACTTAAGTACTGCTATCTTTACGGGGCTGATGCTGCATACATCGGCCTAAAGAACTTTTCTCTGCGCGTTAAGGCCGATAACTTCTACGAAGACGAATACAAAAAAGTCGTCGCTCTTAAACAACAGTTCCCCGGCCGCCGCTTGCACTGCGCGCTTAATATTTCCTTCCACAATAATGAAATCGACAGACTCATAGAAGAAATCCCGTATTTTAAGCTTTACCCCATAGATGCATTCATTGTGCAGGACTTGGGTATCGTGCCTATCCTGCAAAAGAATTTTCCCGATGCGGCGTTGCATCTTTCTACCCAGGCTTCCTGCATGAACCGCGAGGCGGTAAAGATGTACAAGTCGCTGGGCTTTTCACGCGTGGTGATGGGTCGAGAGGCAGGTCTTGCCGAGATTGCCGAGATAAAAGATGCCGTGCCTGAGATGGAGATAGAATGCTTTGTGCACGGTGCCATGTGCATCGCCTATGCCGGCCGCTGCCTGATGAGCGCGTACCTTAACGGCCGCAGCGCGCAGGAAGGCTTTTGTTCCCATACCTGCCGCTGGGACTATGACGTGTTCTTGAACAAGGGCGAGCTGGACGCAAAGGCCTGTGCCCAGAGCGGTGCAATGGCCCTGCGCGAAAAGAAGCGCCCCGACGAGTACTTCCCCATTTACGAGGGTGACAACTTTACGGCTGTCCTTTCTTCAAAAGACCTCTGCATGGTTGACCATCTGGCGGATTTTAAGAAAGCCGGTGTGGACAGCCTTAAGATAGAAGGGCGCATGAAAAGCGTGTATTACGTGGCGATGATAACCCGCGCCTACCGCAAGGCTCTGGACGCGCTTGACGGAAAAATCAGCGATGCGGACGCAAAAGCCTTTGTTGACGAGCTTTACAATGTGTCGCACCGTCCCTACGGCACAGGTTTCTACTATAATAAGGCCGATGCCGACGTTGCCGTTAGCGGCGCAAGCGATGCGCCGTATGAGCTGCTTGCGGAAGTCGGCGACTGTACTTCAGCTGCGGAGGAAGAGCGGATTTTTGGCAAGGCTGCCGCATTAAAAAAGAAGCGGGCAGACGAGTACAATTCTCTTGTTCCGGCCGCAAAAGCCGCCTATGACGAGCGTGTTAAGAATCAGCCCGACCGCTATCTGCCGCCTGTAGAAAAGAAAGACGGCTGGCAGTTCTACCCCGTTACCGTTGTGAATATGGTTGACGGCAAGACTCAGCTGGAGTCCGTCGCTCCCGACTATGTGCGCAAGGAGATTGCCGGCGGCAGCTGGCAGCTGGTGAACCCGGAGACCGGCGAAGTGTACCGCTGGTGCTGTGACGGGCATCCTGCCGTGCTGTACACAAGTGAGACTCTGCCCAGGGGCGCATTGCTCCGCGGCAAGGTTCAGAAATAAGATTTTACTCTGTTACTACTGTACTAAGTTTTGCTAACATGCTATACTCGCTTTAGTGTTAATAAATATAATTTAGTGAGAGTGCAAGCTTCTGTTGCATACGCTGCTCAGATGGTGCACTAAAGGAGACATAGTATGGAAAAGAATATCGCTTTGATTCCCGGAGACGGCATCGGTCCTGATGTTGTTGCCGAAGCCGTGAACGTTCTTGATGCCGTTGCAAAGAAGTTCGGCCACAAGTTCAACTATACAAAAGTAATTGCCGGAGGAGCCGCCATTGACAAGTGGGGCAAGCCGCTTCCTCAGGAACAGCTTGACATCTGTCTTAAGAGTGACGCGGCTCTGCTTGGTGCCGTCGGCGGCCCTAAGTGGGACGATGTGGCTCCTGAAATCCGCCCGGAAAAGGCTCTGCTTGGCTTGCGCGGCGGCATGAAGGTGTATGCGAATCTGCGCCCTGCCGTTATGTGGAAGCAGCTTAAGGACGCCTGCCCTCTCAAGGATGAGATTGCCGGCGAGGGGCTTGATATTCTTGTTGTGCGCGAGCTGACCGGAGGCATTTACTTTGGAGACCGCGGAACGAGCGCGGACGGACAGACTGCATGGGATACAGAAAAATACACATGGCCGGAGATTGAGCGCATTGTGAAGATGGGCTTTGAGTTCGCGCAGAAGCGCAACAAGCACCTGACAGTTGTAGACAAGGCTAACATCTTGAACTCAAGCCGCCTCTGGCGCAAGGTTGCCGAGACCGTGCACAAGGACTACCCCGACGTAACTCTGGACTTTTTGTATATAGACAATGCCGCAATGCAGCTGGTAAAGAATCCGCGCCAGTTTGACGTAATTGCCACAAGCAACATGTTCGGCGACATCCTCACCGACGAGGCTGCGCAGGTGACCGGCTCTATCGGTATGCTTGCTTCTGCTTCTTTGGGCGACGGAACCGGCCCGGGACTCTACGAGCCGATTCACGGTTCAGCCCCGGACATTGCCGGCAAGGACCTTGCAAATCCGCTTGCTACGATTCTTTCTGCGGCAATGCTCCTGCGCTACAGCTTTAAGGCCGAAAAAGAAGCCAAGGCGATTGAAAACGCTGTTGCAGCCGTTCTTGACGCAGGATACCGCACCGGTGACATTGCCGGCAAGGAGCGCGAGGCTGTAAAGGCCGCCGGCAAGCTTGTCGGTACCAAAAAGATGGGCGAGCTTGTTGTTGAATATCTGAATAAATAAAAAAATATAACTGATGTGAAACGTACGTTAATGAGACATCGTAACGTATGTTGATGCTCCTTTGCAAGCTACGTTAACACGACGCTCTAACGTACGTTGATGCGACATCGTAACGTACGTTAACACGGCTTTGAAAGCTACGTTAACACGGCATCGTAACGTACGTTAACGCGGCATCGTAAGCTTCGTGTCACGTCAAAAAAACTTGCCTTGTACAAAAAAAATCCCCCGGAAGGAGGAACCGGGGGCAAAAAGTATATTTTTAC
>CAZKPZ010000149.1:0-4978 GCA_964554745.1 uncultured Treponema sp. | reverse complement strand
TTGATTGCCCAGAAATACCAGTTTGAAAGTTCCGTGTAAAAACGCTTGTTCAACGCCTGGGTGTCAAGGACTTCGCTCCATGCCTTGTGAAGCGTTTCAAAGTTATAGATTTCAAATTGTGTCCTTAGCTGTTCAAGGCTCATGTCAAACAGAATTTCGATATGTGCTCTGTGCGGTTTTGAAACAACAATGTCTTTAATCAAGGTTACTTTTTCAAGGACGTCACGGTTTGTGTCTTTTTTGTTGATACGGCGATTGATGAGTGACAAAGTAAGATTCTCGCCGTATTTGAATATGATAATCGTCTGTAAACTGTAAAGTTTGTTTATTTCGCGCGTGATGTTTGAAATCTGAGTTTTTGTGTATTCACTACCAGAAAGCTCAATCGCCATACACAAATAAGAATCGTGCTCATTCTTTTCAAGGTGCGACTCAAAGCTCGGCAACTTTTGCTCGGAAGAAAAACTTTCGTCTGTGAGCTGGAACAAAATATCAACGGATTTCCATTCTGCAACAAGGGCTTTCTCTTCATTGAATCTGTCCTTTGCATCAGAGGCTTCTATATAGTTTTCCTTGTACTCCTCATAAGTTTTCTTGTCCAAAGGAGCTTGAAGGCTCGTATCATATCCAAGTGTATTAAAAAGCCCGATTCCTGAGTCAAATAAACTTTTGTCCTTAAAGGCTAAGATTGCGTTCTGGATTTCTATCTTTGCATCTGTATTCTTTGCCATAATTAGTTTTTCCCCTGTTTTATACCTTTTACGTCTTCCAAAAACAAATCAAAATCGCTTTTGTAGATTCTATCCTGAATGACTCTGTATTTTTCCCATTCTGTTTCTGCGTGCTCTTTCGCAACTTCCATGCTGATTTTTCCTGCATTTGTTAAAATCTCATGTTCTGTTGCCATAAGGATTCTGTCCAGATGCTTTGCCCAGTCTTCCATCGTCATGGGAATATTTCTGTTGGCCTGCATTTCCGCAAAATCAAGATAACCGGAAACAATCAATTCCAAAGCATTAAGTTCTTCTTTGCTAAGATAATTCTTTGCCACCGTAACGTCGGACTTTCTGATTTTACTTTTAGGGCTTCCTTCCCAAGTTGTAAGCCCCATATTCTCCTTTGCGCTGTCGGCACGCTCGTAAATAAGTTCCGCCGCCGTATGCCCATGAATTGCCCAATGAAGTTTGTTCTGCACTTTTGCAAAAAAATCCCTCGTGGTTTTTGCGGTTTTATCATAATCTACCGCAGTGGCATACAGGTCTGTGATTTTCTGATAAAACTGTCTTTCAGAAATACGGATTTCGCGTATTTCTTCGAGTAAACGGTTAAAATATTCTTTCGTAAGGATAGAGCCGCCGTTTTTGAGCCTGTCAGAATCCAAGACCCAGCCTTTGATGGTATAGTCTTTGGCAATCTGGTTCACCCATTTTCTGAACTGAACCGCCCGGTTGGAATTCACTTTGAAGCCTACGGCAATTATCATTTGCAGGTTGTAGTGAACGACATCACGTGCAACAGAACGTCCGCCCTCGTTTTGAACTATTCGGAATTTCCGAATAGTTGCGTCTTCTGTTAATTCTGAATCTGAATATATCTTCTTTATATGCTCATTAATTGTTGACAAAGAAACTTCGTACAAGGTCGCCAGCATCTTCTGAGTTATCCAAATATTTTCATCTTCGTAACGTACTTCAACGCTGTTTTTGTCATCACCTGTAGCGGCAACAAATGTCAAATACTCCGCCGCAGAACTGCGCACTGTTTTTTCTGGAACTTTATTCTTTGCCATTTTCTACATTCCTTATTTTATGATCAGCCACGTAACAAGTTCAAAGTCGCTGAGAGCCGAAGCCTGTTTTTCTTTTGCGACAAGCCTTGCGCCGCGCCCGCCTGTCATTAATTTTACTGCACTTCGCTTTTTAAAACTCGACATGATTTCGGCAACAGCTTTTTCTATTAAAGAATTGTACTTTGACATATCTTCGCCGTTGTTGGTTTCCTCGTTGAACAAATCGCAGAGTTTTTGATACGGTGCTTTTTCGCCGGAGCAAAGCAATCTGTATACTTCAAGGATAGACTTGGAGCTTGTATAATTGAATCGAACATCGCCATCATCTCGAATGTAAACCAAGAAATACGGATTGAGCGGATTTATCTTTTCACATTCTTCCGTTGCATTCTTTTGTCTAAGGCAGAAAATCACACCCGGCTTTATGATGTTTTTTATTTCATCTGAATATTCTTTTCCTGATGGTTCGATTGTGTTTTCTGGATTTGGAACAATCGCATAAATTCCATCGGGAGTGTCATGCATTTGTTTCTCATTTGTTTTCAAAAAATTGGAAAGTTCCACGCGGAAGTCATCCAAAGTAAAATCTGTGAGAGAAATGGAGTCGTTCATATCCTCAAGGTCTAAGACTTCATCTTTAAGCCGCTTCAGCTGCTGGTCACGGTATTTCATGTCCTCGTCAATCAAGTCTTTTGCTGCATCTGGATTCAAGATGTTGTCCTCCGAGGTCGCTGTCAAGTCAACAAGTGCCATTCGGCTTTCCACACGGGTTCTAAGATTTATGTAATCGTCAAGTTCCTGTGTAGGCCAAAAGTTTACAAGCTGAATACTTGTGTTTGTGCTTCCCAAGCGGTCAATTCGGCCAAAACGCTGAATGATGCGGACAGGATTCCAGTGAATGTCATAATTGATGAGGTAGTCACCGTCCTGCAGGTTCTGACCTTCGCTGATACAGTCGGTCGCAATCAGAATATCCAGTTCTTTTGATTTATCAACATCAAGCTCTTGTCGGTGTTTGGCTTTTGGCGCAAAGTTTGTAAGAATCATGTTAAACTCACTGTCGCCCCAGCTTGCCCTGCTGCTTGAACCGCAGACAAGACCAGATTCAAGACCGAGTTCTTTTTTTGCCCAAGGCTGAATGGCTTTATACAAATATTCCGCAGTGTCAGAGAATGCCGTAAATATTACAACCTTCTTGTTATCGGGATTGATTGGGTTTTCAACCTTGTTCTTAATGAGCTTTTTTAGCTCCAAAAGTTTTGCGTCACGGTCAGTGCTAACAATATCGGAATCTCTTTTTAATCTTGCCAGAGCCTTTTTATCAAGGATTAACTGTTTTTCCCATTCGTCAAGTTTTATGTCAGCCAAAGAGAACTTCAACTTTTTGCCGACGAACAAATCCTCATTTTCTTCATCGTAAGCATTTATGTCCGTCTGGTTTTCGTCAATCAGATTTTCTTCAACTTGATTCTCGCCCTCTTTTGCAAACTTTGCTTTTTCGCTGTCCGAAAGTGAATTGAACTTTTGTATCTTTTCAAGAAGAGAATTTATCTGTTCAAGTGTTCTGCCTATGGAAATATTGAATGAATGAATTGAACTTTCCAGCCTCTTTAGATAGTTCACTTTCATCATTCCAATCAATGACAATTCGCGGTCTTCCTGAATAAAAGCCTCAACGGAAGACCCTGCGAGTTTTGCGTAGTATTCCTTTTTTTCATTTTTTAGGTATGATGACGGATTGAAAATCGCAAGTTTGTATTTGGATATCTGCTCGTCAATTTCCGCATATTCAGGGAATTCGTCTTCTGTGTCAATTTTGGAATACACAGGAATCGGCTTTTTCCTTTCGGGGAACTTTCCGACACCGGCTTCTGCATAGAACTTTGTGATGTGTTTTCTTGAGCGGGCAATTGTAAGCTCGTCAAGTAACTTAAAGAAAGAAGAATCCAGCCGTTCCATTAATTGTTTTGTTGTGCGGTTTGGATTTTTCTTTGGGTCTGCCCAATAGGTAAAGTTTTTTTGAGCTACTTCAAGAGTTTTACTTATATCTGCAATTCCTGTTGTTTCAAAGAGTGCACTTTGATTGCATTCCGTAATGAGATTTATCTGATTCCTCAAATCTTTTAGCGTGTTGTTTACGGGGGTTGCGGAAAGCATCAGAACTTTTGTCTTGCCGCCGGACTTTATGATTTTTTCCATGAGCCACTTTGCACGGTTCATCTTACGCTCGCCACTCGCATTTTCACTTTCCATGGGATTGCCCTTGAAGTTATGGCTTTCGTCGATAACTACCAAATCATAAGCCGCCCAATTGAAACTCATAAAGTCTATACCGTCAGCACCAGATTTTCCAGTTTCTCTTCCCATGTCGGTATGGTAAAGCACGGTGTATTGAAACCTATCCTTTGCCAATACATTCAGCTTGCTGTTCTTATTTGCCTGATACACAGTCCAGTTGTCGCTGAGTTTTTTAGGGCATAGAACAAGGACCCTGTAATTGCGAAGTTCAAAATACTTTATGACCGCCAAAGCCTCAAAAGTCTTTCCCAGACCGACAGAATCCGCAATGATACAACCGTTATGCTTTAATAGCTTATTGATTGCGCCCTTTACGCCGTCCTTTTGAAATTCGTAGAGCTTGTTCCATACAACGGTATCTTTAAATGCCGCTTCATCAAAAAGTTTATTGTCTTTTTGTTCTTCAAGATAATCTTTGAAGATGCTATAGAGAGTCTTGAAATAGACAAGTTCCGGCTCGTTTTCTTTGTAAAGCTGTTCCAGATATTTTAGGACTTCAGCCTTTACATCTTGTACAAGACCAGTCTTATCATTCCATATTGAATCGAACCAATCTTTCATCTCATGTATCTGTCTGTTGCTGTCTACGATAGTATTCAGCTCAATGTTGTTCGCTTCCTTTTTTAAGCCAAGACCACTTGTGGTAAAATTAGAACTGCCTGAGATTCCTTTTGGGTACTCCCTTGAATCTGCATCGATGTAATACATTTTTCCATGCAGAAAATTAGGTTTTACAATGGATTTGATTTCAACCTTCTCTTTAATCCATTCTGCACACTTAGAAGCAACTCTACGCTGTGAGAATTTTTCAGTTGGTGAAATGACGATTGAATCATCTTCGATTTTATAATTGCGGATATCAGTTTCAAAAGAATTTACAAAAGTCGGCTC
>CAZKPZ010000148.1:0-5079 GCA_964554745.1 uncultured Treponema sp. | reverse complement strand
AGGATTTGACACAAAAGATAAAAGATTCCGAAAACCTAAAAAAGAGTTTCTATGCAGGAAAAAACTTGTGCGATGTGAATGATAAGGTTTCGTATTCTCGCTTTGAAGCCTTTCTGCGCAACAAAGAAGAACTTGAGATACAGATAAAGCTTGCCCGACAGGCGTACTTGCAGGAAAAAAGCAAACCACCGGTACTGACAAGCCCTATAATCGTAAAGCAGCGTAAACTTGAATATGAGTATGCCCGCTCAAATCTTGAAACATTCAACTCAAGTTTTCTGGAAAAACTTAATGCCGAAAACTACGAGTATTCACTTGCTCTTTCAAAAAGCGATGAGAAGATACGGCAGATAGAAAGCCAGTATGAATTCCTTAACGTGTATTCCCCTGTTGACGGATATGTGCAGGAAATTGCATCGCTTAATATCGGTGATTACGTAGAAGCAGGAAAGAGCGTCATAAACATTATCCCCAACGACTTAAAGAATTTCCGAGTTGAGATTCTGGTTGCTGCAAAAGACATGGGTAAGATAAAGGTCGGTCAGAAAGTAAAATACCGCCTTGCAGCATTCCCGTACTTTGAGTACCAAGGTGCTCTAGGAAAAATAACGGCGATTGACCCGGACTCCCGGAACAGACAGAATCTAGTCTTGGGCGCAATAAGCTCCGGTGGACAGTCGAAGACTTCCGGCGGTTCCGGTTTGTACTACTGTGTCTATGCTGATATTGACAGAATTCAGTTTTCAAACAGAAAGGGCGACTCATTCCCCATAAAAGCAGGCCTTGAGACAAACGCGAGGATTGTTCTTGAGCGAAACACAATACTTATGTTCATTCTGAAGAAGATGGATTTCTTATATTAAAAAAAGTAAAAACAAAATCTATAAGGAGTATTTTCTATGAAAACTAAAGGAATGCCGGAATTTGACATGACCGGCTGTATTGAACTGACTGAAGACCAGCTGCGCTTTGAGGTGAACGGCGGCAGAACGAAAAGCAGCTCCGGCAGCCGGGATGTTGCCAACACGAACCATAAAGAATATAATATAAATGAATTTTTTTCGGAAATTAATTTAAACAAGAATATCAGTTTTTTTAATACAAAGCTAAAAAAGGTGACAGTATAAATATTTTAATAGAAGCCCCGGACAATTAATATTTTGGTGATAAGATTATGAAGAAAAGCATTTTATCAATTATCGTTTTACTTGTTTTATTCAACTATACTGTTGCGGCTTATGACAATAAGTGCTACTACGATTTTAATTCATTCAAGACAATATTGTTTTGTGATAATAATCAGGTTGAATTTTGCGATGAGGCAAATTCAATGACAGATAAATTATGGAATCAGAAATTTCATTATGATTTTATTTCTGAGAATGTTTTTTGCTATATAAATCTTTATCAAGAAAACTTTGTTGATTCGTTTCTTATATTACTTTCAGATGACTTATTGGTTCTTTATAGAACTGACAGAGAAGTTCCTGTATTCTTTGGAACAAGTGAGGGATCTAATCAAAAGGAATTCTATTCATTTCCAGTGAATATTTCCGCATCGTCAGAACTGAAGGAGAAAAATATCATATATAAGGCTGAAAACTTATCAAACTTAGAAGGCTCCTATCCTTGGGCTGAGAATGCTACCGGAGACGGAATAAATGAAACTATTTCTTTTGAAGGAAATTTTGAACATCTGTTTATCTTTTCCGGATTTGTCTCAGCAAAAAGGCCTTATTTGTATACACAAAACGCACGCGCAAAAAAGCTGCTGGTATGTTTAAAAGATAAAAATGATTTTTTTGAAATCATATTAGAGGATTCTCCCAATCCACAAAGGATAGATTTACAGCAACGTTACAGCGGAACAATTGAACTAAAAATTACGGACTCATATCCAGGATGCAAATATCAAGACTTATGTGTAAATGCAATTATAGGTAGATACTAGCGGTCTCGATTACTCAGAGGACAAAGCACAATGAAACAGAAGATTTTATCACTAACCATATTTTTACTGGGAGTCTGCTCATGTAAAAAGGAGACAGTTATCCCTGTCCCCGACAACCTTTTTATATATGATGAGGAAAACCAAGATTTCTATATAACTGGTCAGTGTAAAGTTCCCGATGTTGACAATTCATTAATCTACTATGATAACTTAACGGAAAAAGTTTTTAGTTTTTACCAAGAAGGGGGAAACAATAATTATACCGTTACGCTACGAGAATACTTGGGGTACGGACAATGGGCTGAAGAACCGTTCTTTAAACACTGCTATCAACTCACTGAAGAAAACAAACCGCTGATGTTCGTCAGTCTATGTGGTGACAGATTCCTTTGGTGCTACACGGAGTCCTACACATACATACGTTACTTGGAAAAAAGACTATGAAATTGAGAGCCAATGGAAGCCGCAAGGTAAGATGCAAGAGGATTATATATATGAAGCTTAGCAAAAGCATTCTTCTGATTATGTTTCTACAGTTTTTATTCTCTCCGCTGACCGCCCAGACAGAATTAGAAAGACTCTGGAAAAAGGCAGAGAATTACAGCCCGGACATATACTCAGCACAGAAAGACACCGACTACTCACGGTATCTTGCCGAGCACACGCTGCTGCTTTACCCCCTGTCACTTTCCCTAAGCGGCAAGCCCACGTTCTACAGGCACTACGAGCAGTATCCCGACAGTCTGAACGTACTTTCAAGTTCTGCATCTCTCAGTCAGGAACTGCCGGGCGGACTAACTGTAGGACTGGGTGCTAGCCTTGACAGAAACCGCGGCTACATGAACTATGATTTCAGAAACGGCTATACAGATACAGGCTATTCAGATAACCCCGTATTACAGCTTTCTCTGGTACAAAGCCTCAATCCATACTGGCTTCACGGCCAGTGGAAAGACCCGCAGAAAGAACTGCTGAAAATTTCCGCAAGCCAGAGCAGCTATAATAAGGACGCAACAAAAAGCTCTGTCATGCGAAACGTGGCAAACAACTACATCCAATACCGCAGGATTGAAAGGATGATAAAACTCACGGACAAATCGCTTGACCTGCAGGCTCTGCAGCTGGAAGCCCTCTGGGAAATGTACAAGAACGGGCAGATGCCCCTTGCGCAGATATGGAATGTCGAAAACGACAGGACGAATACCCTGAACAACCTCAACAGTTACCTTGAACAGCAAAAGAATGTCTACATAACTCTCTGCAATTACTGCGGTTCAATAGGAACACTAAATATCAAGGCTAAGCTTCCTGATAGGAACAAGCGGATGTTCGATTACAACCCTGCAAGGATGAGCCTTGGGCTGGAAGCCGAACGCCTTAAAAAACAGTATCTCCTTGACAAACAGGACGCAGCTCCGAAGCTGTCATTCACAGGAGATTTTTCAGAGTCTTCAAAACTGAGCGAGGAAAAGGGCATCAATTTAAAAGACAAAGACAACTATATATCATATGACTTTACACTGGCACTCACGTTCAACGACCTTTACCCGGGGTCTTACAGAGCAAGGAATAAAAAGTATGAGACGGACAGTGCCAAGACTCAAAAGCAGGTGGAAAGCTACAATGCACAGTTCAAGGCCGAGAAAGAATACCTTGCAAAGGTAATAGAGTTATACAACCAGGACTTTGAACAGGCACAAGGTGTATATGACCGCAGCCGTGAAAAACTGGTGGCGTATCGGGATTTGTACAAACAAGGTCTCTGCACAAGAATGGAATTACTGAGTGTGCAAAACGAAAAGCTCAACGCGGAATGCAACGTCATGAACATAAAAGACATGCTCTGGTATGCCCAATGGAGTCTTACGCAGTGCGTGGAGTAAATATAATTTTATAAGGAGTGTTTTCTATGAAAAGCAAAGGAATGCCGGAATTTGACATGACCGGCTGTGTTGAACTGACTGAAGACCAGCTGCGCTTTGAGGTGAACGGAGGCTGGGGGCATCACAGCAGCAGTTCAAGCTCATCTCACAGCTCATCAAGCAGGAGCAACTCTAGTTCATCCAGAGGTTCCTCAAGCAGCAGTTCTTACAAGAGCAGTTCGCGTGGAAGCAGTTCAAAACCGAGTTCTTCAAACTCAAGTACGGGAGCTTCAAAGGCAACAACAGGTAAAAGCGGCTCTACTAATGTCGCAAACACAAACCATGCTGTAGCCAACGCAAAGCCCGGCGATACCGTAACCCGAAACAACGGCACTACTGTAACTCTTACAAAGGGAGACATAAGCTGGGCTAAGGCACATGATACGACCCCTGCAATTACACCGTCATCAAATACCGGTACAAGTCAGAAGCAGAACAGTAGCAACAAAAACTCGTGGGGTAGCAGTTCGGGCAGTTCAGGCAGCTCCAGTTCCTGCGCCAATTATACTGAATCTCAATACCAGGCTCTTACACAGGCTGCAATAGGAGGTGACGTAAATGCGCAAAGGGAATTGGGGCAAATACTATTCAGGAATGCACAACAGAAAGCAAAGGAAAACGGTTCACATGATTCTGGTTACAATATTCCGATTGACTGGAGTAAGGCTATAGCGCAGAATGGCATGAGTGACGTTTGTGGAAATGCGTATGTTCCTAAACAGGTGGAGAATTCCCTGCGCGGTCAGGCAGGAGCGCTCGAAGGAGATTGGATAATTAACTCAAAGAGTAACGAACCGATATACCTAAAGCAGTCAGACATTGACTGGGCTAAAGACCAGCTTAATAAGAAAGCTGCTGCAGCTGAAAACCCAAATAAGAATCTTTCTACAGGCGGTGCCACAAAACCTGTAAAACAAGAACAAAAGAATCATCCGGCAAACAATATTCTGGAAACGGTTATGGAAGCTCAAGTGAACAAAGAGCTTGTAAATTGCAATTTAAATAGCCATTTTATTGATAAGATTCTGGGATTTGTACGGCGCCATTTCAATGGATTTAGGAATGGAAACCGTAATAATGAACCTGGCGTAAAAGAGACAGTTCAAAACATATATAGTACTAGTCCGCAATATTTTGAACAACGGTATTTCTCTAAATTATATAATGATGATTTTGGAAAACATGCATGTGCAGCAACATCGTTGT
>CAZKPZ010000147.1:0-5212 GCA_964554745.1 uncultured Treponema sp. | reverse complement strand
CCTGAAAATAATATATACTTACAGTCTTTCCAAGCATTACAGTATGAAGGAAAGTGAGACTCGCCTTTCGGCGAATCTCCCACCGACTTACTTAGATTTCCTGTCTAACCATTTGGTTATGTAGTAAGTGACTACTGCAACAACCACGGTTAGCAAGAAATCAACCAGCTTATCGGCCAAGTAAAGTAGTACTTCCTTCACTTAGGTCTCCTTATCAGCGCGTCCGCTAATGATTCTAATATACAACATAATTTTGCTTTTGTCAAGCATTTTCATCTTTAATGAATGACAAATGTATTACAAGTCAATGCATTTGTCATTCATTTCAATTTCCCTGCCTTCCGCACCGCCGCCGAGCAGTCCGGCTTTCTGTATCTTCGCCCTTGCCGTGCGGTACTGCTCATCTGAATAGTGGTCGGTGTAGTGCTTGACCATGTCCGTACCGTGCCCCTGCATGTCCGAAATTTCCCGGACGGTCAGCCCTGCGTCTGCAAGCTCCATGTCATGCACGTGGCGCAGACTGTGGAACGTGCGCACGCACCTGACCCCCTTCACCATACGGTACTTCGGAATCCCGAGCCTTGCCATCATCTTGTTCAGCTTGTCTTTCATGAAGGATTCATTCACGGGCTGACCTGCGTCCGAGGTCTTGGGAAAAAGCCAGCTTTCGGGGCTGCAAGGCTTGAGTTCCGCAGCAACGTACGACTGTATGCGGAAGTACAGGGCATCGGAAAGCGGCACCATTCTGGCGCGCCCGGTCTTGGTGCATTTCTCCCTGTCCACGTCATTGTAGGCGGTGTCTACCTCTATGTATGCGCCGTCCTGCGCGTTCTTGCGCACCTTGCCCACCTTAAGCCCCCGTATCTCGCCGTACCTCATGCCGGTCTGGCGTGCAATTGCATAGATTACGGCAGCCCTCTTGTCGTCCCATTCGGCATTGTCGAGTTTTTCCAGTTCGTCTTTAAGGAAGATGTCCCTCGGCCTTACCATTCCGGAAAAATAACCGTTTTCCCTGCCGCTACGTCTTGTGCGGCATACGGCTATCCAGTCGCATTTCTCCGCGTTCCACCCCTTGCGCTGTGCGAACTGTAACGGTGGGCAGATGGCGTTTCTTATAGTCCTGCGCGTTGAAGGTGAAAGGAATCTGCTGCCGGGCAACGGCTTGCCTTTGCCTGCCGCCTTCTTGTAGCGTTCCGTCTCCGTGGTCTTGAGGCAGTCCAGAAAGTCCAGAACATGAGAATCAGTGACAGCCCCAAGCTCCCGTTTCTTGAAGTACGGGCGCACGAACAGCTCCGCGCAACGGGTCATAGCCTTTATGTAAATCTTGGTTATGTTCTTGGCTTCAAGGTTTTCTGCCCAGTAGCGTACGCAGTAATCTGCAAAGGGCTCTTTGCTGAGCTTCTTGTTTCTGGAGTCCGGCCAACGCCCCGAAATGTTCCACTCCATGACCACAAGGAAGGCTTCAGTAAAGTCGGTCTTGCCTGTGTTGTAGCGTCCGCGTTCCGGCTTGCGGTCAAAGTACCACGTGTCACCGCGGCCTTTCCACCGGAACAGGCGTCCCAAATCCTTGAGTTTCTGACAGAGCTCTTTTTTAACGCTCTCACTTGTAGTGTCTGTCACGACTATTTTCCTCCATAACGTTTTGTTTGTGACAAAACGTGTGACAAAGGAGAAAAACAGGTTTTTGAGTACAGGAAAGCAAGGAGATGGTTACGAGTTTATTCCTTGCTTTATAAAAAAATACAGAATGACGCATGGCAGACTCGAACTGCCGACCCGCTGCTTAGAAGGCAGCTGCTCTAATCCAGCTGAGCTAAAGCGCCGTTGCCAGATACTATATAGTAAAATTGTTTTTTATGCAAGAGCGAATTGTCATTTGCAGCCATATTTTCATGCAGGAAAATAAAGAAAAGACTTTGCAGAAAGCTTCCACAAGTTTCTGTGCTATACTTGCAACAACTTAAGAATTACTATAAGATAGTGGCATTATGGAAGCGCAGAATCTTTCTCGCAAGCATCTTGAGACACTTACAAACCAGCAGCTCATCTCCCTGGCTGATGAATACGGCATAGACATACCCATAAACCTTGACAGGCGGTTTATCATAGGGGAGCTTCTGGAATATGCTGAAGAACAGGAAGAAAATTTTCTGGCCGACAGCGACGTGAATTTCACTGATGAGGAAGTAGCAGAACTTCCCGACTTGCCCAAGACTTACAACGAGACAAAGATTTGTGCCGTTTTACGCGATCCGGTATGGGTCTACACTTTCTGGGACATCAGTTCCGCTGACCTTGCCTCGTTTGAGAACGACAGCCTCGGCACTTTCAAGAATTTGATTCTGCACGTTTCATTTTATGACAATGAAGAAGACGAAAAACAGTCGGATTCCATAGACATACAGGTTGCGCTGCATGACAGGAGTCAGTATGTGCTTTTGTCTTCCGGTAAAAAGGTGTTCAGCATAAATCTGGAAGCCTGTTATGAGGGCAGACAGAATATACTTCTTGCGAAAACAGGAAAATACAAGATTCCTTCAACGAACCAGGCGATTGCATCCGCTGTTCCCGGCAGCAGCAAGAATTTTTCACCTTTGGTCAAGCTTTCCGGTATGGAAGCTGTATTGCGCAAGCAGTATCTGAGTCACCGGGAATTGTTCGCAGAACTGTAGGCTGATTTATTTCATTTAAAATAAGAAATAAAAATAGGAAGAAAATTATGGCAGAAAAAGATTTAATTCTCATTCTTGTTGCGGAGCAAGGATACATACACTGTTCGAACGTAAAAGATGACTTTGTATATGAAGACTCCATTCTTTTTTCAGCCATATCAAATACTTACATTCCGCTGCTGAACATGTTCAGCAGACTCGAAAAGGACAACGTGCCGTTCAAGCTGGGGCTTGTCCTGAGTCCGGTTCTGTGCACTCTGCTTGCTGACAAGTCAATCTGCAAAAAATACGTGGAATGGCTCGACAACATGATTGCCCTCGTCGATGAAGAGCTTGAGCGCAATAAAGATAATGAGGACATACTTAGAAACGTACGGAACTGCCTAAGAAATTTGCAGAAGACGCGCATTGACTTTCTTGACACCTACGGCGGAAAGCTGCTCGCTGGATTCAAGAAATTTGCGGACAAGGGCTTTCTTGAGCTTATACCGACAGTAGCAACCTACTCCTATCTGCCGCACTACAAGGACTTAAAGGAAGTCCTTAACGCGCAGGTGGAAGTCGGCCTGCATGCCCACCGAGCGTTCTTTGGGGAGACAGGCGAAGGGCTATTTTTGCCGTACCTGGGCTGGACAGGCAACCTGGACCCGATTCTGCGCTCTTACGGCGTGAACTACACCATCGTGGACACGCGCTCCATCTTGTTCTCTGAAACTCCGGTAGAGACCGGCATCTTTACGCCGGTGCGCACAAAGAAGTCCGTGGTTCTGTTCGCCCGCGACTGGGACACCCCCGATGACATGCGGGGAAGCAACGATGACGGACAGGAGCGGAACGGCTATATGGCATCTCCGGCCTACCGCTGCGAGCTGAAGGACATCGGCTACGAGCTTGATGAAAAGAAGCTGAAACCGTTCGTAAAGAGTGATTCCGCACGTCTTGGAACAGGCTATAAATACTGGGCGAACGAGGGCATCTATGACGAGAATGCCGCCCTTGAGCAGGTCAAGAAGGATGCCGCCAACTTCTACACATACAAGCTCAGCAAGCTTGAGCAGGCAGAGCAGTATCTGGACGGCAAGGACAATGTGCTTACCTGTACGATTCCGGCAGAGCTAATAGGCAACAGCTGGCACGAAGGTGTCGCATGGCTTGAGCAGGTTATCCGCCTGGTAGGCTCTGAGGGCAAGATTAAGCTTTCGCTCTGCCGTGAGCACCTGGCAAAGCAGTACAGTCTGCCCAGAGTGGAGCCATACCCCTGTAGCGCAGAGGGTGCGGGCTACGGAGAGAACCTGCTTGACAGTTCCAACAGCTGGATGATGAACTACGTACGCATTGCAAGCGAGAAGATGATAGACTTGACGGAGCGCTTTCCGTCCGAGACCGGGATAAAGGCCAGAATCCTGAACCTAGGCGCAAAAGAAGTGCTGCTTGCGCAGTCCGACAACTGGCAGAAGATGGTGTATGACGGCAACATGCCGGAATATGCAAAAGAGGCTTTTACCAGAAACATCAAGAACTTCAACCTTGTGTTTGAGTCTCTTGCAAGCAGCACGGTAAGCACGGAATGGCTTTGCAACCTTGAAAAGCAGGACTGCATATTCCCCTGGCTTTCGTACAAGGTGTTCAGCAAAAAAAAGTAATTGAAGAAGCCTCTGCAATTTGCTATAATGCTTTTTCGGCAGACTCTCGTCCTGAGCGTCTGCTAAGTCTATTCAATACAATTTATTCGAGGTAACTGTATGAAGTACACAGCAGAAGTGGAACATATGTGTCCGCTTGCGAAGGGCGCTTATCACGGGCCGGCTCCAATTCCTGAAGAAGGGAAATGGGTTCAGGCAAAAGAAATCAAAGACATCTCCGGTTTTACACACGGAATCGGTTGGTGTGCACCGCAGCAGGGATGCTGCAAGCTCACCCTCAACGTAAAAGACGGTATCATCGAAGAAGCCCTTGTTGAGACACTTGGCTGCTCCGGTATGACTCACTCTGCCGCTATGGCTTCAGAAATCCTTATCGGAAAGACTCTGTTGGAAGCTTTGAACACAGACTTGGTTTGCGATGCAATAAACACAGCCATGCGCGAACTCTTCTTGCAGATTGTCTACGGACGCACACAGTCTGCTTACTCTAAGGACGGTCTTAAGGTCGGCGCTTCTCTCGAAGACCTTGGAAAGAATCTCCGCTCACAGGTCGGAACTATGTTTGCAACCCGCAAGACTGGTCCGCGCTACCTTGAGATGACAGAAGGATACGTAGAGAACTGCGCCATCGACAAGGACGGACAGATTATCGGTTACAACTGCGTAAACCTCGGAAAGCTTATGGATGCCCTCAAGGCTGGAAAGTCCGGCCCAGACGCTCTCACCGCTGCCCGCACACACTATGGCCGCGTAACAGAAGACCAGGGTGCTGTAAAGTTCATTGACCCGAGAAAAGAGTAAGGAATACGGAGGAATAGATATGTCATTATTTGAAGATTTTGAAGGCCGCATTCCTCAGGTGAATAAGGCTCTTAAGGAATACGGTTTCTCAGAAGG
>CAZKPZ010000146.1:0-5240 GCA_964554745.1 uncultured Treponema sp. | reverse complement strand
TGTCTTTCCGTCAAGATAGTCGTTTATCACCTTGTCAAGTCCGGCCCACAGGTCAACCGTCTCGCAGCTGTCCCTGCGCGGACACAGCTGTGCCTGCGGCGAAAGGCAGGTGACAGGCGCGGTGTCGCCCTCGGTGATGCGAAGGATTTCGCCCACAGTGTATTCTTCAGGCTTCCGGGCAAGCTTGTAACCGCCGGACGGCCCGCGCACGCTGAGCAATAACCCGTACTTGCTTAGCATGGACGTTATCTGCTCCAGATACTTTACGCTGATATTCTGCCGGCGGGAAACTTCTTTTAGCGCAATAAAACCGTTATCCCCATTCTGAGCAAGGTCAATCATAAAACGGAGAGCGTAGCGCCCTCTGGTAGAGATTTTCATTTTTTATTTCCTAGTAACAAGATATAGTATATTAGTTAATCAGCCATTTGTCTAGTACAAGCAACACAGCTATGAGAGGCCTTTAAACATAGCAGTATTACACCTTTCAACATAGCTATGATACAACCTCTCTCATAGCGCACTCATTGCCCATCAGACAGCCTTTTGCTATAATTTGCAAGTATAATACTATGCAGATACGACTTGAACACTTAAAAAAGACTTACCACACCAAAGACGGTGTTATAGAAGCAGTTGACGACAATTCGCTTTTAATCCCCGAAAACAAGATTTTCGGCATAATAGGCAAAAGCGGAGCCGGCAAATCATCGCTTGTACGCCTTATGAGCCTGCTTGAAGAACCGGATTCCGGCGCAGTGTACTACAACGACAAGCGCGTTGACAATCTGGACAAAGCAGGCCTTGTCGCCCAGAGGCGCAGAATCGGCATGATTTTTCAGAACTTCAATTTGTTTTCATCACGCACGGCCGGCAAGAACGTTGCCTATCCGCTTGAAATATGCGGCATGGAAAAAGGCAAGATTGCCGCCCGCGTAAAAGAGATGCTGGCTCTGGTAGGGCTTGCCGACCGCGAGGACGCGCCCATTTCCACACTCTCAGGCGGTCAGAAGCAGCGCGTGGCCATTGCGCGCGCCCTTGCCGCCCGGCCGGACATTCTCTTTTGCGACGAGGCGACCAGCGCCCTTGACCCGCAGACCACGCGCAGTATTCTTGCCCTCATCCGCGAAATACAGGCAAAGATGAACCTGACCGTCGTTATGATTACCCACCAGATGGAAGTAGTGCGCGACGCATGCTCAGAAGTGGCGGTAATAGACGGCGGCAAGGTGGTGGAGCTGGGTACGGTGGAAGACATCTTCTCGCACCCAAAAAGCCCGGTCACCAAGGACTTTATCTCGCGCATCAGCCCCGAAAACAACGGTCTTGCCGACAGTACAGGCATTATCCGCTGGTCGGCGGAAGGCGGCGAATACATCTTGCACTTTACCGGCAGCTCAACCGGAGCGCCGGTGCTGAGCGAACTGTCCCGCAAGGCGGACATCCAGTTCAACATAAGGGCGGCCGGCGTACAGCACCTGCCCCAAAAACAAGGCTCTGCCGCGCAGGACATCGGCACAATGATTCTTGACATAAAAGGCGATGCGGCACAAGTGCAGAAGGCAATAGACTTTTTGAACCAAAACGGCGTTACCGTAGAAAAGACGGAGGAAGTTTAATGAACCAGATTTTTTACTTAGTCGGCTCAGCCACAATTCAGACACTGATAATGGTTTTGTTCTCAACAGTTTTTTCCATGCTGCTGGGCTTTCCGCTGGGAATCCTGCTGTGCGTAACGAATCCCCAGCACGGCATTATGCCTAAGCCGATTCTGAATCAGGTGCTCAGCCGCATTGTCAACGTGCTGCGCTCCTTTCCGTTCATAATTCTGATGATTGTGCTCTTTCCGCTCTCACGCATCATTGTGGGCACAAGCATCGGCACGGCGGCCACCATTGTGCCGCTTTCTATCGCGGCGGCACCGTTTGTGGCGCGAGTGATTGAGACTGCGCTTAACGAGGTGAACCCGGAGCTTATCCAGGCGGCACGCGCAATGGGTTCCACAAACATGCAGATTATCACAAAGGTGCTTGTGCCCGAAGCCCTGCCCTCTCTGGTGGACGGCATTACGCTTACAATAATAAACTTAATCGGCTATTCTGCCATGGCCGGAGCTGTGGGCGGAGGCGGACTGGGAGACTTGGCCATCCGCTACGGCTACCAGAGATTCCGTACGGAAATAATGATTGCGGCGGTTGTGGTAATTCTGGTGCTGGTTGAGGTAATACAGTACTTTGGTTCCAAGTTCAGCGCCCGCATGCTGGAAAAGCGCTAGTATTTTATTTTTTTACGTATTTTTCAATAACGGCCACTAAGGCTGCACGGTCTATAGGCTTTGCTATGTGGTCGTTCATTTCTGCGTCATGAGCGTGCTTTTTGTCTTCGTCAAAGGCATTGGCAGTCATGGCGATAATCGGTATAGAGGCCAGGTCTGCGCGCTCAAGGCTGCGGATTCTGCGCGCGGCCTCATAGCCGTCCATAACGGGCATCTGCACGTCCATAAGAACCAGGTCAAAGTGCCCCGGCTCTGACTGCTCAAGTGTCTGCACGGCCTTGCCGCCGTCAACAGCGGTCTCAACCTGGAATCCGGCATCGCTCAGAACGGCAACCGCAATCTCCCGGTTAAGTTCGTTGTCTTCCGCCAAAAGCAAGCGAATGTTAGCATGAGAGGCTGTATTCGGTTCTGTGGAAACAGCGGGAACTTCATGCCCGGCGGAACCCATGAGCGCGTGCTTAATGTCACTCATAAAAATCGGCTTTGAGCAGAATGCGGTAACTCCGGCTTCCTTGGCCTCCTCTGCGATTTCCGCCCACTCGTAAGCCGTGAGTATTATGATAGGTATGTCTTTGTCCACCTCATGCCTAAGGCGGCGAACCAGCTCTATGCCGCTCATGTCCGGCATAATCCAGTCTATGATAAAAGCCTTGTACGGGTCGCCGTTTTCTTGCGCAGAGTGCGCGTGCAGCAGGGCGTCCTTGGAGCTTGTAGTCCATTCGCTGCGCATGCCCAGATTGTTCAGCATGGCGGACACGGCATTGCATGTGTCGTAGTCATCGTCAACAACAAGGGCGTGCCAGTCAGCGAACTTTTCGTCTGCAAAGTTAAAGTCAGAGTCTTCCTGCAGCCTGAGAGGAATTTCTGCGGTGAACTCGCTGCCCTTGCCCAGCTCGCTCTTTACGTCCAGCGTGCCGCCCATCAAGGTAACAAGGTTACGGCAGATGGAAAGCCCCAGTCCTGTGCCCTGGACTCCGCTTGCAGTGCTGGTTCTTTCGCGCTCAAAGGGCACAAAGATTCTCTTTAGGAATTCCGTGCTCATGCCTATGCCGGTGTCTTTTACAACAAAGCGGTAGAGCGCAGAGCCTTTTACTGCGGTGGCAAGCTGCGTAATCCTTAGCGACACAGTACCGCCGGCATTGGTGTACTTAACTGCGTTGCTAAGCAGATTGAGGATAACTTGATTCAGCTTGAGCGTGTCGCACCACACGAATTCATTCTGCACAGCTATGGTGTCCACCAGAAACTCTATGTTCTTTGCAGCTATCTGGCTTTGAATCATAGGTATGATGCTGTGCGTCAGCTCGCTGAGAGAGCAGCGCGTCTCGTTCAGGACTTCCTTGCCGCTTTCTATCCTGCTCATCTCAAGGATATCGTTAATCAGGTTCTGCAGGTGGCGGGAGGCAAGCTGTATCTTTGACAGGCAGTCTTTTACGCGCTCGCTGTCGCCCTGATGGCTTGCCGCAATGTCGGCAAAACCGACGATTGCATTCATAGGCGTGCGGATATCGTGGCTCATGTTGCTAAGGAAGGCTGTCTTGGCTTTGTTTGCCGCAACGGCAGCCTCGTTTGCAAGAGAAAGCGCCTTCTGCTGCTCAAGCAAGCGCCGCTTTTCGTCGTCAATAAGGCGCGTCATCCACAGAATGTCCGTTACGGTGCCGTTCTTGTCGCGCTTGTAGGCAACAATGTTCAGCTGAATCCAGCCGTGAGTCTTGGAAAACACTTCGTGGCTCAAGACATCGCAGTCCTTAAGGCGCTCCGGCACGGTGTGAAAATTCCAGAAGTCCCGGTTTGCCGCAACAACGTCCGGGGTAAGGTCGTATTTTTCAAACACGGCGATGGCGGTGTCTATGTCTGTTACAGGCGGCATGTAGTCACGCACGGAATCGTCAGCTTCTATTTCTTCTCCGTACCAGTTCACCAGGTCATAATGGAAGAACGCTATGTAGGCTCTGGCGACAGCACGTGCCATGGTATTAATCTTCTCAAGGTTTTTTATGCGCTCTTTTTCTGTCGCAACAATCGAAGATATGTCTGAAAGCAAAAAGAACACTATGCCGTTTTCTTTTTCGAGCCAGCAGAATTCAAACTGCAACATTCTGCCGCTGCCGCCGTCGAACGCAGCCTTATATACTCCGCCGCCTTCCTGCAGTCCCTTCTCGATTTTGGGAATTTCAGACATCGCCATGAATGCGTCCTTGCAGTCAGGTTCAAGGCCTTTGTCTACGACAATCTCGCCGCGGTCCTTGTAGTCAAAGGTGACAAGTGTGCGGTTGTCGCCTTTGAGCAACTGGAGTGAGATGGTGTTTTTGAGAGTGTCTATATAGCCTACAGACAGATAGCCAAAATCCGGGAAGCGATGCAGCCCAATGCGTTCCAAATGCATACGGCTTGCGTCCCACAGGTAGATAAAAGCTTCTACATTGCCTGTCTCGGGCGAGACAAACAGGTGCTCGTCAAAGCGAACCCATGACGGCAGTTTTGCACTGGCGATAGTATCAAATTCCAGCGAATAGGACTTTATGCCAACAAGGAAACCTTCCAGCAGTTTTTTGCGGGAAGTCATGTCCAGCAGCTTTTCGGCATCCTCTTTCAGCACTGCGTTAAGGTGCATATCGCTAAGAGAGTCGTCAAAGGTCTTGCACAGTGAATAATCCCGTCTCATCTTGCGGTGAGTCTCAAACGAAATGACGGCATTATGGGTCCAATCGTAGCGGCCGCGCGCAATCAGGTTCTGCCCCTGCACACCAGACGAATATTGAACTTCCTGGTTATACGCAAGGGCATAGCGCCTCAACAGCAATTTGCGTCTGAGCCGTATCAGGGCAAAAGCGGCAAGTATGATAAAAAAGGCGGCCGTTGTGCCGGCAGAAAGCGGATGGTCGCTTATAAAGCTTGTGAACGGCGAAACGTTCTTTATGTCAACCAGACAGGAATTGTATAAATCCGATGTCACCGTGCTGTC
>CAZKPZ010000145.1:0-5264 GCA_964554745.1 uncultured Treponema sp. | reverse complement strand
AAAAAATGTTGTAATTTATGACAGAAAAGTGGGGAATTATTATTTACAAGTTACCTAAAAAAAAGTCAATCCAATTTTCTTTTGATTTTAGCCGTATTGTGGTATATAATAAAACAAGGTGTCTCATTGTGCGCCATTTTTATGGAGAAAAATATGACTTGTACAAAATGTGGAGCTGAGATTACTCAGCAGTTTAAATTTTGCCCCCACTGCGGTGCCGAACTTCCCACAGCCAACGAACAACAGGCTCTGCCAAGCTCTGACCTTCCGACCCTGGTAAAAATCCCGGGCGGAACATTCCCTATGGGTCTTAACGAGGTAAACCGCAAGGTGACGCTCTCGAACTTTGAGATGGGCCAGGCTCCCATAACACAAAGACAATACGAATACATCATGGGCAACAACCCTTCCAAGCTGCAAGGCAAAGACCGCCCTGTTGAATGCGTGAACTGGTGCGAAGCCATCATATATTGCAACTTTCTGAGCATAAAAACAGGACTTACCCCCTGCTACAGCATAGGAAACTCGACGGATTTATCAAAATTCGACAGCAAAAGCCCCCTGTGGAAGCGCGTGACCTGCAACTTTACGGCGTTGGGCTACCGGCTGCCGACAGAGGCAGAATGGGAATACGCAGCCCGCGGAGGCAGAAATTCAAGCCAAGCCCTCTACGCCGGAGACAACGACATAGACAAAGTTGCCTGGTACGGTGAAAACAGTGACGTTACAAGCCACGACGTAGGTACAAAAGAGCCTAATTCCCTTAAGCTGTACGACATGTGCGGAAACGTGGCGGAATGGTGCTGGGACTACATGGGAGACTTGCCCATCAGGGCTATGAACAATCCTCACGGCTCCAACATAGGCACAATGCACGTAAAGCGCGGCGGCAGCTGGCTTGACGACCCCCAGCAGTGTACAGTCTACTTCCGCAGCGGCAGCGCACCAACCGGCAAGAGCAGCAGCCTGGGATTCAGGGTATGCCGTTCAGAAGCAGAAGAAGCTACTGTCAAGCAGTCAAAAGACAATATCTTTGTCTAATTACGTACGTTAACACGACATCGTAAGCTACGTTAATGCGACGTTGGAACGTACGTTAAAGAGGCCGACAAGAAAAACAAGGTCGCAGAGATACAGGAACTGATGCGAGAGGAGGCGGGAATCATAGCGGCTGCTCTGCAAGTGAGTGCGCCGCACACAGCCCTGCCCCTATAGATATTTTGCAAGCTTTTTGATATAATCGTTTTGTCATGATAAAAATCCAAAAAGCTAGTAATATAGAAGACAGTTTTTATTCTGGAAGAGATTTCGGCAGCAGCATTGACTCCGTAAAAGACGTTCTGCAGGACGTAAAGACAAACGGAGATGCCGCGCTGCACAAATACACGGCGAAATTTGACGTTGCCAACCCCGACCATTTTGAAATTCCCCTGTCCACCCTCAAGGCGGCGGCAGAGAAGATGCAGAAAAACAATCCTGACCTGTACAAGTCGCTCTGCTATTCCCACGACCTTGCCCTGCGCTTTGCAAAAAAGCAGAAAGAGTCTTTTAACGACTTTGAGACGGAGATTGAGGACGGTGTTTTTACAGGACAAAAGAATATCCCGGTAGAAAAGGCCGGCGTCTATGTTCCGGCGGGCCGTTTTCCGCTTGTCTCTACGGTAGTCATGACAATCACGCCGGCTGTTGCGGCAGGCGTAAAAGACATTATTCTGTGCACGCCTCCGCGCGTACACCCCGACGGGCAGAACCTTGCCTATGCGGACGAGAATATTCTGGCGGCCGCATATATCTGCGGAGCGACGCGCGCCTTTGCACTGGGCGGCTCACAGGCGATTGCTGCGCTCGCGTTCGGTACAGAAAGCGTTCCCAAGGTGGATGTAATTGTAGGTCCCGGCAATAAATTCGTTGCGGAAGCCAAAAAGCTTGTGTACGGCACTGTAGGTATCGACATGGTAGCAGGTCCGACCGAGGTTTTTATCATAGCGGATTCCAGCGCGAATCCAGAGTGGGTTGCGGCAGATTTGCTTGCACAGGCCGAGCACGATGTGGTTGCCCAGCCGGTTCTCGCTACCCCGGACGAAACGCTTGCGGACGCTGTAGCACAAGAGATAGAAAGGCAGCTTTCCGTGCTTGACACAAAGGAAACCGCCGCAAAATCAATAGAGAACTGCGGACGCATAATAATAACTGACAGTCTTGAGCAGGCGGCTGAAATTGCCAACAGAAAAGCCCCGGAACATCTGGAGCTTGCGATGGCAGACGGCGCAGAACGCGACAAGATTGCGTCTTTAGTGCACAATTACGGCTCGCTGTTCATTGGGCACAACTCGGCGGAAGTTTTCGGCGACTATGCGGCAGGGCTGAACCACACATTGCCCACATCCGGCAGCGCGCGCTTTACCGGCGGGCTTTCCGTACGCGTGTTCCTCAAGACGGTGACTACTCTCCGCGTGAACCCTGCTGGCAAAGGTGCAATAGAGTCGGCAAAGGCGGCAAACTGCCTTGGCAAGGCGGAAGGTCTTGCGGCGCACGCACATTCAGCAGAGCTGAGGCTGAATGAGTTCACCAAATAAAGCGGCAAATACACACATAACGGAGTATACGATACGATGAAGATTTATAAATTAGGCGATGAGATTTTGCGCGAAACCTGCGTTCCTGTTCAGGAAAGCGAGATTAACGATGAATTCCGCGCCACGCTCAACGAGATGTTCGAGACTATGATAAGCGCTAACGGCGTAGGTCTTGCAGGCCCGCAGGTTGGCATCGCCAAGCGTTTTTTTGTAGTCATTTCAGACGATGGCGTGCGCCGCGTCTTCATAAATCCAGAAATCATCAAAACATCAGACGACTTGGTGGACTACGAGGAAGGCTGCCTTTCTGTACCGGGAGTCTCAGAGAACATCAAGAGGCCGTCCACTGTTTCTGTAAGCGCATTGAACGAAAAAGGAAGGCGATTTACCATAAATGACGCTTCCGGTCTGCTTGCACGCATCATCCAGCATGAGAACGACCACCTGAACGGAGTGCTCTACATTGACCGCGGCAGCGAAGAGTTCAAGGAGCAGACAATAGAAAACTTCAAGAAGAAAGCCGAGCGCGCGGCGGCAAAGGCCGCAAAAAAGGCAGCGCGGCAGGCAAAAAAAGGAAAGTAATCCATGCTCCGAGTACTTTATGGCGGCAGTCCCGCAGCATCTGCAAAAACTCTGGAGCTTATCCTCAAAGACAGCGCAATGTCTTCTTCCGTACAGTCAGAATCGTACGAGGTGGTCGGCGTTCTGACGAATCCGCCGAGCGCAAAGGGTCGGCATAAGGAGCTAGTTCCAACAGAGGTCGGGAAATACACAGAGATTTGGAATCAGGCACGCGGTACGGATATAAAGATTTTTACGCCGGAACACCTCAAGGAAGAGGCCAGAAACGAAATTTCCGCCATACAGGCAGACATCTTTGTATGCTTTGCCTATGGTCATATTCTGGGGCCGAAGTTTCTTTCTCTGTTTAAATACGGTGTGGTGAACCTGCACCCTTCACTTTTGCCAAAATACCGCGGGGCGACTCCCGTAAATGCCGCAATCTTAAACCAGGACACGGAAACGGGATTTTCCCTGCAGAAAATGGCTCTTGGCATAGATGAGGGCGACGTTCTGTACGAAGAGCGGATCGGCCTTACCGGAACAGAGACTGCGGAGTTACTTTTGAACAAGGCGGCGCTCTTTGGCGGCATTGCAGTGACCACAATGTTGCGGCACATTGCAAAGACAGGCTCGCTGCCGCCGGCAACACCGCAGGAAGGTGAGCCGAGCTACTGTTCCACCATAAAGAAAGAGGACGGCAAGATTAACTGGCAGGACAGCGCGCTTAAAATAGACGCGCAGATACGCGCCTACACGCCATGGCCGGGCTGCTACACCAACTGTAACGGAATGCAGCTAAGGATTCTCAAGGCGGCTGCGGCTTCTAAAATTGCGGCACAGGATACGGCCATTCCCAAAAACACGGGAGCCGTTCCGGGAACAGTCCTGGAATACTCAAAGGCAAGGGGTATTCTCATACAGACCGGGGACGGTGTCCTGATTGTTACAGAATTGCAGTGGCAGTCTAAAAAAGCCATGGACTATAAGTCATTCATGAACGGAGCACGGAACTTTATTGGTTCTGTCCTGGAATGAAAACACGAGCGAGGATTTGTATTTATTATGGAAGACAGAGACATAAAGAAGGACAAGGGCAATTTCCTGAATAAGATACGCAGCGGCATCACAGAACAGGCTGAAGGTATCGCATACGGCGGCAAGCCGCTGTTTTTTACGGTCATTTTGACGTTCGTAGTGATGATTGTAGTATGCGTCGCGGTATTCCTTGTAACTTTGCAGGGCGCAGAAAAGGTGATGGTTCCCAATGTCGTCGGCAAGACCTTAACGAACGCACTGCTTGAGATGCAGCAAAAGGAGCTGTACCCAAAAATCCAGCTCCGCTATTCAGACAATATGTCAGACGCGGGAACTATTCTTGAACAGACCCCGGACGCAGGCTCCATCGTAAAGGCATACCGCCGAATCACCCTCACCGTAAGCCGCGGTGTGGCAGTTGACCATATTGATGACTACACAGGCAAGTCTATAAACGAGGTTCTGCCAAAGCTGCAGACCATCTTCAGCGACGAGAATTCAACGATAACGGTCGCAAAGCCTGTGTACATAAAAGACGACAGCCCCGCCGGAACAATACTTGCCCAGTATCCTGCCGGAGGTACATACATAACTGATAAAATACGTCTGCAGCTGATTGCAAGCAGCGGTGACAAAGACGAGACTGCTCAAGTGCCGGATATTTCCGGCATGAGGATTAATATGTTCTTAAAATCAATGGCAGACCAGAAGGTAATCTTTGACTTTACTGCCCATGAGGCGCTCTCTTCCGAAACGCCGAACACTGTCACCAGCCAGGACAAGCCGGGCGAGACCGTAGCGGCATGGAGTCACGTGCGTGCTGAATGGGCAATTGCAGCTTCTGCGGCGGCAGACAACGAAAACAAGACGGTCACCGGCATTTTTACTGCGGAAATACAAAAGTTCCCCTACCCGGTACCAATGACATTAGAGTCAAGCAGCGCGGACGGGCACACTGCAATCATCGCTTCTTTTAATCATGACGGCGGAAAAGTCACTGTTCCGTATGAAGTCTCCAAAGGAACGACTCTTACGCTATACGCCATGGGAAAGGAACTGTATTCAGAAACGGAGTAAAAGATGGGGCTG
>CAZKPZ010000144.1:0-5383 GCA_964554745.1 uncultured Treponema sp. | reverse complement strand
TCATGTGAGGTTTAGTTCTTTTGAACTCTTCCTTTGCCATGATTTTCTCCTTGCCGCAAGTTTCCTCCTGCGGCATCTATAAGTTGAATGTGTTGCACTTTAAGCCAGAAAACAAAACCACAAAACCCAGCAGTTCAGTCTTCGCATACACACTTTAACCAAAACTAAACGGAAACCAGACAAGACAGAGATAATAATAGAAAAAAGATTACGGACAACTTTCACCACTCCATACTTTCGAAGCAGTTGGCCGACACCACCTATCATTATCAATCAAGCTGACAACCGGTTTGGCATTTACGACCTCTGAATCAGAAACCTTAAATGCCCCTTTTAATCAAACTGTCAACGGCAATCTGTAAGCATCCGGCTACGAAGTCCTGAAAAGCGCTTTCAAAGCGCTTAGCTTTACGAACTTCATCAGGCATCTATTCTGCCTGTCTGATTATACAAAGAACACCGTCATACTGTAGTTATGACAAAATCACATAACATGATTCTTAGACAGTGCTATATTTATATACTTTTTATGAAATTAATGCAAGTGCTAAAGAGGAAATTCTTCTAAAAAAATGTTTATTTTTCAACAAAACGCAAACATAATTCATCTGCGTTGCGCATCAGCATCTTTAGGCATGATAATAATCTCAACGCGGCGGTTTGCAGCCCTGCCTTCCGCGGTAGCATTATCCGCAATCGGGCGCGTTCCGCCGAATCCGCGTGAAGAAATCAAGCTCTTGTCAACGCCGACAGATGTAAGCACATCGACTATTGCCTGTGCACGGCGAATACTCAGGTTCATCTGACCGTTCGGCTTATTCACGTCCGCAGTATGACCTTCTACCATTATAGTATAATCACCGCCCGCCACGGCATCCTTTATCTGCAGCGCAATCATCCCCACCCGGTCTTTTTCCGAGGCAAGCAATTCGGCAGAATCCGCAACAAAGCGCAAGTCCTGCACCGTAATCTGAATTCCTCCCGGCCCGTCCTTTATCACTGTATCAGGAACACGATCCTCGAATACATACTTAAGACGCTGCAAATCCATATAATACGAAGCAGTCTTTTCCGGCGCAGTCACCCGATGAGAGATTTTGTCTTCGCCGAGCAAAACAACGACCTTACCCTGCTCCAGGAGCTTAAGGTTTGCGGGAACTGTCGCAATGCGCAGATAGTCGTCACTGGAAATCACCGGGTCACAGCGGTACACGCCGAACACCTCTTTTGCCGTAATCCACAGCGGATCGTCCCCGACGCGCTCCTCAAAGCCCTTTGAAAAGCGGTCATTGCAGTAAGACACAATTCCAGACTTTCCTGCCACGTCCGGGTTCACCATATTGCGCTCATAGACCAGCGTCATGTTCTCGTCCCAAACCTTGGGGAACAGGCACGGCTCAACCGCACTGTCCACAAATTCTCCGTGGACAGGCAAAATTCCGCGGGCATCAATGACAATACCGCTGTATGCGCGGCTTGCGATGCGCTCAATAGGCCTACGCTGAACATAGGCGGCATGATGCTTTACGAACAGCGTCCCCAGTTCCTGCAGATTGATGCTGTGCTTAGTCAAAAGCTGGTCTCCGCCATTCTTAAAGTAGGAAGGAGTCTGCTTGGAGCCGTCTATGATATCCGTAAGCTGTTCCAGAGTGAGCGTACCGGCAAGCACCAAGTCGCCAACCGTGTTTGTGTCATCAACATAAATAGAAAGAAGCGGATCTTTTACAAGCACAGGCAAATCCATCCTGATTTTTGTCAAGGCGGCAGACTTGCCGCTCGGCATAGGGATTCCGGCCTTTACCACATCCAGAGAAACATCAGAAACGAATGTCTCCTTATTCCAGTCAATAAAACTCACAGATGAAAGCACAGCCTCGTACTCAGACACGTTAGCGCTGTTTCTGGCATCTTCCGCAGCCTGCTCCCTGTCTATTGAAGCATAAAAAACCTCTGACTTCTGGGCAGCTGCAAAACAAAGTCCGAATGTCGAAACGACAGCAAAAGCGAATATATAACGGAATGCGCAATCTTTCATCTTTAAAGTTCCTCAATTCCAGTATCGGTTTACAATCTTAAAAGGATAACACGCCTTTTTTGGTTACATTTCTAAAAGATAGATATTGTATATTTATTCATTACATATTATATTTCTGCAAATAGCAAGAATATCGGAGCTTTATATGAATAAGTACGTAAAACGCTACCTTGTAGATGCCCTCGGGGGCATGTCACTCGGGCTTTTCTCAACCCTCATCATCGGACTCATCATCGGTCAGATAGGCAAATTCTTTCCGGGAGCAGACGCGCTGGAGCTAAAAGACGGCATTGCCATGTGCTCCGCCGGAACAAAGGCGCTCGTCTTAACAGGCCAGTTTATGGTAAAAATCGGGCAGCTGCTCACCGTGTTTACAGGCGCAGGTATTGCAATCGGAACGGCGCACTCCCTTGGAGCGCCAAAACTCGCAGTCTATTCAAGCATTATAAGCGGAATCACCGGGGCATACGCGCCCAAATTCATAGCATCCATCGCAGCCGGCTCCACAGCTTTCATCAGCCAGGCAGGAGCCGTCTCCCTGGCAGGTCCCGGAGACCCGCTCTCAGCATTCGTCGCCGCCCTCGTGGGCGCAGAACTAGGGCTGCTTGTGGCAGGCAAGACCAAGGTAGACATCCTTGTAGTTCCGGCAGTCACCATCATTTCGGGCTGTCTTACAGCAGTCTTGCTGGGGCCGCCGCTTGCGGCAGCCGCAAAGTGGCTGGGCGAGGCAATCAACCTTGCCACAGAGCTGCACCCCTTCTGGATGGGAATCATACTCAGCGTAGTGATGGGCTGCATATTAACGCTGCCAATTTCTTCAGCGGCAATCGCAATCATGCTGGGTCTCACGGGTCTTGCCGGCGGAGCCGCAACCGCAGGCTGTTCCGCACAGATGATTGGCTTTGCCGTAATCAGCTTTAAGGACAACGGCTTTAACGGACTCTTTGCGCAGGGAGTCGGAACATCCATGCTGCAGATTCCAAACATCGCCCGCCACCCGCAAATATGGCTTCCGGCAACGTTGGCATCCGCAATCACTGGCCCTATAGCCTCCTGCATTCTCAAGATGAAGACACTGCCCGCCGGAGCCGGCATGGGCACAAGCGGCCTTGTCGGCCAGATAATGACCTACCAGGCCATGGCGGCAGAAGAAGCCGCATGGAGCATTATTGCCAAGATGATTTTTATAGACGTACTGCTCCCCGCCGCCCTGTCCTACGCCATATATCTTTTTATGAAGAAAAAAGACTGGATAAAAGACGGATACATGAAACTTGACGCCTAAAAGCCCTTTTACAAAGCAGCGCATTTCGTTATGATTCGTAAACTATGAAAGTGAACATAATCGAAATGCCGCTGGACTATGGCGGCCGCCGGCACGGCTCAGACATGGGACCGTCCGCCATACGTCTTGCAGGAATCAAAGACAAAATCATTTCGCTCGGTCACGAGATTGTAGCACGCGGCGAGTCAATAGAGATGCCGCCGCAGGAATTCGCGGAAATAGGAACAAACCCAAAGGCAAAATACCTAAAACCCATCGTAGAAGCTTGTACACAGCTTGCAAGTCAGGTTGAAGAGTCTTCACGCGCAGGGGAATTCCCCCTTGTGCTCGGCGGAGACCACTCCATCGTGCTGGGCACACTGGCAGGGCTGCACGCCTGTTACAAGGAACAGGGCAAGCGGCTCGGCGTACTGTACGTAGACGCGCACGGTGACTTCAACACCGCCGAAACGACACCTACAGGAAACATTCACGGCGAATGTCTTGCGGCGAGCGCAGGACTGGGACTGCCGGAACTGGTGAACCTTTATCAGGAAGGAACAAAAGTTGACCCAAAGAACATCTGCTTTGTAGGTTCCCGCGACTTGGACAAAGAAGAAAAGCGGCTCATGCACGAAGCCGGCGTAACCTGCTTTACCATAAGCGACATTGACCGTCTCGGCTTTTCTGAAATCGTAAAGAAAGTACGCCTCTTCTTTAAGACACACTGCGACGTTGTGCACATCAGCTTTGACATGGACGCATTCGACCCGTCCATTGCACCGGGAACAGGCGTGCCGGTACCGGGCGGACTCACCTACCGCGAGGGTCTGCTTCTTATGGAAGAAATGGAAAGCCTTGGCATGGTAAAGTCAATGGAAATAGTCGAGGTGAACCCGATTCTTGACAACGGCAATGACACCGCGCGCATGGCAGTGTCTCTGGCCGCACGAATCTTAGGCGAAAAGCTCTTTTAGCCCCTCTATTGCAAAGCACCCTGACACTTCATGCGCTCTATGCGCTCACGCAGAGATTGGGGCAGCCGGACACGGGGAGCATTAGGGTGGAGCAGCCAGGTTGCCGCATAGTGCGTGTCGCTTATGCGGAACAAAGGCGGCTCCTGCTCAAAGTCAATCTGCATGGCATACTTATTGCGCGGGGCAAAGGCATCGCCCTTTGGCGGATTGAGCATATCAGGCGGTGTGCCCGCGATTGCGTCAAGCGCCGCCTCTCCGTTGCGGCCGCTCTGCAAGTCCGGCATGGAAGAAAGCAAAGCCCAGGTATAGGGATGCGCCGGGGAATAGAAAATATCATCCGCAGTGCCGACTTCAACAATCTTTCCGGCATACATAACGGCAACCCTGTCAGCCACATTCGCAACCACGCCCAAGTCGTGCGTTATAAAAATCACGGACATGTCATTAGCTTTTTTCAAGCGGTTTATCAGCTCCAGAATCTGCGCCTGAATTGTTACGTCAAGCGCAGTGGTCGGCTCGTCGCAGATAAGCAGCTCCGGGTGGGCGGCTATGGCTATGGCGATTACAATGCGCTGCCGCATTCCGCCGGAAAATTCAAAGGGGTACTGGTTAAAGCGCTTTTGAGGCTCGCGGATACCGACTTCTTCCATTATCTTTAGCGCCCGCGCCTTTGCCTCTGCCCTTGTGATTTTCTGGTTCAAGACCATTGCCTCGGTCAGCTGCGGGCCTATCTTCATAATCGGGTCGAGCGAGGACATGGGGTCCTGAAAGACCATCGCAATTTTGTTCCCGCGGATTCTGGACTTTTCAAAATCGCGCTCGGTGTATTTAAGCAAATCTGCGCCCTCAAAAAGAATCTGCCCTCGCTCAATCACCGCATTCGGAGCCTCTATGCCCAGCAGTGCGCGTGCCGTCACGGACTTGCCGCTGCCGCTCTCGCCCACAATCGCAAGAGTCTCGCCGCGCTCCATCGTAAAGGAAATATCCCGCACGGCATGAACCGTTCCCTTACCGGTTCTGAACGAGACAACAAGATTCTGCACGCTAAGAAAATCATCCATAGGTGCTACTATTATAATACAGCACCTGCCGTTCTTCAAGGAAAAA
>CAZKPZ010000143.1:0-5437 GCA_964554745.1 uncultured Treponema sp. | reverse complement strand
ACAATCGGAAGGTGCTGCGGGCAGACACTTTCGCACTGCTTGCAGGCAACGCAGTCCTTTGCCTTGCCGGAATCCGCCGTAAGACCGTTGTAGAAGAAGTTCGGCCTGTCGTCGTTGGGGTAGGTGCGCTTGGTGTTCAGTGCGCGGAAGATGTCCGGAATCTTGATGTCCATAGGGCAGCCGTCCGTGCAGTAGCGGCAGCTTGTGCACGGTATGAGCGGCAAATCCGTCATTATTTTTACGACTTCTTCTATGGTCTTTTTTTCTGTGTCGTTGAGCGGCTCAAAGTTCTTAAACGTGGCAATATTGTCGTCCATCTGCTCTTGTGTGGACATGCCGCTCAGGATTGTCATTACGCCCGGCAGACTTGCTACAAAGCGGAGTGCCCATGATGCCGCGGACTTGTCCGGGTGAACAGCCTTGAGCTTTGCATCTAAATCCGGCGGCAAATTTGCCAAGGTTCCGCCTTTTACCGGTTCCATTACGATAATCGGGATTTTACGTTTTTCGAGAATGTTGTAGAGCTTTCCTGACTGCACAATCTGATTGTCCCAGTCCGCATAGTTCAGCTGAATCTGCACGAATTCCATTTCCGGGTGCTTGTCCAGAATCTTTTCCAAGAGTTCCGGGCCTGAGTGGAATGAAAATCCAAAGTGCTTGATTTTGCCCTCTTTCTTTTTTTGCAGACCCCATTCAAAAGAACCGAACTTTTCGTGTTTTTCATAATTGTCGCCGTCTTCAAGACTGTGGAGCAGATAGAAGTCAAAGTAGTCAAGCCCGGTGCGCTCCAGCTGCTCGTTGAAGATTCTGTCGATGTCTTGTTTACTGGAAAGCGCCCAGCCTGGGAGCTTTGTTGCCACCATGAATTTTTCCCTGGCATAGCGCTTCGTGAGAACCTCTTTTACGGCACATTCAGACTGTCCGCCGTGGTAGACGTAAGCTGTGTCAAAATAGTTCATTCCGGCATCCATGTATGCGTCAACCATCTTGCATACGTGCTGGTAGTCAATCTTTCCGTCAAGTTGCGGAAGCCGCATAAGACCGAAACCAAGTTTTGGCATTTGTGCTAAATCAATGCTCATAAGTGTTCTCCAAATAAGATAAAAAGACGAATCAAAACTTTTCACATTATAAGCGACCACTGTGAAAATCGCAATTATGATCTGTTTTTTCTTACAAGGAGCACACAGACTACAAGCACTATCGGAAACCCTGTTCCTGCTACTACCCCTGCCTGTAAGTTGTCGCCGAACATCTGCGAGACCTGCCCCACTATGTAAGGACCTGCCGAGCCGCCCAAGTCTCCTGCAAGGGCAAGAAGCGCGAACAGTGCAGTCCCTCCCTTTGGCAGAACCTTAGATGAGATGCTTATAGAGCCTGGCCACATGATGCCCACCGAGAATCCGCACAGGGCGCAGCCGATTAAGGCAATAACAGGCAGGTGCGACAAGCCTGTAAGAAGATAGCAGCCCATGCAGAGAATGCCGGAGCCGGCCATAAACGCGGCAAGGTCAATCTTCTCGCCGAATTTTCCGTACAGCGTCCTGCTGATTCCCATTAACACCGCAAATCCGCAAGGACCGAGCAGGTCGCCAAAGGCTTTTGACACGCCAAGCGCGGACTCTGCAAAAGCCGATGCCCACTGCGCCATGGCAAGCTCCGAAGAGCCGGCGCAGACCATCAGCACAATGAAAAGCCAGAAGAGCCTGTTCTTGAGCAAGTCCCTGACCCTCATGCTTTCCCCCTCGTCTACTGTTCTTTCAATCGGGCAGGTCGCAAAATTGTATATGTTCCAGATGGGAACAATTGCCCAGATTAATGAAAGAACCTTCCATCGACCTATTCCAAAAAACGCAAAGAAAGCTGTTGAAAGCAAAATCACGCCGGCAACGCCCCAGCAGTAAAAGGAATGCGTCAGGCTCATAATCGCCTCTTTGTTCTCAAACGGGCAGGCCTCGATAATAGGGCTTACGAGGACTTCCGCAAGTCCGCTTCCTATGGCATAGATTATGACGCAGATTAAAATGCCGGAGAAAGGTGTCGGCATTATGTCCGGCAGAAATGAAAGCCCGATTAGCCCCAGCGCTGAGCAGACTGCGGAAAACACAATGCTCAGCCTGTAGCCGATTCTATCGGTGATTTTTGCGCAGACCGCATCAGTGACAAGCTGGACAAAAAAGAAGATTGTCGAGATGAGCGCAAGCCTTGCCAGTGAGATGCCGTAGTCCTTGTGAAAGGTGAGGTATAAAAGCGGCGCAAAGTTTGCGCAAATCGCCTGAGTTATAAATCCTGTGTAACAGGCAATAGAAGTCTTCCTGTACCTTTTTAAGTCTGTTGCGGCAGTCTGGCTTTCCATGTGATTCTCCTTGCTCTGTATCATAGCAGAAAGCCTGTCTAATGAATAGTATCGTATTCAAGCGCCTGGTAATGCCCTTTTTGGCTTGACAAAATCTAGACTTCAAACCGCCCGCTACTTTGAAGTCCTCGAACTTCTCAAAAAGAAAATAGACGAGGTTCTGGCAGTGTAGACATATTTTATCTAAGGCTCTATACTAAAAGTCATACGCATAATTTGCTGTCAGATGTAAAAAAGTACCGACCTTATCATAAATTGTTATTCGAAACTGACATTCTGAATTCTACGCTACTTTTCCATTATAGAATTTCCCACTGAGAATTTTAAAAAACTCAGTGGGAAATTTTAAAAACTCACAGGCTTTTTCCTCAATTCCCACTGGGAAATTCCGCGCCATGTACTTGAAGTACAAATATTTTACACGCTATAATGCAAAATATAAAAAACATAGGTGATAGATAATGACTGCAAAGATTCGTACTGCCAGCGTTGATGATGCTCCAAGGCTTCTTGAAATCTATTCTTATTATGTGCAAAAGACGGCGGTTTCCTTTGAGTATGACGTTCCGTCTGTAGAAGAATTTGCAGGGCGCATTCAGAAAACCTTGCAAAAATATCCTTATCTTGTGATTGAGCATGAGGGCAAAATATTAGGTTATGCCTATGCAGGAACTTTTAAAGACAGGGCTGCCTATAATCATTGCGTGGAGTTGAGCATTTATATAGATAAGAACGCGCATAAAAGGGGCTTGGGAAGGCTTCTGTACGAAAATCTTGAGCAGCGCCTAAAAGAAATGGGCATTAAAAACCTTTATGCCTGCATCGCTTATGCAGAAAAAGAGGATGAATTCCTGAATCACAACAGCCCGGATTTTCACTCGCACATGGGCTTTGCCAAAGTGGGGGAATTTCACAAATGCGGATATAAATTCAACCGCTGGTACGACATGATATGGATGGAGAAAATTATCTAAAGATAATGCCCTGACACATTTCCCGCAATCTGCTATACTATTCCTATGAGCGATTCCGTAAAAACAATTTCCGTGCATGGGGCGCGGGTGCATAACTTGAAGAATATTGACGTTGAGATTCCGCTGGGAAAAAAAGTTGCGATTGCAGGAGTTTCTGGTTCCGGGAAATCGTCTCTCGCCCTCGGCGTTTTGTACGCGGAGGGAAGCCGCCGCTATCTGGAGTCGCTTTCGACGTATACGCGGCGGCGGATGACTGAGGCTAGCCATGCCCAGGTGGACTCTGTGGAACACGTTCCTGCTGCCCTTGCTTTGCGGCAGAGGCCGGGTGTGCCCAATATCCGCTCCACTTTTGGAACTTCGACCGAGCTTTTGAATCATTTGCGGCTGATGTTCTCACGCCTTGGGAGCCATGTCTGCCCGCATTGCGGAAAATTGCAGCCGCCGTCACTCGCTTCTGCGCGAACGATGATTCAGACTTGCCGTGACTGCGGAAAGGAATACGAGACTCCCGGCGCGGAATCCTTTGCCTTCAACAGTGCCGGGGCTTGTCCGTACTGCGAGGGAACAGGGGTTATGCGGGTGCCCGACGAGAACACTTACGTTCCCGACAAAAATCTGACGATTGACCAGGGGGCGGTTGCTCCGTGGAATTCGCTCATGTGGTCGCTGATGACTGACGTTTGCCGCGCGATGGGCGTTCGCACCGACGTTCCTTTTAAAGACCTGACACCCGAAGAAGTTGAAATCGTCTACAGGGGGCCGCTTGTAAAAAAGCATATTTTCTATCACTCCAAAAACAACACGTCCGCAGGGGAAATGGACTTTACCTATTATTCTGCCGAAAACACGGTTTTGAATTCGCTTAAAAAAGTGAAGGATGAAAAAGGCCTTGCCCGCGTGGAAAAGTTTTTGAAGACCGACATCTGCCCGCACTGCAACGGTTCCCGCCTGAATGAAAAAGTTCTTTCTACAATTCTGCATGGAAAGAATCTTGCTCAGGCTTCTGCCCTGACTCTTGATGATTTGATTAAGTGGATTGATGAGATTCCCGGCACCCTTCCCGATGAGATGAATACGATGGCGATGGATATGATAAAGGAATTTCATTCTGTCGCCGCCAGACTGGTTGAGCTTGGTTTGGGCTATCTTTCGCTTGACCGTTCGGCGGCTACGCTTTCCACCGGGGAACGCCAGAGGGTTCAGTTTTCGCGTGCGGTTCGGAACAAGACGACAGGCGTTCTCTACGTTTTGGACGAGCCGTCAATCGGGATGCACCCGGCAAACCTAAAGGGGCTTACCGGCGTTATGGACGATTTGGTTCGTGACGGAAATTCCGTTCTTTTGGTTGACCACGACACCCAGGTTTTGCGGCATGCTGACTACATGATTGAGTTAGGACCGGAAGCCGGTAAAAATGGCGGCAGAGTGATTGCTCAGGGGACGGTGGGTGAGATTGAAAAAAATCCTGCTTCGATAATCGCGCCTTTTTTGTCTGGCGAAAAAGAAATCCGCGTGAGGGCGAAGAACCCAAATCCTTTTGCAAAAGGGAAAATCCACTTGGAGACAAAGGCCGTTCATACTGTTCAGCCGCTTTGCGTTGAAATCCCCAAAGGGGCATTGACCGTGGTGACCGGCGTTTCAGGTTCGGGGAAAACCACGCTCGTCCTTGAATGCCTGTTGCCGGCATTGCAATCGCTTTGTAATGGGGCAGCGCTTCCTGAGCACGTTGCATCAATTCAGGTCGACGGAATAAAGCGTGCCGACTTGATTGACGCGACTCCAATCGGAATAAACGTCCGTTCAACAGTTGCGACGTACGCGAACATTCACGACAATCTGCGGAAGCTCTTTGCTAGGACTGCCGATGCAAAAGCCATCAAATACAAGGCCGGAGATTTTTCATACAACACAGGAAAACTCCGCTGCCCTGACTGCGACGGAACCGGCGAAGTTTCTCTTGATATGCAGTTTCTGCCCGATGTCGATATTGTCTGTCCCACCTGCAAAGGCTCGCGCTATTCAAAGGATGCCGAAAAAGTTCGCTACAATGGAATGACCCTGCCTGAAATTATGGATTTTACGGTTGACGAGGCACTGGAAAAGTTCG
>CAZKPZ010000142.1:0-5468 GCA_964554745.1 uncultured Treponema sp. | reverse complement strand
TTCTAGGCAGTCAGTGGCTTTTTGTGGAGTTAGCGAGTTAATTGGACAGGTGTGTAGTCAGACATAAAAACTCCTTACAAAGTCCAATTTTCAAGTTTTATTCCGCTGAATCGAGAAAGATGATTCGTATTATTCGTCACAAGAATTGCGTTTCGCTCAATCGAAAGCGAGGCAATCAAAATGTCATCATCGTCATCAATTTTTACGCCGTTTTTGCGAAGCAAAGCCCATTCCTTAGCGGCAATTCTAAATGTTTCCAAGTCCATGAATTCAATTTTGAATACATTGCAGAAATGCTCGAATTTTTCCTTTTGATTCTTAGGGTCTTTATGCTCAAATCCCCTGATAACTTCGTAATACGCAATGTCGGGAATCCTGATTTCATTTTCTGGAGAAATTCGCCGGAAATTTCGCGCGATATTTTCGTTTCCGTCAAGAATGTCGATAAGAGTGTTTGCGTCAAGAAAATACAACATTCTAAACTTCCTTAAATCGCAATCCCAAATTAGAGCGCATTTCATCCGCATCTTCATGGCTCAAAATCCCGAAAATGTCATCAAAAGCCTTTTGCTTTTCATTAGGAAGTTCCAAACTTGTTTCTCTCGGACTTTCCATTTTCGCTCTATAGATAATATATTGCACGAAATTCTCTACCTGTGCGTAATATTCAGGCGGAAGAGATTCTATCTGTTTTTGAAGCGTTGCGTATGGCATTTTTTTTCCTCCTTGCTCCAATTATATCACATTTCGCCGTTGTGTGTCTTCCAGACCAAAAATCCTATCGGAAAGTCGCCCTTTAGGCCGTCAAATGCCTTTGAGTGGACGACGAAACCGCCTAAGTATTTCGCTTTCCACACGCTTCTAAACTGCTCAAAGGCTTGAGAATTCACGTATTTCAATGTACTAAACATTGCAAGAGTTGCTTTGGGGATTTCCTTGGCGATTCTTGCGACGAACTGCGTAAAAAGCTCGTTACTGGCTTTGCCGTATTCACTCATCCCAACGGCTGCCATTTTTGTTCTCTTAATTCCTGTCTTGTTTTTAGCAACCGCTCCGCTTACTGTATTTGAAGCGTTTGTAGTTTCACCATACGGCGGATTAATCAGCACCAAAATCTTTCTCTTTTCCGTCTTGGATTCAGCAATAATCTTCTGCAGACTTTGCGGAATTTTATTTGTCAGGCTGTAGTCAATTTTGCCGTCGTCAGTAATGTCGTCGTTCAGATAATCATACTGAAATCTTGTCGCGGCCACACAGGTTTTAGCAGCTTTCATAACGTCAACGTCGGCCTGGTCAAGTGTGCTCATGTAGATGTTCCGCGCGTTGGAGTGCTTTGTCTCTAGGTTGCCCACGCCGCAACACATATCCCAGACAACGTATTCTCTCTGCCAACCGGAGCCAAGTGTTTTGGTCAGCAGCTCGTAGGCTTTTTCCACAACATTCAGCGGTGTATAGTATGCGCCCTTAAAACTACGCTCATCGTAGGGAATAAGGCTGTCACGGCGTTCAAGCAAATAGTTGCGGTATTCCTCTTTTGGCGGCCGGTCAAAAATTGCCCAAAACTTTCTGTAACCTTCAACGCTGCCAAGTTCGTAGAGTTTTCCGTTGAGTAAAAATACAGGCTTTGCCCCCTTGTGCAAAAGTTCAGCAGGAAGATTTTCGTGCGTGCTTACGGTTCCGTCGTTCATCGTATCGGCATAGAAAAGGAGCGCGTAGTCTTCAGGCGCCACACCCTTAATTTCTTTTCCAATCATTTCAACCCATTTGTCAAAGACCTGCTTTAAGTTGTCGGGCGTAATCTGAGTACGGATAATCTCGCCTTTTTCAATTGCATTCTGAACGGCTTCTATGAATTCTTTTTCGTTAAACTGAATATTATAAGAAACAAAGTGAGTTCCGATAAACTGGCTCACCTTATCCAGTGCGTCCTGCGTAACATCGCTTGCGGACTTTCCCCATTTTATTTTTATGGACTTGTCCCTCAAAAGCGGAAGAGCGACTTCCGTCTTCATCAATGCGGCCTTTACGCTGTCTATCACGCACAAGAACGGCGGAATGTACTCACCTGCCTTAAGTGCCTGATTCACATAAAAGAGCAGTTGAGTGAACATTGAGTATGTCGTATGCTTGGAGCCGGCCTTAGCCTCAAACCAGACTTCCTTTGTCTGAATGTCGATTAAATTTTTTTGATAACCTTTTAATTTAAGAGCTTTAATATAGAGGTCTTTTACATCTTCTTCTGATGAAACCTTCTGCAAATCTTCGTATAATGACATTTATATTTTACCACTGTATTTCTCTGAGTTATCTCTAAAAAATGAAGTTTTTAGAGATTCCCTTTAATAATTATAACATTATGTCAGCCTTTATTCTACCGCCACAGAAGCCCCCTATTCCTTAGGATTAAACACCTTTCTCCTTAGGATTAAGCCAACTGTTCCTTAGGATTTGGCTGACCATAAGTATAGGTTTAATCCGGCTGAACGTATAGTTTTTGTCTGACCACAAGTATACTTTTAGCCCGGCTGAACGTATAGGATTTATCTCACCACAAGTATAGGTTCAGTCCGGCAATTAGTAAGGACAGGCACATTTGTTCCAGTCAGAAAAAGGCCGTGTTTTGTAAGCCTGCGCATAAAAAAAGCTGCCCCTCCGCAGCAGAGGGACAGCACTATTAAGGAGGACAAAATCAAGCGCCTACAGTTTTCCGCCGGATGTAGCAATTCCTTCAACGAACTGCTTCTGGAAAATCAAGTAGATTACAATCATAGGCACAACGGCAATAACAGCCGCGGCCATCATGGTTGGGTACTCACTGCCGTACTGCCCCTGCATCTTTGCAAGACCTGCAGAAAGAGTGGTGGTAAGTGAGTTTGTGCAGACAATCATCGGCCACATCAAGTCCTTGAACGCAAAGAGCGCGGTAAAGATTCCAAGAGAGACCATGGCACTCTTGGTAAGCGGCATCATTACGAACAAAAAGCGCTGACCAATGTTGCAGCCGTCAATGCTCGCAGCTTCTTCAAGTTCCTTTGGCAAGCCCTCGAACGAAGTCTTGAGCAGGTAAGTGCCGAACGCACTGACCATGCCGGGGAACACAAGTCCTGCAGTGGTATTGAGCCAGTGCAACTTTGAGACCATCAGGTACTGCGGGATGATAAAAATCTGAGACGGTATCATCATCTGAATCAGTACCAGAGAAAAGAGCACGTTCTTGCCCGGAAAGCGCAGACGGGCAAAGGCATAGCCTGCTAGCGTTGCGGTGAGTCCCGCACAGACTACGCGGAAGAAAATCATCAGCAGGGTGTTCTTGTAAAGAATAAGGAAGTTGTAAGACTCCCACACCTTGCCGAAGTTTTCCCAGTGCCATTTGCCTTGGGGGAATATATAGAATGGGTCTACCGAGATAGACTCCTGATTTGTCTTAACTGCCGTTAATATCATCCATGCAAAAGGAACAATCATGATGAACGCCATGATAAAAAGTATCACGTACACTAATGTCGTTTTGCAATTTTCATACGATTTGAATTTATTCATTTTCTTTCCCCTCTCCTAGTTCTTGCTGACGAACCGCTTCTCGCACTTTTGCATTATGAACGTTACAATCATGATAAAGAACACCAGAACCATTACCAAGGCGGCTCCGTATCCCTTGTTGCCGTTTCTGAACGCGTAGGTATAGAACAGGTATACCGTTGACTGCACGTCCTGCAAGGCAATATTGGTAACGTCTATTACCATGAACATAAGGTCAAAGACTGTGAGAGCGCCGATGATTCTTGTCTGAACGATAAAGAACGTCGTATTGCTCAAAAGGGGTACTGTTATATTAAAGAACTGACTCACTCCCGATGCGCCGTCTATAGTGGCGGCTTCATAATAGTCGTGCGGAATTTCCTGCAAGCCCGCAAGAAAGAGAACCATGTTGTAGCCGATGATAGACCAAACTCCGATTACGCCGACTGAAATCCACGCGATTTTTGGGTTTGAAATCCAGGCTACATTTGTTTCCAGAATATTGTTCAGCAAGCCGAACTGCTGGTTATAGAGCCACTTCCACACCATTGCGACTGCTGCCGGAGCGCAGACCATTGGCAAGAAGAAGATAGTCCTGAATATAGATGTTCCCGTAAGTTTTTTATTCAGGAAAACAGCAAGAACAAGGGCAATGGCGATTCCAAACGGAACCTCAACGAGCGCGTACTTTACCGTGTTCAGAAGGGACTGCCATGTTTCACCAGCCCCCAGGACTGCGGCATAGTTTGCAAGTCCTACGAATTTGTTACCCCTGCCAAAGTCTCCAGTCTTGCAGAATGACTGGTAGACCGTGTTGAATACCGGGATAAAGTTCAAGACTATAAGACCGATGATTGTCGGTGCGACAAACGCCAGTCCCCAGACGGCTTCGTTGCGGGTCGTCGGTGTCATTTTGTGTTTACTCGCCATTGCCATGTTCCTTACTCTGCAGCTATTGCTTTTTCTATGATTGCCTGTGCGTTGTCACATGCCTTTGACATCAATGCAGCATCAGAAGGATTCTGCCATGCATCAAGGAATGCGCCCTTCTGCTTCAAGGCATCTTCCCAGACAGGTGTGTTTCTTGTATAAGGTCTGAAGTAGAGAGTTCCCTCTTCCTCGACTCTTGTAAAGGCAGAAACGTCCATGCCGGCAAAAGCGTTGGCGAAGTTTGCAGAAATTCCGTGCATACCGCCCATTGTTACGCCAAGGTCAGCCTGCTCTTTCTGTCCGGCTTCTGCGCAGAAGTAGGCGATGAGTCCCCAAGCAGCGTTCGGGTCTTTGGTGTTAAATGAAGCAGCCCAGCCCAAGCCGTTGTAGCTAGACCAACGCTCGCTCTTCTCGCACTTGCCGTTGCCGTTCAAGTCCGCGTATGGCAACATTGCCCAAGCGTAGTCATTGTGGTGCTCTGCAGTGTAGAAGTTGTTAATCATCCAAGAACCCTGTGTAATCATGGCAACCTTGCCAGACTGGAAGAGTGACTCTGTACCGGTCTCAGAAACAACGGTCTGCGGTGCGGCAACAGTAAGGAGCTTGCGTACCATCTCCATACCGGCCTTTCCTTCCTTTGAGCCGATTGTTGTTCCCTTGTGGTCGTCAGTAATGACCTTTCCGCCGTATGCGTATACAATGTTGTACCATCCGTCCTGGTTGTTTGAAGTGTCAACTGCGTAGCCGTATACATCGCCCTTTGAAGCTTCTGTAATCTTCTTTGCAGCCTTGTACATATCCTCGTATGTCCAGTCATCAGAAGGATAGCTGACGCCGTACTTGTCAAAAATCGCCTTGTTGTACAAGAGAGCGATTGTGTCGTGATCCTTTGGAACGGCGAATGTCTTGCCGTCTTTGCGTGTGTACAGCTCTTTGATTCCGGCATAGTACTTAGACATATCTATAGAAGAATCTTTTGCGATATATGGATCCAGGTTCAAAAGAAGGTTGTTTTCCAT
>CAZKPZ010000141.1:0-5492 GCA_964554745.1 uncultured Treponema sp. | reverse complement strand
TTAGAGCAGAGGACTCATAATCCTTTGGTCCTAAGTTCAAGTCTTAGATGGCCCAGTAATTTCGCAACGAAAAATCCAGTGGAGACACTGGATTTTTTTATGTCCACCCCTTACGTATTACCACACTGGATACCACTGCAATTTCTCACTGGGAATTAGGTAAAAAGCCAGTGAGAAAAAATAAATTCCCTGTGCGAAAATAAAATTTCCCACAGGGAATTTGCCTTAAAGACAGGCCGAGTGCCGTAAACTTTTACAGAGAGATGTTTTCCGGGGCGGAGGTAAATGAACTGAACGTTGCCGTAGCGTCCTTAAAATAGAACACAGCGGTGTTTCCGTCATCAGGGTTGTACATCTTCTTGAGATCCGGGTAGGCGTCAAGCATAGAAACGCGGGCTTCGCGCCGGTCGTCTTCCACAAGCTTTCCTGCGACACGCAGCCAGCTACCGTTTACAAACGCACAGACTTCTGCCTTTGGGTTTGCAAAAAGCTGCTTTGCAACATTCTTTGACTTGCCAGTCTGGATATACAGCTTGCCCTCAAAAATATGCGCCGTACCAAACGGACGCACTCTAGGCTGGTCTCCGTCGACAGTCGCAAGATAATATGTTCCCGCATCCTTTAAAAACTGCGCGACTCTTTCAATGTTTGTCATTGTATCTACCTCCAAAAGCATATCTTGTTGATAGGAAAATCATATCACAAAAGCAGCTTCAGCGCCTAGTACTTGCCGGCGGCTAGTCCCCTTGCCAAAACCGGTTGCTTCCAGGCATAGAGGAACAAAGACCTGTAGATTAACTTACTCAGGCTTGTCAAACGCCCTAAGTACAAAAACATACAAATCTTTTGCTTTTAGGCTCTTTTTAGTAGCATTGTTAAGGAAGCCGCTTCTAGCAACGTTTATCCAGACATCATTGTTGTCATTGGCATCCTGGGAACAAGACCAATAGCAATGAGCCACCGGTAGCTTTTCAATACTCAGACTACTGGCTATCTTATTTATCTTTTTAAAACCTACGTTTATTGCATAGATATTCCGAACGACATTCGTAAGCTCCGCAATCGAAGGAACATACCAGCCGGAGCCAAGCTCATCAGGATAATTGTGGGTCTTGCCGTAGTTTTCGGCATAACTAAAGACAGGATAGTTTCCGGCATACTTAGAGCCTTCCGGGTCTGCCGCACAAATTTCTGCCCAGCTGTTGCTTCCTTCAATACAACCTGTATAAGAATTAGATTCCGGCGGGAAGCAGGTTCGCCGTGTTCTGGGCATACACACAAGGCTTGAAAACTTTAGATTAACGCCGTTGGTCTTCTTTAAAGCCCACTCAAGCTTATTCTCGATATGCAGACCAATGCCGTATAACTTTCCGTCACGCTCAAAGGCAACAACCGCCACCGGCGGATTGTCAGCATCGTAACCATAATCAAATTCATCCGCGGTCACGACCGTTCCGTCCTGCAGGATTATCTTGCCTGCGTCTGTCGGGATAAAATCATCATCAGTGACTACCCCCCCCCCATAAACTGCCGCGCAAACGGCTAAAATGCCGACAATCACGGCGATGACTCTTTTTCTCATCATCTTATAAAACTCCTTTCATAAAATTTTCATTTATTATATTGAAGTTTTATTTGCGTGTAAAGATTAAGCCGACAACGCAAAGAACGGTAACAGCGCAAACCTTGACTTTTAGCGGTTCATGCAGTAGTCTTACAGGAGACACCGTTCCAGGATGTCTCTTTTTTTTAATACAAGGACTAAAATCAGTGATACTTTCTATATGTAAGATAGTTTCAGTTGTCATCGCAGTAGTCGGAACCACATTCATCATCCCCATAATCGCCGCCATGCTGTGCGGTGAGAACTTTGTGATCACGTCATTTTTAATTCCGATGATTTTCAGCCTGCTTATCGCCGCAATAATCCTAAATATCGGCAAGCACAAAAAAATACGGCTGGGCATACGCTCGTCATTTACGGTCGTGGCTCTCTCATGGCTGGCGGCGAGCCTGATGGGGGCATTGCCGCTATATCTTACGGGAGACGCGCCGGGCATTGTCAGCGCAGTCTTTGAAAGCATCTCCGGTTTTTCAACCACAGGGGCATCAAATATAGACAACATAGAAGCCCTGCCCCGCAGCATAAACTTATGGCGCTGCCAGACACACTGGCTCGGCGGCATGGGAATCGTTGCGCTCACGGTCGCGCTGATGCCGATTCTTGGCGTGGGAGGCTTTCAGCTTATCAAGGCGGAAACAACAGGACCAGACAAAGGCAAGTTCACGCCAAAAATAACGACGACGGCAAAAGTCCTGTGGTTCATCTATTTTGGCATGACGGCTCTGCACGCGGTGCTGCTACGCCTTGCCGGAATGGACTGGCTGGATTCCCTTGCCCACGCATTCTCGTCGATGGGAACCGGCGGCTATTCCACCCGGAATGACAGCATAGCCTATTATAATTCTGCACTTATAGACTATATCTGCCTTACCTTTATGTTCCTTTCGGGCATAAACTTCACGCTCTATTTCTATATCTTTACCGGCAAGTGGAGCGAAGTAAAAAAAGACACAGAACTCAAGATATACCTTTGCATCGTGGGAATCGCGGGAATGCTGATAACTCTGCTGCAGTTGAAGTCATACGGCTCATTCCAGACTTCATTCCGCTATTCACTCTTCCAGACGCTCTCCATTCTTACAACGACAGGATATTCCACGGCTGACTACACAAAGTGGCTGCCGGCGAGCCAGTTTCTTATCTTCGCGCTGTTCTTCATAGGCGGCTGCGCGGGGTCTACAGGCGGCGGCTTTAAGGTGATTCGCTGGACGGTTCTTGCAAAGCAGTTCCATAACGAGATAAACAGGATGCTCCATCCGCACGGAATCTTTACCATCCGCATAAACAGCATGCCCGGCAGAAAGGACATTGTGTACAACGTGGCGGCGTTCTTCTTTATCTATATTCTGCTTATCCTTGTCACCGCATTCGGAGCCTGTCTGTGCGGAATCGATTTGTTCACTGCATTCACCAGCGCAATCAGCATGGTGGGCAACGTAGGCCCTGCGTTCAACAATCTTGGGCCGTCATTCAACTGCACTGCCCTGCCCGACGCAGTAAAACTGCTGTACTGCTTTGCAATGATGGCAGGCCGCCTTGAAATCTATACTATCATAATCTATTTCTTCCCGTCCTATTGGAAAAAATAGGGCTTTGCCCTGCAAACGCTTGCACTGCAAGTTTATGTAACGGCAGCGCTCCCATTGTCCAAGACCGCCCCTTTCTGCTATACTTGTTCCCATGATTCTTTCAGTACTACAGCTGGCGGGAGCGCTGTGCTTCCTGCTTTTCGGCATGAAAATGATGAGCGACGGTGTGCAGAAGTCTGCCGGCGACAAACTGCGTGCGGCATTGAACTTTATGACCAAGAATCCACTCATCGGGCTGCTCACGGGCTGCATTCTGACCATGATAATCCAGTCTTCCGGCGCGACTACCGTCATGGTGGTCTCTTTTGTAAACGCCGCGCTGATTACATTGGAGCAATCAATCGTTGTTATTTTCGGCGCGAACATCGGAACAACCGTCACGGCCTGGATTGTCGCGCTGTTCGGCTTTAACTTCAAGCTGGAAACGCTGGCCATCCCTATTTTTGGCGCAGGATATATCCTTACGATAATCAAGCACAGAAGATACGAAGGAATCGGGCATGCGGTGATGGGCTTTGCGCTGCTCTTCATTGCCTTAGGCTGGCTTTCAGCCGGCATATCGCTGACGGGCGGCTCACTTGCATTCCTGCCGGCGATTCAGAATCTTGGCTCCCTCAGCATTCCGATTGCCGCCGCCATCGGAATTATCGCCACTGCGCTGATTCACTCATCTTCTGCAATGACGGCAATCGTAATCACCATGGCATACAACCGTCTGCTCACCTGGCAGTTTGCGGCGGCAATAGTCATAGGCAGCAACATAGGCTCTACGGTGGACTCAATCATGGCCGCAATCGGCGCGAACGTAAACGCAAAGCGCACGGCGCTGGTTCACGTGCTGTTCAACATTACGACGGCAGTTCTTGTGCTCATCTTTATAAAACCCTTTACGACGTTCGTTGATTTTATCACGCCGGGAGCAGTGCAGGAAAACATCGTGTTCCACATCGCCATGCTGCACACATGCTTTAACCTTGGCGGAACTCTGCTCTTTTTGCCATGGACGAACAGGATTGGCCGCCTTACAAAGCATATCATAAAAGAAGACAAACACGCCCTGCCTTCCGTGTACCGTCTGGACTTTCCGGAAGTTCTCGCGCACGAGTCTCCCGCAACCTGCGTTATTACCGGGCAGAAGGAAGTGCAGAAGATGGCGGACATAACAGTCGGCATGTTTGACCGATTGCAGTACGGTTTTATGGACCGCTCCGGCCGCTTTCTTACAGACCACTACGACCATCTGGTTGCCGAGGAAGGCTACATAGACCAGATGCACATTCAGATTTCAAATTACTTTCTGCGCTGCAAGCAGTTTGACATTGACGAGACGCTGCACAACAACATAAACGTGATGATTCAGATTGTAAGCGAGCTTGAAAGCATCTCTGACGACTGTCTTTCAATCGGTGTCTACATAAAGCGCATGACGGAAAAGCAGTTCGTCTATCCGCAGGAAGATTTCAGCAGGCTTTTGCCTTACGTGGAACTTGCGCGCGAACTTCTGCAGTTCATCTACAAGAACTTGAACAAAGTGCTGAACAAGGACCAGCTTGAGTTTGCAAAAGAAATAGAAGAGCAGATTGACGCAGAGCGCAGTTCGCTTAAGAAAGTCGCGCGCGCGCGCCTTGAAGGCGGCGCAAACGTCAAGGCGGAGCTGCTCTACATTGACTTGGTGCGTCAGGTTGAAAAAATCGGTGACTGCTGCTTTGCAATCGCCGAACAGCTCTCGCTCACAAAATAAGGGGCTTGCACACAGCCTATGCCCGATTTTCTTTCCAAGCTGAATCAAGAACAGCTCCTCGCAGTAAAAAATACTGAAGGCCCCGTACGGGTAATTGCCGGAGCCGGAACAGGCAAAACGCGCGCGCTTACCAGCCGCTACTGCTATTTGGTGCGGGAACTGGGCATTTCCCCAAAGAACATTCTCTGTGTTACGTTCACCAACCGCGCCGCAAACGAGATGAAGCACCGCGTGCGCTCCATGCTCGGCGACATGGACTTAGGGCTAATCTGCACATTCCATGCATTCTGCACTCAGCTCTTGCACGAAGACATCAACAAACTGAATTTCCCGAATGATTTTATCATCCTGGACAAGGAAGACTGGCGCAGTATTTTGCTCCGCGTTTTTGCAGACATGCGCCTGACACTCCGCGAAACGACAGTGCAACGCAAGATTGACGAAGTGCTGGAAGCCAAAAAGATGAGCGCAGGTCAGTACATTGACTGGATTTACAAACTCAACAACGAGGAGCTGAAGGCAAAGTGGTCGCTGCCGG
>CAZKPZ010000140.1:2909-5602 GCA_964554745.1 uncultured Treponema sp. | reverse complement strand
TGCCGATTATTGAGATGATAAACGACTCCAAAGCCCTCTTGCAGTCAACGATTGACGGCGACTGCGGTGCGGTGGCCGCCGCGCTCGACAAGGCACACATCGCCGCCACGAATCCGCTCACCTACAACGACGAAAAGAGCTTCCAGTCGGCAATCGGACTTGCATACTTCTATGCGAACACCAAGTACACCGTCATAAAGGAGCTGCCCACAGGCAAGGGCTATGCAGACCTGGCGCTGATTCCATTTTTGCCCAACATACCGGCTATGATAATCGAGCTGAAGAACAATAAGTCCGCCGACTCCGCAATCAGGCAGATTAAGGACAAGGCCTATGACGATAAGCTGCATCATTACCGCGGCGACATGCTGTTTGTGGGCATCAGCTACGACGGCGACAGCAAGGCTCATGAGTGCAGGATTGAAAAGTTGGTCATATAGGGTTAAGGGGGACTTGTGATATTTCTGTCACTCCATTGTAAAACAATTCATAAAATCCCCTTTGCGGCATTGACACAGGCACGGAAATTCTATAGTATATGTTACACTCTCGTACGTAGAACTATAATTATAGGTAGGTAATCGATATGTCAAGAACTTGTGACCTTTGCGGAAAGCACACATCATTTGGAAACACTGTCAGTAAGTCATACAACCATGTTAGAAGAAGCTGGAAGCCAAATCTTCTTAAGATTAAGACAGTAATTGACGGAAGAACAATGACACTTCACATCTGCACAAAGTGCCTTAAGAGCGACTTCATCACAAAGAAAGTCAACGTTATTCCTGCAAACAAGCCGGCTGCAGAAGCTGCTGCAAAGTAAGCGCCCGGAATAGATACGATAATTCTTCTATATAGGACCGTCCTTATTTACAGGGCGGTTTTTTATTATCCAAAGCCTTTTCTTTTGCGTTTTCCGTCAACATAGTGTAAAATAGTTAAAAAGATTGACGAGGAGCGTAGCCATGAAAAAAGTGTGTACCCTAATCTCGGTGATACTCTGTGCCTTTTTGATTACAGCTTTGCTTTCCTGTGGAGGGGGTGCGTCCTCTTCCTCTGACGGCAGTCTGCAGCTATCACTGAATGTTCCAAGCGAAGCAATGAGCGCCCGCTCTGTCTCGTCTGCCAGGGCTTCAATCCTGACCGGCTGCGAGGTTGCTGTTGTAGTAATTGGCGATTATTATGAATACAAGCGTATTACCGTTGGCTCAAGCGGTTCTGTTTCTGCTACTTTTCATGTCCCAAAGGACAGTACTATTGATATCGGTGCGGCTGTAAAGCTGTCTGAGGGAGGCCGAGACAGGCCGTTTCTAAAGAATACTGGAGACTTCGTCGTTAGTGAAGGCGGAAACAAAGTCAGCTTGATTCTGGATAATTATCTTTATGCAACCAGCAACGGCTTATATTGGTGTGAGGCTGATGGCGACAGTGAGCCTGCTGCTGAAAAAGATTTGTTCAGGAAAGGTCAAGCCGTAGCTACGGAGCGGACTGTCGTTGATTCTGAAGGAAACTCTTCAACGGTGATGGACATTGCAATTTACGGTGTCAAGCTCGGCTCTATTAAAGTAGAGCAATAAGGGAATTGGAGATATAATGAAACACATGACGAGTGTGTGTACGCGGTGAAGAAGCACTGTCATGTAAGCCGCGGCGAGTCTGTGCATATAAATTTATAAAAAAAGGAAGGCGCATTATGGGTTTGATAGCAGCTGCTTTGGGTTCTGCAGGCGGAGTTCTTGCAGACCAGTGGAAAGAGTTCTTTTATTGCGAGTCGTTGGGCAATGACGTTCTTATCGCTAAGGGTAAAAAAAAGGTAAGCGGCAGGTCGTCTAACACAAAAGGCTCTGACAACGTTATTTCTGCCGGGTCTGTTATTTCTGTCGCAGACGGGCAGTGCATGATTATAGTAGACAACGGCAAGGTCGCAGAGCTTTGTGCCACTCCGGGGGAATTCACCTACGATGCCTCTTCAGAGCCTTCTATATTCACCGGAAACCTGGGCGAAAGCATTCTTGCCACGTTCAAGGAGATTGGCAGGCGCTTTACGTTCGGCGGAGAACCGCCTAAAGACCAGCGTGTGTACTACGTGAACACCAAGGAAATCTTCGGCAACAAGTACGGCACTGCATCCCCTGTTCCGTTCCGCGTTGTTGACCAGAGAGCTATGATAGATCTGGACATTTCCATAAAGTGCTTCGGCGAGTACAGCTACCGGATTACTGACCCGATTCTGTTCTACACAAATGTTTCGGGCAATGTTGATTCCGAGTATACAAAGGATACAATTGACGGACAGCTGAGGACGGAGCTTTTAACAGCCTTGCAGCCGAGTTTTGCGCTTCTTTCTGAAAAGGGAATCCGCTATTCCGCCTTGCCCGGTCATGCTGCGGAGCTTGCCGAAAGCCTGAATAACCAGCTTTCTTCAAAGTGGAAGAACCTGCGCGGCATAGAGATTGTGTCGTTCGGTGTGTCTTCGGTAAAGGCCGACGAAAATGACGAGAAAAAAATCAAGCAGATGCAGGAGCAGGTGGCATATATGAATCCGCTTGCCGCCGCCGCCCGCCTTACCGGTGCACAGGCGACCGCAATGGAGACGGCCGCCGGTAATGCAGGGGGAGCCGCAATGGGCTTTATGGGCTTTGGCATGGCGGCTCAGGCAGGCGGGATTTCAGGGCAAAAAAATCCGGCGGCAC
>CAZKPZ010000140.1:0-2899 GCA_964554745.1 uncultured Treponema sp. | reverse complement strand
TTGCAGAACTTGTACAATATGGGCGCACAGTTCCAGCAGCCGGCGCAGCAGTCGGCTCCTCAAGCGCAGGCAGCGCCGCAAAATGCTGCGGCGCAACAAGGCTGGACGTGTTCCTGCGGTGCAGTGAACAAAGGCAAGTTCTGTTCCGAGTGCGGGGCAAAAAAGCCTGCAGGCGCGCCGCTCTACAAGTGCGACAAGTGCGGCTGGGAACCTGCAGACCCAACCAAGCCGCCTAAGTTCTGCCCCAACTGCGGTGACCCCTTTGGCCAAGAGGATATCGTCTGACGCTCAGATAGATTTCTCTGCTAAAAAACATAATGTCTCTTTTCAAAGGAACAGCTTTTCTTTATACTATGCTTATTCTGTTAAATAAGCATGCCGCTGCGAGCGGCGGCATGTGTGGAGTTATACCATGCAAGGAACATTATGGAGCATTGTGCCTCCGGTTATTGCAATTATCCTGGCTCTCGTAACAAAAGAGGCATACAGTTCACTTTTTATCGGTATTATCGTAGGCGGTCTGTTTTATTCCGGTTTCAGCTTTGCCGGAACGCTGACCCACATCTTTACTGAAGGCCTTGTTGCGCAGCTTTCTAATGCCTACAATGTTGGAATACTGATTTTCCTTGTGTTCCTGGGAATCATAGTCGCCCTCATGAACAAGGCCGGCGGTTCCGCAGCGTTCGGGCGCTGGGCTTCTTCACACGTAAAGAGCAGGGTGGGGGCGGAGCTTGCCACCATCATTCTGGGCATTCTGATTTTTATAGATGACTATTTCAACTGCCTTACCGTCGGCTCTGTCATGCGCCCGGTAACCGACAGGCAGAAGATTTCCCGCGCAAAGCTTGCGTATCTTATTGATTCAACCGCAGCCCCTATCTGCATTATCGCCCCGATTTCTTCCTGGGCTGCCGCAGTCTCAGGCTTTGCGCCGGAAGGCACTAACGGCATCATGCTTTTTGTCCGCGCAATTCCATATAACTACTATGCGCTCTTTACCATTCTTATGATGGTGCTCATCAGCGTCTTCAACGTGGACTACGGTCCTATGGCCGTACATGAGGCAAATGCGCGCAAGGGCGACTTGTTTACCGTAAAGTCTCCGCTCTACAATGAGCAGGAAGAAGCCGCCGCAGAGGGCAAGGGCAAGGTTCTTGACCTTGTGCTTCCGATAGTTTCTCTTATTGTATTCTGCGTAATCGGAATGATTTACACAGGCGGTTTCTTTAGCGGCACAAGCTTTATTGATTCCTTTGCCGGCTGTGACGCTTCTGTAGGTCTGGTGCTCGGCTCCTTCGGCGCGCTGGTGTTCACCCTTGCGTTCTATATTGTCCGCCGCGTACTGCCGTTCAAGGCGTGCATGTCCTGCATCTCGGAAGGCTTTAAGGCGATGGTTCCCGCAATTACTATTCTTGCTCTCGCCTGGACGCTTAAGGGCATGACGGATTCTTTGGGAGCGGCAGAATATGTCGCCGGTCTGGTAAGAAGCAGTGCGGATGCGCTCTTGAACTTCTTGCCTGCCGTTATCTTTATTATTGCCTGCTTCCTTGCGTTCTCAACCGGCACAAGCTGGGGCACGTTCGGAATTCTTATTCCGATTACATTAAAAGTGTTCCCTCTGGAAAGCGGCAGCCCCCTGTCAATAATCTGTGTCTCTGCATGCATGGCCGGAGCTGTCTGCGGTGACCACTGCTCACCGATTTCTGATACGACGATTATGTCTTCTGCCGGCTCTAAGTGCGAGCATATCGTGCACGTTTCCACACAGTTGCCGTATGCAATGACTGTGGCGCTAGTTTCGTTCGTAACCTATCTCTTAGCCGGATTCTGCAAGAATGGAATCGTCTCTCTTGTGATAGGCACCGTTCTGATGGTTGCCGTTGTCTTTGTGCGTCACAAGCAGTCTAAGGGCGGCGTGCGCGCAACAGGAAAGTCAAACTGACTGTTTATATCGTAGCCGTCATAGTCTCTTATTGGGTTAAGGGTCTATGCGGCTTTGCCAATACCTTGGTCTTTACCTCAATCTGCGGCTACACAAAGAGCAATGCCGTAATCACTCCTGTGGAGCTGCTGATATCCTTTCCAAGTAATCTTATCATGGTTTTGCGTAACCGAGCAGGGCTTGCTGTCCGGCTGTTCCTGCCGATGGTGGCAACATTGTATGCCGGTATTATCGGAGGAATCTGGGTGTTAAAGAACTTTGACGTTTCATCGGTGAAGATTATATTCGGCATCGCAGTGATATTCATTGCCCTTTACCTTGAGTTTAGCAAGAAGTTAAAGTTGAGCATAGCAAAAAACAAGGTTTCGCTTGTTATAACGGAACTTGTCTCTGGGCTGCTCTGCGGTCTTTTTGGGCTGGGTGCGCTTCTTGCCGCGTGCATGATGGAACTGACCGACGACGACCGTTCCTTTAAGGCGAACCTGTCCATGGTGTTTTTGTGCGACAATATCTTTAGGCTGGTCATGTATTCCGTTACAGGGATTATAACGGCTGCTGCTATAAAGACAGCCCTTGTGCTGCTCCCTTTTATGGCGCTTGCCCTGGCCGCCGGCATGAAGACGGCGAGCGTCTTGAAGCCTCTTGCCGTAAGAAAAATCGTGATATTTCTTTTGATTGTGTCCGGTATAGCCCTTATCGTACTGTCGCTGTAGGCCGATTTAATATTGGTGTAGAGGGCATCGCTATGATAAAGGGTCTGTCATAGCGATGCACAAGCCTTTATCATAGCGGTGATACAGGTTCAATCATAGCTATGATAAAGACTGTATCACAGCGGTTTGTGATGTCACGATGCAATAGGCTGAGCTGTCACACCATGACAGGCTGGCGATATGGCTTGACTACCCATCCTACCCACTTTCTGCCGGAAAGAGCCGAAAATTCCATGCGAATTCG
>CAZKPZ010000139.1:0-5623 GCA_964554745.1 uncultured Treponema sp. | reverse complement strand
TCTGCCTAAAAATTTGATAAATTGTCAACTCACCTGTTGACTTTTTATAGGAGTCGTAAATGGCCTTGTATGCCGTCATCGATAAAAATGTGCTTGTCTCTGCATTTCTGAAGCCTGACTCCGTTCCGCGTCTCGTAATCGACCATGTTTTTTCGGGCGATGTTGTTCCTGTTTACAATGACGAAATCATTTCCGAATACAATGGGGTTCTCATCAGGCCAAAGTTTCATTTTCCGAAGGAAGCTATCACCGTGGTGGTGAGCGAAATGAAGAAAATCGGATTGTGCGTTCAGCCCACAGAAATCACGGACTCGCTTCCCGACCCTAAGGATGTCGTGTTCTACGCAGTCACAATGAACGCAAGAACTGAAATGGATGCCTTCCTTATGACTGGAAATCTAAAGCACTTTCCTGAAAAGCCGTTCGTCGTAACCCCTCGCAAAATGCTTGACATCATCGAAAGAAGCCTCCTCTGAACCCTGCTATATCATAAACATCCGGAGTTGTTGAGGGGGCTTTTCAATTTTACCGCTGCAATGGCGGCGCGCGCGAGGAAATGAATTAATATTGTGATATGCCTGTAAGCTCTTTTATTTTCTGGATAGACCACAATTCACTTTCCCAAAAGAAAAATTCGGTCTTACGCTTCTTGAAGATGCGGAATGGAACATCCTGCCCGCCGTTTGCAAAGCGTTGTTTTACCCTGTAGACGTTTATATCGGGATTTGCAGTCAGGACTTATATGCACCGTATGAAATATCCCTTTTGCTTTGCATTTATTAGCAGGTCAAGGTTTCTTCTTGTTGATAAGACCGTCTCAAATGTGAAGCCAATGCCTTTTTCTAAGCAGACCTCACGTATTTCTGTAGCCTTTTGTGCTGCTTCCAAATCAGGGGCAGTTGAGGCTTTTCTTTATGTCGTCTGCGTTTATGTATGGCTCAATGACTTTTGCAAGCCTTGTTACTGTGGACTTTCCAGAGCCATTTGGACTTGCGAAAACAACGATTTCATGCTTCTTTTGCATACTCAATGTGCCCGTCCGGGTATTCAAGGTAGACTTTAAGAAGTCAAGCCTCCTCTAGACTCTACTATATCATAAATAGGCAGGGTTGTTGAGGGGGCCACACTGTAATCTGTACTACATTCCTGCCAACATCTCAGTAAGGCAATTTCTTATTGCAAAAATCATCCTGCCTTATTGCCAAAGCCTCTCTGCCTTATTGTCAAAGTCATCGTGGCTTATTACCGAAGTCATTTTGGTTTATTGCCAAAATCACCCTGGCTTATTGTCAAAGCAAGCAAGACAACTTTGCAAGCAGTCTCTGACAATAAGGCAGAGACTTCATGCAAAAATCAAGTTTAATCCACATCGCATGCCTGTGTTTTTATTGTACATTTACAGTCATACAGAGGGCAAGCAAAACCCTCAAGGAGAACAACATGATAGCAATCACAACGTACAAGAATTCACTGAAAATGGCAAAGAAGGAATTCTGCTTTAGGAGTGTCACAGATCAGACTCTTGGATCAGAGCAGCTTATCAAAGAAATAATAAGCTACAACTCAACCATCACCGAAGCCGATGCCCGGGCTGTGCTTTCGGTACTGAATGACCGCGTAAAGCATTTCGTCAACCTTGGCTACAATGTGGAGCTGCCCTTCGCGTTTATTCACCTGAAAGCAAACGGCACTGTTGACAAGCTGAACGATGGATTCATTCCGGGAACGGGCGACCACCGCTTTGAAGTCGTATGCACCTTTAAAGAAGATGCCGCAAAAGAAATGGAGGACACAACAGCCTACCGCATCGCAGGAACCGGCTGGGCTATTCTTCCTAAGATAACGGAGATAGTGGGCATAAGCGACATCGGTGCGGAAATAAAGAATACAGACTTTGAAAGTGATGCCATTCTGCGTATCAAAGGTAAAAACCTGAGCTTTAATGCTTCTGATAGCAGTCAGGGAGTGTTCTTTGTGGACAAAGACGGTGCTGAAACACGGGCGGTACGCTACAACAGCGTGGGAACTTCCATTACGGAAGTCTTTATTCCTGCAAGTCTTGAATCGGGAATATACAAGGTAAAGATTGTGACAAGTCCCCGCAAAGACAGCCTTGAGGAATTTACATCAAACTCTCCAATCAGCATACTAAAGGAATAAGAATAAGCAAGACTGCCTCGTGTTCTGGGGCAGTACTCGCTATCCTACCAGAGAGTGCTTCTGCCAGCGTTTGCTTCGCCACCTTAAGGCCATGACTATGCCGCGGGTGGTCTCGTCGGTGCCTATGCCAAGCCAGAAGCCGACTAAGCCCAGACCGCATTTTATGCCGAGTATGTAGCTGCCCAAGACCATTATGCACCAGTTTGAGAAAATGCCGTACAGAACCGGAAAGCGGACGTCGCCCGCGCCTTTGAGCGCGCCTACATAGACAAGGTTCAGCGTGCGGCCGAATTCTATGTAGGCGGAATAGATGAGCAGCGTGTAGACAAGGCTGTAGACTTCGTTGATGTCCGTAAAGATGCGGATAACCGGACTCTTGATGATATTCACCAAGAGAATTAATCCCATCGAGCAGGCAGTTGCCACCAGCTGATAGCGCGGAAACTTTTTGGAGGCGGCATCGCTCTGCTTTGCGCCGACCAGGTAGCCGGCCTTTATCTGTGTCGCGCTGCCCATCGCCACCGCAACCGCAAATACAAAGCGGACTATCGTGTTTGTGTAGACTTGGGCAGACATTGCGTAAGTGCCCAGCGTGGAAATCATTGCCATAATCACAATCTGACTCACGTTGTAAGACAGACTTTCGCCGGCCGTAGGCACTCCAACTGAAAGAACTAGGCGGTAGCTTTGCCAAGGTATTTTGAAAAGCCCCTTGAGCGAAAAAGCGACGTCCGGCTTTTTTTGGATGATGATTGAAAGTATTATGCAGGAAACTACCATAGAAAAACCTGACGCAGCGGCAACACCCACGACGCCCAGCACTGGCAGACCGAACCAGCCGTAGAGCGAAAGGGCATTTCCCAGGACGTTTACAATGTTCGCGACGATTGTAACAATCATCGCCTCGCCGGTGTAGCCGTAGCTCCTCAAAATGGCGCTCTGCAGCAGGCTGAAGGCGGTAAAGAAGCAGAAAATGCCGCCGTAAACAACAAAATACTGCCAGGCAAAATTGCGCACTGAATCTTCAAGCTTATAGCAGTTTAAAAGCGGCCGCGTTCCCAACAGCACCAGAACAGTGATTACTGCCGAAGACAGGATAATCATAACGATACAGGCCTGCACGACTTGATTCAGCTCTTCCTTTGTTTTTTCTGCACCCAAAAACTGTGCCAGAACAATGGAGCAGCCTGTGCCGATTACAGAAAAAATCAGTTGCAGAAAAAACGAATATTGCGAGACCAGCCCGACTGCAGCAACAGCCTGGTTGCTGTAGGAGCTGAGCATCATCGTATCAACAGAAGAAACTAGAATCCTAAAGAACTGCTCAACTGCAATCGGAAATGTGAGAGAGAGCATCGGCAATGCGCCGCGGTTTTTTATCTGCTTCATATACTTGTGCCTTTATTCCGCCAGCTCGGAAAGTTCGTCCCAGCGCGCATAGTCTTTTTCAAGCCTTGCAGAAACTTCGGTGTATTCCTTGCCGGCTGCTGCGGACTGCGCGTAGTCGGCACTCGCCATGGTCTGTTCAAGCTCCGCCTTTTTGCTTTCAAGTTCTTCTATTTCTTTTTCGATGTCTTCAAATTCACGCTGTTCCTTAAACGAGAGCTTGCGTTTTTTTTGCGGGGCGCTGCTGTCCTGCGTCTGCTTTTGTGCTGTCGAGGCGGCCTTTGCTGTTTTTGCCTTGTCCGCCTCTTGCGCGGCCAGTTCTTCTTTTTTTAGTTCGGCGCGGTACTGCAGGTATTCCGAGCACTTGCCCACATAGCCTGAAACGCTGCCGTCATCTTCCATTATAAAGAGCGTGTCGGCAATCTTGTCCATAAAGTAGCGGTCATGGCTTACGATGAGCAGACAGCCCTTAAATCCTGTAAGGAACTGCTCAAGAATGTTCATGGTAAAGATGTCAAAGTCGTTGGTCGGCTCGTCCAGAATCAAAAAGTTCGGGTTGGAAAGCAGCAGCCGCACCAGATAGAGCCGCTTGCGCTCACCGCCGGAAAGCGTGGAGACCGGCGAATACTGTATCTTGCCTTCAAAGCCGAACTGCTCCAAAAACTGCGCGGCGGAAAGTGTAGTGCCGTCGTTCATTTTCATAATCTCTGCGGCTTCCTTTACGTATTCTAAGACGGAAAGGCTCGTGTCCTTGAACGTGGGGTTCTGCTCGTAGTAGGCGATGGACGTGTTGTCGCCTTTTACAATCGTTCCCTTGTCCGCTTCTATTTTGCCTGCGATGATGTTAAGCAAGGTTGATTTGCCGGTGCCGTTGTCGCCGAACACGCCGATTTTTTCGCCCTTGTTGAATGTGTAGCTAAAGTTCTTGAGCACCGGCGCATTTATGCCGTTACCTTTCGTAAAGTCCTTGCTGATGCCGTGCAGCTCAAGAATCTTGCCGCCCAGCCGCCTTCCGGCCACTTCAAATGTAAAGCCCTTGTCCGCCTGGAACTTTTCGCGGTTGATCAGCGCCATGTCGTGCTGTATACGCGCCTTTGCCTTTGTGCCGCGTGCGCAGGGGCCGCGCATAAGCCAGTCGCGCTCAACGCGCAGAACAGACTCGATGCGGCGTTCGGTGTTCGCCTCTATTTCCGCCTCAATCTGCTTTTTTTCAAGGTACTGGGAATAGTTGCCTACGTAGAGTTTTATTTTATTGCGCGCAAGTTCGTAGATGTGGTTGCACACGGAGTCCAAGAAGTAGCGGTCGTGCGTTACCATGAGCACGGCGCGGTCGGTCTTAACAAGGTAGTCCTGCAGCCAGGCTATTGTAGTGATGTCCAGGTGGTTGGTCGGCTCGTCAAGCAGCAGGAGCTTGGTGTCTTCCACAAGAACCTGTGCGAGCGCGACTTTTTTTACCATGCCGCCGGAAAGTTCTCCCATCTTGCGGCTAAGGTCGTTAATGCCCAGTACAGAAAGAATGCTCTTTACCTGGCTTTCGTAGTTCCAGAGCTTGCCTTCGTCCATCTCGGCGCAGACTGTTTCGTATTCTTTCTGTGCGGCAGGGGAGCTGTCTTTTTCTAGCCGTGCGCAGGCTTCTTCGTAGCGCTGTATCTTCTGCAGCTTGCCGGAGCCGCCTTCGCGCATGCGGAAGATATGCTGCTGTATGCTGTCCTGGGGATTAAAGCTGATGATTTGCGGCAGGAATGATACGCCGGCTTCTTTGTTGGTTACCACGCTGCCTTCGTCCGGCTGGAGTACACCGGCTATGGTGTTGAGCAAGGTGGATTTACCGGTGCCGTTGTGTCCGATGAGCGCGATTTTGTCGCCTTCGTCCAGTCCGAATGTAACTCCGGTGAAAAGGGGCTTTTCCCGTCCGATTTTTGCAAGGTCTTTAATAGAAAGCAGGTTCATAGTATGGCAAGAATACTAGCATAAGTCGGACAAAAAGAAAAGGCGGTATGCCATGCACACCGCCTTGACGAATGGAGATAATCGGGATCGAACCGACGACCTTATGATTGCGAACCACACGCTCTAC
>CAZKPZ010000138.1:0-5667 GCA_964554745.1 uncultured Treponema sp. | reverse complement strand
TCCAAAAAGGACTGAAAAGATAAATTCAGAAAGGTCCAGGCCGTTGCCCATGGTAGCGCCTACCGACATGCTGGCAGAAAAAAAAGTGAAACCCAGCATGATAAAAAACATGGACCAGAAATTCTTTCTGGCATACAGCGGAACGGATTCAAAGCTGTAATCTTTGTCTGTATGTGGCCGCGTATTGGATGACATGGCAAACCTCCCCCCTCATGCTCTCCTGTTTGTCTCATCATTGGTCAGTCTTGTTGATTATATTCTTTGCTTACTTCTACTCTCAGGTAACACTGAACACCACTGAAATCGCAATGAACATCCGTGAGAACGGTGGTTCCATTCCCGGAATCAGAACTGATAAGACAGAGGACTATCTTCAGAGGGTGTTAAACCGTCTGATTTTGCCTGGTTCATTGTATCTTGCGGCAATAGCAGTTTTGCCTACAATCATCCAGATTATCTTTAAGTTCCCTGCATCAATAGCAATGTTGATGGGTGGTACTTCTCTGTTAATTCTGGTTGGTGTCGACCTTGATACTATGTCACAGGTTGAGGCTCTTCTTAAGATGCATCACCATGATGGTCTTACGAAGAAAGGAATTAGACCAAGAAGTCTCTAAATTTACGGAGAATTCTCTAAAAAGGTCTAGATTAATTTGATTGAAATATGGTATACTTTCTCACCTCATAATAGGTGCGTTAGTCGTGTTGAATTGTAGTTCATGGCGGATGTGCTTCCGCTTCGAACTGCCATGATTTGACAGGCCTTTTAGTATATCATGTTTTCAGGGGGACTTTTATGAAAGTGCGAACCAGCGTGAAGCCCATTTGCGACAAGTGTAAGGTTATCAGAAGACACGGGGTCGTCCGTATCATCTGTTCAAATCCAAAGCATAAGCAAAGACAGGGTTGAGGAGTAACTGATGGCTCGAATTGCGGGAGTTGATCTCCCTAACAAGCATGTCAATATTGCATTGACATATATCTACGGTATCGGTCGTTCTGCGGCAAATCATTTGTGTGAGATTACAAAAATCGATCCGCACAGAATGATTAATGATCTTTCTGAGGATGAGCTTGCAGGTTTGCGCAAGGCAATCGATGACAACTACAAGACGGAAGGTCGTCTTCGCTCTGAGATAGGTCTTAATATTAAGAGACTTATCGATATTGGTAGCTATCGCGGACTTCGCCACAAGAAGGGATTGCCTGTACGTGGCCAGCGTACTCGTACAAACTCACGCACTCGCAAGGGTAAGAAGAAGACTGTTGCGAATAAGAAGAAGGCATAGCGGAGGAAATCGATGGCAACCGTAAAAAAGAGAAAAGAGAAGAAGAACGTCTACGAAGGTAATGTATATATTCAGGCGAGCTTTAATAATACTATCGTTACGATAACGGACTTGCGTGGTAATGCAATTTCTTGGGCTTCATCAGGCGGTCTCGGTTTCCGTGGCGCAAAGAAGTCTACTCCGTTTGCAGCACAGTCTGTTTGTGAGTCTGCCGTGCAGAAAGCCGCATCCTATGGTATCCGTGAAGTTCACGTGTTTGTAAAGGGACCTGGAATTGGTCGCGAAAATGCAATTCGTGTACTCGGAACACTTGGATTGAAGGTAAAGTCAATATCTGATGTTACCCCGATTCCTCATAATGGATGCCGCCCGCGTAAGACTAGACGCATGTAAGGAGAATAGCAAACTATGGCAAGATATACAGGACCTGTTTGTAGGCTTTGTAGAACAGAACAGAAGAAGTTGTTCCTTAAGGGTGAGCGCTGCAAGAGCGATAAGTGCCCTATAAACAAGAAGCGTGCTGCTCCTGGAAAAGATCCGAAGGGGCGCACAGGAAAGAGAAGTGAGTATGGAACACAGCTTCGCGAAAAGCAGAAGATTAAGAGAATCTATGGAATGGTTGAAAAGCAGTTCCATCTTACTTTTGAGAAAGCTCTTCGCATGAATGGTGTTACAGGTGATAACCTTATTCGCCTTTTGGAGAGCCGCTTGGACAATGTTGCATTTAGGTTGCACTATGCATCAAGCCGCAATCAGGCTCGCCAGCTGGTTCTTCATCGCCATGTTATGGTAAATGGAAAACTGGTAGGCATCCCTAGTTATGAAGTTAAGCCGGGAGATGTAATTGAGGTTAAGGAACGTAGCAAGAAACTTGCTGTCGTTCAGGATGGCCTCAAGGAAAACACGAAGTCTGGAACGGCTCCTTGGCTTACTCTTGATGAGGACGCTGTAAAGGGAACATTTGTTCAGTATCCGCGTCGTGAAGAGGTTACTGATCTCGCTGATGTAAAGGAACAGCTCGTGGTTGAGCTCTATTCTAAATAATAAGGAGTTCAGATGGCTCGCAAAAATCTGCTTGAAGGTTTTAAAAAACCGAAAGGAATTACATTCGAGCATCTTGAGACTAATCCGAATTATGGGAAGTTTACTGCGTATCCTTTTGAACCAGGGTTCGGAACTACGATTGGAAATACTCTCCGTCGTGTTCTGCTTTCTTCTATTCAGGGATATGCTATTTCTTCTATTAGGATTACCTCTTATGATGCGGATGGTGTTCCTCATGTTATTTCTAGTGAGTTTGAGACTATACCAAACATCTCGGAAGATACGCTGGAAGTCATAAATAGCTTGAAACAGATTCGTTTGCGTTTGCCGCGGGATGTTGAGCAGGACACAATCTTCTATGAATTCAAAGGCCCTGGTGTCATAAAGAGCGAGGACTTTGCAAAAGAAGGACAGCTTGAGGTATTTACAAAGGGGTTGGAAGTCTTCACCATGATGGAAGGCGCTCATCTTGATGTAGAGATTCAAGTTGACCTTGGAAGGGGATATGTTCCTGCAGAGGTAAATTCTCATTACATCGAAGTCGTGGGAACGATTGCGATGGACTGTATATTTACACCTGTACCAAAGGTAAAATATTCTATTGAACCTTGCCGTGTAGGTCAGCGAAACGACTACGACAAACTGATTCTTGAGATCTGGACCGATGGTAGTATAAAGCCGGAAGATGCCCTTGCTGAGGCTGCAAAGATTGCAAAGGATTACTTTGCAATATTCGTGAACTTCAACGAAGATGAGTTCTCCTCCGGAGATGACCTTGATGAAGGCGATGAGATGATTAGAAAGCTTCTTAACACACCTGTAGAGGAGTTGGAACTTTCTGTTCGTAGCTCAAATTGTCTCAAGAATGCTAATATTCACACTATTGGTGAATTAACAAAGAAGACGGAAGAAGACATCACAAAGACACGCAACTTCGGCAAGAAGAGCCTTGAGGAAATCAAGACAAAGCTTGAGGAGCATGGCTTGACTTTGGGAATGACCGATTACAGCCATTTGAAAGATGTCAACTTGCAAAAAAATAAGGACGAGAACGAATGAACCACATGAATGGATTTAATCCGCTTTCACGTACAGCAGCGCACAGACGTGCTATGTTGCGCAATATGGTAGCTTCACTCTTTAGGTATGAGCGCATTACCACAACAAAGTCAAAGGCTCTTGAAGTACGTAAATCAGCAGAGAAGTTGATTACACGTGCTAAAGAAAATAATCTTCATAATCAGAGAATCGCTGCAAAATTTATTGCAGATGATAAAATCCTTTGGAAGCTGTTCAATGACATCGCTCCTAGAATGAAGGAGAGAAAGGGCGGTTACACAAGAATTCTGAAGATGGGATTCCGACAGGGTGATGCTGCTGATGTAGTTATTCTGGAGCTTGTTGACTATAAGTTGCCAGAAGCCGAAAGCGAAAACAAGGCGGACAAGAAAGCTGCTGCCGCAGGTAAGGAGTAAGGTATGTCTAAAGCACATCGCGGAACTGGAATACGTAAAGATCCTGCTAAGTATCCTAACCACGGAAGAGGAACTTGCCCGATTTGTGGTAAGACCCAGGTTAAGGTTTTGTACGAAAAAGACGTGGACGGAAAGAAAGTCAAGATTTGCAAAGTCTGCAATGCACACTTGAAGAATGTTGCCAGAGTTGAGGCACGTTCTGCAAAGAAGGCCGCAGCTACTGAAAAGCCGGCCGAAGCAGCATCAGAACAGGCTTAAGCTCAATAAACACAACACGTGTTTTGTAGCCGCTCCTATTTACAGGGGCGGCGTTTTTTGTCTTGAAAAGAACTCGTGACGCAAACTAATATTTGTCAATTCAGAATCAGTTTCCGTAATATTTGTCAAAGCCTTCTTGTACTGCCGAATAAATCGAAGTCCTGCCTGTGACCAAATCGTCCATTTTCTCGAACGTGCTCTTGCGGCATTCTCCTTGAAAAATATCTTGAACTGCCGGAGTTAAAGACGTTACGCTTTTAAGAAAGTCAACGGCTTTAATTTGCAGAGGGTTTAGCTTGTTCATGTCAACTTCCTGCGTTTTTCGCAAAGCTGTTATTGAGTGTTCCGCAAAAAGCGATACATTCCTGTCATTTGTCATAAACGAAACAAAGTCTACTGCCGCATCCCTTTTCTTTGGGTTGTTCCAGGCTTTTCGTGTTATGTAATATCCCATTGAAATGCCGCCGATTATATCAGTCGCCTTTCTGCTTTTGCTTCCCGGAAAGAACGCGACACCGAACTTTTTTGCAGCCTCAGCACCGCCGGCTTCCCGCACAATTCCGTTGCATTTCCAGCTTCCTTGCGCCAAGAAAGCCGCCTTTCCTGTCGCGAATCGTGTGAAAATTTCCGCATCAGAAACCGTGAGCGTGTCTTCGGGGAAGAAGCCCATCTCATACAAGTCCTTTAGGTCTTCAAGTCCGTTTACCCAGGCGGAACCTTCTTTGTCATCCGCCGATTTGGGGATAATGTCGTGGCTTTCTACCGTACCGCGGTTGAATATCATGAATTCCCACCAATAGTGCGGTACATCTCCAAGTGCCGCTGCAATAGGTACAAGCCCCGCATCTTTGATTTTTGCGCAGTCGGACTTGAATTGTGTCATTGTATAGCTTGGTCCCGGAATGGCTACCCCGGCCTGTTTCAGAATCTCCGCGTTATAGTACAGGGCTTCCCAGTATCCGTTCACCGGAATCGCGTATGCCTTACCGTCAACTAAGCTTTTGGGTACTCTCGTTGCGTCCATGTTTGCCGCGTAGCTGCTGTAGCTCCTGCGAATCTCGTCAATGGGAACAACCTTGTTTTCGCTTATGAACTTATTTGAATCTGCTCCTGTAAAGAAAAACAGAACGTCCGGCTCCGTTCCCGAATCAAAATCATCGATTACCCTTGCCTTGAATGCTTCTCCGCTGTTTGCGGAAGTGTCTATTATCTTGCAGCCGGTGCTGTGCTGCCATTCTTTTATGCAGTTCTGAAAGTTGTTTGCGTTTCCGTCCGTACCGGCGAACGTTGTCTTTACGGTGATATATAGGCCTGAGAACTTGCCTCCTGTTGGCTCTGTCGCATTTTGCTCCACGGTAGCGTAGGGGGCATCGTCCTGAAGTTTAGTGTTTGCCTTATCTTTTGAGCAGGAAAGGCAAAGCAACGGAACAAGAAGCAGTGTTCCAAAAAGGAACGCCGCAGTAGAAGTCTTTCTCATGTTGTCCTCCTGAGAGTCGATTGCTGCCATGTGTGGCAATTTAGACTACTGTCTTGTAACACTTTTAACCATTCCTGTCCAATAAACTAAATTGCATCTGTTAAAAAGTTAAGATCCTTGCTAT
>CAZKPZ010000137.1:0-5700 GCA_964554745.1 uncultured Treponema sp. | reverse complement strand
ATCCCACTGCGTATCCTCAAAGTCCGGTGTCCCCTCGGTGTGGATATTGATACCGATTGCCGGGATGCCGTGCATCTTCCTCGGATCGATCCTGTCAAAGAGCCGCTTTGCCTCGGATATGGTCTTTACATTTTCGTGGTATTCCCCCAATTCGTGGAACTCGCTGCACTCTGCTACCGTAAAGGTAATGGTCTTTTTCGGTTCTCTTTCTTTTCTCATATTCTGCTGCCTCCATTCTGAAATATTTGGTAAAAGGGCAGATACCGGAAGATTTTTGTCTGCCAATATCTGCCCTGCTAAGTGGTTTTTGTTCTACATTTTAGCGTGTCTGCCCTGCCTGTTCCCTATGGTTTCCTCTTATCTGTCCTTCCTGATAAAAGGAAAACCCTGCTTTCAAAAAGACTATGATAACCGCTCCGCTATCGCCTCTACGACCGGGACCGTCACGCCATTGCCTGCTTATCCTGAAATCGGAATAAGCGGGATTATTCTGAAAAAAATATTATCCCGACTTTTTTGCAGAAAGCCTGCACAATGCAGGCTTTTCTTGTCAAATAGTCGGGATAATATTTTTAGATGCCGATACTCTATGCTATACTTTATAGGCATATGAACTACATATGACTATAAAGAAAAGAGGTATCAAAGTATGACAGAAATCGAAGAAAACATTCCATCCATTTTACAGGAGCTGAAAGATGCCGGTTATAGTGATGGTCGTATCATAAAAATACGATGCGGTCTTAACGTAATCAGTGATTATTTTTACTCCAAATCCTTGAGTTATTCTGATGAAGAATTAAAGCTGTTCTTATCATCAGAACGGCATAAGCATGAAAACGGAAAGTTGTCCCTTGGGGTATTTCAAACCAGAAGGAAAGCAGCACAATTCTTGTCTGATTCATTCAACGGAAGAACGATTTCTTTTGCAGCACTGCCAAAATGGGAAGAAACTTGTCCGATTAATGAAGAATTCCAAAATCTTTTGGATAACTTTGCATCTGTTGAGAGAAAGGAAAACACACCTTCACGATTTAGGGATCGTATGAGACTGATAAAACGCTTAATGGTTTTTTGGGAAAAAAGAAACATATGCGAAATCAGGAAGATTGCTGCACAGGACATATTGGATTTTATCAGTGCCCTGTCAGAATCTTATGCGGGCAGCATGGGAAATCTATTAGCACATATCAGGGCTTTTGGAAAATATTTGAATGATTCCTCCTTTGAATGTGCCGATTTTCTTCCTGCTGTCTCCTTTCGGGTTTCCAAACGTCGAAAACTCCAGTACGCATTCAGCAACGAGGAAATATCAATGCTTCTGGATGCAGCTGACCACGATGATCCCATCGACAGGAGGAACCATGCGATGATGGTGCTTGCTGCAACGACCGGGATGCGCAGCATAGATATCGTGAATTTAAGGATATGCGATATTGATTTTCATAAAAATGAAATCAACATCATCCAGCATAAGACAGGAGTTCCGCTCACTCTCCCCATGGTTCCTGAATGCTCCCGTTCCATACAAAGATATATGAAAGAATTCAGGCCTGACGACAAATGCGGCTATGTGTTCCTGCGCCATAAAGTCCCTTGTGGCAATTTTGCGGACAAAGGCTCCCTGAACAATATATTGAAGAAATATATAAAAATGGCCGGCCTTATTTTCCCAGAGGGGACAAAAACGGGATTTCATTGTTTCAGGAGACATCTTGGTTCTGAACTTGTGAAATCTGGAGAAGAACTGACGATGGTAACACAGATCTTAGGGCATAAGGACCAGCAGTCGGCAAAGGCATATTTATCGTTTGATACAGAACAGTTGAAAGAATGCTGCACATCAATGGCCCATATTCCGATGAACCGAGGTGAATTTTTATGAAATATGTCCCATGTGGAAATTTTGCGGATAAGATCATTTCCCTGGTAGCCGAAAAACAGAGAAGCGGCTATTCTTACGAGACAATGGAAAGAGTCCTAAAGCAGTTTGACAAATTCTCAGCAGAACAATTTCCTGATAAAAAAGTATTGGATAAGGAAATCGTCATGGAATGGGGATGCATGAAGCAATATGAGGGACCTGTGCATTTCCAGAACCGTGCGAGTGCCATAAGGGAACTTGCACGGTTCATTATCAGAAGCGGCGAAGAGGCATACCTTCTTCCATCTGGAATCGGACGAAAGCCCCAAAAAAGAATTCCCCATATCTATTCAGACGAAGAGATGGTCTTGTTTTTTAAGCAGGCTGATGCCCTGCATAAGCCGTTTAACCTCCCGTCCATCAGACACCTTGCAGCACCCGTGATATTCCGTCTTTTGTATTCATGCGGCCTAAGACCGGGAGAAGCCCTTAGATTAAAGAGATACCATGTGAATTTTGAGACAGGGATATTGTTTATCGAAGAATCCAAAGGGCATAAAGACAGAAATGTTGCAATGTCGGAAGAAATGACTGACCTGATGAAAAAATTTGATATTATGGCATCCGTTTTTGCAAAAGACAGGACATATTTTTTCCCTAAACCGGATGGGAATGGCTATTCCCTGCAATGGCTGGAAAAGTTATTTCAGGAGATATGGGCCGGCTCAGATCTTTCCATGCAGAAAAGGCCACGCTTGTATGATTTCCGGCATACTTTCGCAACGAAGTGTATGCTGAAATGGATATCAGAAGGAAAGAACCTGTATGCCATGCTTCCATACCTGAGTACATATATGGGACATGAATGCTATTCTGACACGGCATATTATATCCATCTCACCCAGGCTTACGACTGCTGGTCTGTGAAGCAGTATTCCCCTGGATTTAATGACATCATACCGGAGGTTTAAGCATGAAAAACAAAAACAACACATTTTTTACATACATCAGAGATTATCTGACTATTTATCTTCCGAACCAGAAAACTGCCAGCGAAAACACCATTAAAGCATATAAGGATTCCCTTAATCTGCTCTTTGATTTTTTTAATTCCGAGCTGGGCATACAAACAAAAGATATATGTTTTGATCAGTTTACTGCAAAAAATCTGAACACATTTATGGAATGGCTTTCAACGGCCAGACATTGCAAAAGCTCCAGCATAAACTTAAGGCGGACAGCAATCAGGGGATTCGCAGGATATGCTGCTTCAATGGATATTTCCAATCTCCATGTGCAGAATGAGGCGTACAAGATGCCTCTGCAAAAATCAAAAGACCAGAAAATTGTAGGCTTCTTAAGCGAAAAAGGGCTGAAATCGCTTCTGGCACAGCCTGATGGTACAAAGACGACAGAAATAAGGAACTTGTTCTTTATGATCCTGATGTATGATACGGCAGGACGTAATTCTGAATTATTAAATATCAGGATGAGGGATTTGCGTGAAATAAATGGAAAATATACCGTACTCCTACATGGGAAAGCCCACAAGGAACGTGTGCTTCCCCTTGAGGACAGAACCGCAGAGCATCTGAAAAAATATATGAGACATTACCATGATCCTGCCAGCATCAAGCCGGAAGATTATCTGTTTTACATAAAAAGAAAAGGGGCAATCCAACAGATGAGTCCGGACTGTTCAGCAAAATTCATCCAAAAATATGGAGAAATGGCACGGAAAGAATGTGATGAGATTCCTTCCAGAATCCATCCGCATATGTTAAGGCATAGCAGGGCCATGCACCTGTACCGGAATGGTATGCAACTGCCGGAACTACAGCAGTTCTTAGGGCACAATCAGCTAGAAACGGTATTAGTTTATGCCTATGCTGATTCTGAAATGAAACGTAAAGCAATAGAAAAAGCCACATTAAATGGTTGGAAAGGATCTTGTGACACAAAATCTGACCAATACTCGACAGATGAAGAAATCAGAAAGTTATGCGGGCTACGCTAAAATAATTTTCTAACTTTTAGAAGACACTTGAATCCGTGAAACTCACTGACACCCCAAATTACTGGAATCCATATAATCGCTGTGGTTTCGGACTGGCAAATTATCTGAAACCAGTTCACCCATTGGTTGAAAAACATGAAGCATCTGTAAGAACGGGAAAGTTAGGTATCATGTGGATTTTAAAGCTGTAGTGATGGTTTGAGTTTCACCGATTCAGGTTATTTATAGTCGAGAATTGTATTTTAATCTATAAATATGTTATTACTCCGACTATTTGATACGATATATACAGAAAAAGAGTTACTATTATTCTTAGATTATTGAATGCTGGAGGTAAATATGAAATCATCGAAATTAAATGAAAAAAAGACAAAATTCATAAGAAAGAGTGAGGGAATTAAATATTTAATGTTGGCATCGGCAGTTCCCATTGGGTTGATATTATCTTGTGGATTGACATATTATATTATCGATTTTTCGGCTTTATTCAAAAAAAGTTTTTTTGATTTAGAAATATTTGATGAATTGTTAAAGGTGATGAGAAAATGGGGTTCAATCTCCTTTACTAGTGCTATGCTATTTGTAGTATTAATTTTGGGAATGACATTTATTGATAACAGGAAACCGACTGAAAAAGATGTTCTGACATGGAAAAAAACTATATTTCTGATGATTTGTTTGATATTAGTAACTCAATTCGTTTTTCCAGTGTTCTTTGGGATAATAGGATTAATAATTGCACTGTTATATTTAATTTTCTTTTTGGCTGATATTCTTAAACCTACTGCCGGATATTTAACATATCTTTTTGCAGGTATTGTTGAAAAGCTCGGGCTTTATCCCGAAACAATATCAAATTATAATGTCGATATTGACCTTATAAAACCAGAAGAATATACTAGGTTCTTAACAATGATTATTTTTTATGTTTCCATACCATATTTTTTACCGCTTTTGTTATGGTTGGCTAAAAAAATAATTTTAAGAATTTCAGATAACAAACTTGTAGAACTGCTTTTTGAACTTTCGGAAAAATGTATAAAAATTAATATATTGCGCTATTTTATATATATACTACTCTTTTTTGTAAGTGTTTTTTCATATAGGTTAAATATACCTCAAACTCATTCTGTGATTTTTCTTCTTAAAGAACCATTATTAGATTTTGTTTTATTAGATACTGTTATATATTCAATTATTTCTAATATTTTAAGCAAAAAACAAAAACAAGGAATGAGAAAATATATTTCCTTTAAATATGATTTAGAGTTTGTTTTGTCAGCCATTACTATACATAATTTGAAGAACAAAGAAATATATGCTTGTATTAAATTTTCTGAAGATATAAACAAAAGCATAAAAACAAGAAATCAAAAAGATTTAGGCGAAATAGAAAGCTTATTAGTAGATATTTCTGAAAATTATTATAGTATGGAAGAGTTAGAAAAAAAGATAAAAAAGGTATTAAGCAAAATAATTGATTCGACAGAATAATGTCATGCATGAAATGAAAAGATAAAATTATTTTGGAGAAAAAACTTTAGGAGCAAGTTTTAAATATTCTAAGGAAAATATGAAATACCAACAATGATAAATATTATCCTGTCTTTTAAATTGAAATTAGCATTAAAATATCGAAATTTCTATTAAAAGTCGGGATAATATTTTTTTCCGAATAAGCCTGCCTGTTTGTATAGCTGGCTGTCCGAGTTGACGAACTCCGCCCGGTCGAAATACCGGTCATCCTCACATTTCCAGGACCAGCCCTGCAGACGGAAACATTCCTTTGGCGTCAGCTTGCGTATGGCGATATAGCTCT
>CAZKPZ010000136.1:0-5773 GCA_964554745.1 uncultured Treponema sp. | reverse complement strand
GTTCGTAACCGATAACTCTCCTCTGCCATGGACTGCATGCGCCTTTATCTCTTACATGACGAACACCGTGGACGGATTCTCCGCATGGGGCAAGGACATGGGCGGCTATTCTTCAAACCCGAAGGTCATGGCAGACAACGAGGCTAAGTTCCATCACTCAAAGGGCGGAATGGATGCTGACGGCGTTACGGTCAAGTTCCCTGCAAAGAATGACCGCGGCTATGATTGGTGGACAAAGAACGGCAAGCTCGTACTTGAAGACCCTGCATACTGCAGCTCCGTCGCATTCACCGTCGGCAGCTGGATAGAGATGCTTTCAAAGTATACAGGCAAATAAGCTTGTATTGATTGCAGTTTGCATAAGGTGTCTTTGAAGTTTCAAAAGAACTTTACGGACACCTTTTTTTAGGATAAAAATTTGGAGACAGCAGTGGAAAAAACTAATTCTTTCGGCACTGTGAGCAGGGCAAGAATAATTGTTAACAAGGTTGGAACGTATTTTTCAAAACCTTATAACGTGATTCTGCTTGTGCTTGGAATTGTCCTGACGATTACGACATTGGCGCCGATTATCGCCATTATAAAAGACACAATACAGATACATCCCGGAACAATAGACGCGCATATTACGGGCAGAACGTCCGGCTACAGCTTTGTGAACTACATAGATTTGTTTACAAGCCGCGTAGCCAAGATAAATCTGTGGCTTCCGCTCAAGAACACACTTATACTTGCAGTCGGAACTTGTGCCGTTTCTATCATTTACGGCGGTCTTTTTGCTTTTCTTATAACAAGGACGAACCTTGTTTTCAGAAAGTATCTGAGTTCTATTTTTATATTCACCTACATCATGCCGCAGTGGACGCTGGCAGTTGTATGGCAGAATCTTTTTAACTCAAATGCGGTTACAGGAACTGCAAACGGTCTGTTGGCTTCTCTGTTCCATATAAATATGCCGCTGTGGTGGTGCAAGGGGCTTTTCCCTTCTCTGACGGTTCTGGGACTGCACTATGCGCCGTTTGCCTATATTCTGATTGGCGGTATTTTCAGGAATATGGATGCCAACCTTGAGGAAGCAGCGACGATTCTTGATACACCGAGGGCAAAGATAATGACGCGCATTACCCTGCCTATGGTGAAGCCCGCCATTCTGTCTACAATTCTTCTTGTATTCGGAAACGCCATGGGGTCATACCCTGTTCCGCACTATCTGGGACTGACTACGCTGGCTACAAAATATGTTTCCATGAACTCAAAGTATACCGGTGAGGCGAGCATTCTTGCAATCATAATGATGGTGTTCGGAGTCGGCATCATGCTGCTGAACCAAATCAGCCTTACCAGCCGCAAGAATTATACGACAGTAACAGGAAAGTCAGGGCAGATTTCAAAGATTAATCTTGGAAGATACGGCAAATATATTATCGCAGTGATTCTTGTGGTGTTCACGTTCATTACAAGTATCTTCCCGATTATCTCATTTGCATTTGAGACATTCCTGCCGAATCCCGGCGACTATTCCTTCCTGTATACGGGAGACATCCATAACCTGACTACAAAATGGTGGCTGACTTCCGAGAATATTACGGAAAACGGAATGTACGGACAGCAGGGAATTCTATACAATGCTACAATCCGCAGTGCATTCTTTGGAACCTTGTGGCTCAGTTTTGCCTGTGCTATTCTGGCAGGTTCAATCGGAACAATCATCGGTTATGCGGTTTCAAAACAGAGACGGAGCAAATGGGCAAACTACGTTAATTCCGTGGCCTTCCTGCCGTATCTTATGCCGTCACTGGCTGTAGGAGCTGCGCTGTTCATCTTGTTCTCTTCTGAAAAGATAAACTTGTTCAACACGTATACACTGCTGATTATTGCGGGAACAATAAAGTACATTCCCTTTGCAAGCCGCAGTGCGCTAAACTCTATGCTCCAGTTGTCAGGGGAAATTGAGGAGGCCGCAGTTATCCTTGATACGCCTTGGATAAAGAGAATGACTAGAATTATCATTCCTATCCAGAAGTCATCTATCATAAGCGGCTACCTGCTGCCGTTCATGACTTGCCTAAGAGAGTTGAGCCTGTTTATGCTGCTGTGTGTACAGGGCTTTATTCTTTCTACTACACTGGACTATTTTGACGAGATGGGCTTATACGCGTTCTCAAGCGGAATAAACTTGATTCTGATAATTACAATATTATTCTTCAACACGCTGGTGAACAAAATTACAGGTGCCAGCCTGGATAAGGGAATTGGAGGTTGACCTATGCCGGAAATAAGATTGGAACATATAACAAAGCGCTGGGGTAAATTCTACGGCGTGGAAGACTTGAACCTTGTGATAAATGACAATGCCTTTGTAACGCTGCTGGGACCTTCCGGCTGCGGAAAGACTACCACGCTCCGTATGATAGCCGGACTGGAAACTCCTTCCAGCGGACGGATTACAATCGGTGACAAGGTTGTCTACGACAGCAACCTGGGAATAAACATTCCTGCGAATAAGCGCAAAGTTGGATTCTTGTTCCAGAACTATGCCTTGTGGCCTAACATGACTGTCTACCAGAACATTGCGTTTGGTCTTTCAAATATAAAAGAGGAAATGCCGCGCTGTGATTTTGAGGCAATGACTGCGGCTCAGCTTGCGGGAATCCTTAAGAATCCAGATGCGGTGGTTAAAGTTATTGACGAAAGCCGCGACAAGAAGAATGGCATAGACAAAAACAAGACACTGCTGAAATTCATTGATGCCTTTACAATTTCAATGATGACGGCGGAAAAGCTTTTTGCCTATCATCTGGAGAACAATCCTGATTTGTCGTCTGCCATTGATTCTTTGGAAGAAAAAGTCAATGCCGCAAAAAAGACCAAGAACTTGAATGATAAATTCCAGGTGACTGAAAACGGCAAGGTCGTAACCGAAGTAAGAAAACTCAGCAAGGAAGAAATAGATTCTTCTGTGCGCAGAGTGGCCCGTATTGTAAAAATCGGTATGTTCATGGACCGCTATCCGGCAGAGCTTTCCGGCGGCCAGCAGCAGCGCGTCGCAATTGCAAGAACTCTGGCTCCTGAGCCTACAGTTCTGTTTATGGACGAGCCGTTGAGCAACCTTGACGCAAAGCTCCGTCTTGAAATGCGCTATGAGCTGCAGCGTCTGCATGTAGAAACTGGTTCAACATTCGTGTACGTAACGCATGACCAGATGGAAGCCATGACGCTTGCCACACAAATCTGTCTGATTGAGAACGGCGTTCTCCAGCAGTATGACGCTCCGCTTGAAGTTTACAGCCACCCGAACAATCTTTTTGTGGCGGACTTTGTAGGTAATCCTTCAATAAATTTTGTCAACGGCAGGGGCGAACAGCAGTCAGACGGCAAGCTTAAGCTGACAGTCTTTAACGGCAAGGAAGCTTTCTTTACGCCGTCGGCTTCTCTTTCCGTAAAGGAATGGTTTGAGACTCGTGATAAAAACGAAAAAGAAGCCGAAGTACTGCACGCGGAAAAAGCCAAGGTTAAGGGCTACGTGGAAAAAGGCAATAAGGACGAGCGCTTTAATTATCATATTGCAAAAGTCGTGGATGACGACAGCAGCCTTGACGGCGAAATTGAGCTGACCAATTCAGACTTTGTTCTTGGCATCAGACCGGAATGCATCAGCATTTACGGCAGTGCCGGCGTTTCCGGGGAGATTTACGGCGCCATGCCTACGGGAATGGAGTCGACCGTAAAAATCCGCATACAGGACTTCTTGCTGACCGGTGTTGTTTTTGGCAAGAACCAGTTTGCAATCGGAAGCAAAATAAAATTCGGCATAACCGGCAGTGACATCATGCTTTTTGACAGAAAGAGCGGCAAGCTTATCACGACCGGCAGCCTTGAAATTAAGGAATAGTCAAAGAGTAAGGCGGAATGTCTAAAAAAGGGGTTGTCCATTATTTTTTGGCAGCCCCTTTTTGTTGGCGAATGAGTGCCAATCCCGAGAAAACTCCTTGACGTAACAGAATAGCATGCGATAAAATAAATTCAGTAGCTTGGTAAAATATGCTTTTTCTGGAGGTTCAAAATGAGAAATCTGCCCCCCCCTCACCACCATCCACTAACATACGCATACACTCTTTTTTGTTTCTTATTATTGCACTATTGTTTTTCCCGCTGATGACTGTGCTTTCTGCTTGCATGAGCGGTTCGTCAGAAGAAGTTGGTGAAACGACAAATGGACTTAGTTTGAAGCTTGTAAAGGGAAGCGCTTCTGCAAGGTCGGCACGTGCTGTCGTAGGGAATGGAAATCTCGTTGTGGAAATGAAAGGTACCGGTTACAGTGTTAAGGTGGAAGTTGCCATTACAGAAAACTCTAGAAGTGTTACTGTTCATAATGTGCCTGTGGGTATTGTCGTTAGCTTTAAGGCGACGTTTACTGAAGTTACCGGCGCAATGTTCGGGGGGCGAGGTTTCTCAAGTCATCAAGAAAAGCGACAATGTCATTACAATCCCACTTAATCGAATCGTACCGCCGCCTGCCGCGAATGGATCTTACAGCAACATCGGAATCACCCTTCGCGTATATCCTCGTGAAAACCTGGGAGCGAATGACAGTGTTACCTATCATGTCAAAATTACTGCCGGCGGCAAAACCTTTACGAAGGATCTGCAATACAGTGGTAATGAAGGTCAGGTAGCTGGCACGAGACAAGCTGCCTTTGGTAGCACTATGTTTACGGAGTCTGGTACCAGTAATAGCGAGAGCTATACCACTATCTTCGGCATGGGTATTGTAAATATCGCAGCTTCATGCACTGTAGTCTATGGTGACGGAAGCCCTACGACACAAAGCTCCTGGAAAACACTCAGTCAGGAGTAGGGCTGTGTGTACTTTTGGACAGCCCCTGTTTTTATGCAATAACGCCCTTTGTTGAAGGAATCTCGCCGTTGCGTCTGGGGTCTATTTCCACTGCTGCGCGTATGGCACGGGAAGCCGCCTTGAACAGCCCTTCCATCTTGTGATGGTCGCTTCTGCCGCGTATGGTGTCCAGATGCAGATTGCACTTGGCGGAGCTTACAAAGCCCTGCCAGAAGTCCTCAAAGCAGTCTGTCTGAAAACTCGCGCTGTTGCCGTCCTGCCCTATGGAAACAAGGGGCAGTCCGGTAAGCTTTGCGTCGCAGACCAAGAAGCCGCGTCCGCCGAAGTCCACGCTTGCCTGCAAAAGACTTTCGTCCATTGGGTAGATGAAGAACCCGGAGCGGTAAATGCCGGCGCAGTCACCCAGTGCCTTTGCAAAGCACTGCCCCAGGGCAATGCCTGTGTCTTCTATTAGATGGTGCTCGTCTACCCAGAGGTCGCCCTTTATCTCGCCTGAAAGGTCAAAGAGACCGTGCTTGCAGAACGATGCAAGCAAGTGTGTGAAAAAGCCTATGGGGTTCTTTACGTCGTACTTCCCGCTTCCGTCCAGATTCAATGTCAGTTCTATTTGTGTCTCGCGCGTGTTGCGCTGTATGGTGGCTGTTCTGCTCATAATACAGTATTCTATATGCTTTTATGTTCCCATTTCAAGTGGTGAGATGCTGTTACTAAGAGAGAAAGTCTGTGTTACTAGGCAGGGCAAGGCACATCCACTTAGTACACCAGACACATCTAGCCTAGAGGGGTAAGGCAGTGCTAGCCTAGTAACACAGGCACATCTTGCTTAGTAACAGAGCCTGACATTCATTTGAATGGCTGATGGGGCTGTCCTAGAAGTTATTAAAGACTTCAAAAAGGGCAGCCTTTTTTTATGTT
>CAZKPZ010000135.1:2863-5878 GCA_964554745.1 uncultured Treponema sp. | reverse complement strand
TCACTTGTAAATTTAAAAAAAATTAGAGCTGCCCATTTCTTTTTGGACAGCCCCGGCTATTTGTGAAAATAAACGATATTATCATAACTAAAGATTAAAAAGTGGAGATTTGAGATGATGGTTAGTAAACTGGAATCGTCAAGATATCAGCAGGAATTGTCGAGGGATTATAATTTTTCGATTCTCCGGGTGTCAAGCATCGTCTTGACCGTGACTATGGCGCTTTTTTCTATAGTCAGTGCTGTTTCCTACTTGAGCGGTTCTGTTGATGCTATGTCCAAGCAAGGTCGCGTTTACATCTATTTCTTCTTCTTTTTCTTCGCTTTGGCAGGTTTTATCCTGTTTTCCCGTAAAACGCCGGAAAAATATCCGCTTCCGTTTATTTATACCTTGTTTGTAGCTATTTATATTCTTACGGTGCTTATTAATTTCAGCAGCCCTATGATGACACCCTTTTCGGTGACCATGTGTCCTATCATTGCCCTGCCGATGCTTGTGTATGACAAGGCCTGGCGAGTGAATCTCATAAACTACATCTGCATCATTTTCTGCCTGATAATGTCGTATTGGTACAAGACTCCTCGGATTTTTCACTGTGATTTGTTCAACAGCCTTGTTATTTCCGCGGTCGGGCTTATCCTGGGCGGATTTTCCCGCGACAAGCAATATAAATATCTGAGTATCAAAGAAAAAGAGTTCAAGAACGAGCTTGATGCCGCCAACGCAAAGAACGAGGCTAAGTCTTTGTTCCTTACGAATATTTCGCACGAAATCCGTACTCCGCTCAATACTATTCTGGGGCTGGACGAGATGATTCTGCGTGAGTGCAAGGACCAGGATATCTTGAAGTATGCCGCGGAACTGCAGGAGTCCGGCGGCAACCTGCTCTCGCTCATAAATGATTTGATTGACATCTCTCGCATTGAGGCCGGCAAGATGGAAATCCTGCCTGTGGCATACGAACTGCGCTCTTTAGTAAACAATTTGTCCAACAGCATTGTCATGAAAGCCCGCGAAAAGAAGCTTGCGTTCAAGATAGACGTGCAGCCTTCCATTCCGTCAAGGCTCATGGGCGATGAAGTGAGAATCAGGCAGTGCATACTGAACCTGCTCACCAATGCGGTAAAGTATACCAATTCTGGCTCTGTGACGCTCAAAATAGGATATAGCGTTCCAAAATTTGAGATAGAAGGAGAGAGTCGGATTATCCTGCACGTGAGCGTGAGCGATACTGGTATTGGCATAAAAGATGAAGACAAGGAGCGCCTGTTCAGGATTTTTGAGCGCATAGACGAAAAGAACAACTATTCAATCGAGGGGGCGGGGCTGGGGCTTTCGATAACCCGCGAGCTGCTGGGTAAGATGGGCAGCTGCATCCAGTTTGAAAGTGAATACGGCAAAGGTTCGCGATTCTTCTTTGATTTGCCGCAAAAAGTTATCAGCTGGTATCCGTGCGGACTCAACACCGTCTCTCGGTTTGGCGAGCCGGAAGAAAAAAAGCTGTATAAAGAAAAGTTCCATGCGCCGACAGCCTCTATTCTTGCAGTTGATGACACCCCTATGAATCTTACTGTGTTCTGCGGACTGCTTAAAAAGACGCTGGTGCAGATTGATACCGCCGGCAGCGGTTTTGATGCCCTCAAGCGCATAATGCAGAAGCACTACGACGTTATCTTTATTGACTACCGCATGCCTGACATGGACGGCGAGGAAACACTGAACGCCATGAAAGGCTATTTCCGCTCTAACGGCATTCCTGTACCGCCGTGTATTGCCCTTACGGCAAACGCTATGTCCGGCTCCAGGGAGCACTATCTTGCCGCGGGCTTTACCGACTATCTGCCAAAGCCGGTAGACGGCAACAAGCTGGAAGACATGCTCATAAAATATATTGACTCAAGTAAGGTCTATCCGCCGGGCGCAGAGCCTGTTACTGCCGGCGTGGATAGCGGCGCGGAAGATGAGATTGACTTGGAGCATATAGACGGTGTTGACTTGGCGGCGGCTATTGAAGCCTGCGGTGACAAAGACTTATTCATGGATGTAGCCGCTGAATTCTATGCCAGCGTGGACGAGACTGCCGACTTGATTGAAAAATACGAGGCGGAGGGGAATATAAAGAAATTTACGATAAAAGTGCATGCCTTGAAAGGCACGGCGCGCTTTATCGGTGCCGCCAAACTGTCTGCAATGGCGGCTAAGCTTGAAAAATTCGGAGACGAAGAGAACGCTGTCGAGATACACGAACAGACGCCGGAGCTGCTAGATTTTTTAAGGAGTTATAAGCAAAAACTCAGGCAGTTTGCTCCAAAGGCAGAGGAGATGAAAAAAACTGAAAATGAAGGGCTTACCCAGACCGAGTATCAGGATGCTCTTACCAGTATCTTGGAATGTGCTAACTGCCAGGATTTCAGTTCTGCCATGAAACTTGTTGAGGCATTGGGCGAAGAGAGGCTTCCTGCCGGAAAAAGCAGTGAGGATTTGGAGAAGGTAAAAACTGCATTAAAGGAGGGGAACTTGCAGTACATACAAAATTTGATAGAGAGCGAAAAGGCTGCCCTTTAGCATTTTATATATAGATATTGTGGAAACACAGGAGGTTTTTTATGGAAAAAAGTGTTTTGTTTATTTTGGGACAGAGTCAGGATTTTTTGGTTACATCGCTTCTGCAGAAACTGGATAAGGCCGGCTATAAGACAGTCTGCTGTGACGGTAATATGACTTCGCTTTCAAGAGTGAAGGACATGCCGGAGATTTGCATTTTGTACATTGACGGCTATGAGCGTGTAACAGATAATGTTCTTACCTATTTGAACTTCCGTATGTTGCGTGAAAAAATGTATCTGTATATCATAGGCTCTCAGGAAGAGATAAAATTCGCCAACCGCTGTATTAACCCCTCTATGATTATGGGCACTTTCAAAAAGCCTGCAAAGGTGGAGAATATCGTTGAGGAGCTGGACTTGCTCTGCGAGCGCGGCGGCAAAGTTTCAGGCGAGAAGCGTCTGCTTATTG
>CAZKPZ010000135.1:0-2853 GCA_964554745.1 uncultured Treponema sp. | reverse complement strand
ATGACTCCGAGCAGGTAAAGGTTCTAAAGAAGTGGCTGTCTTCTCAGTACATTGTCTACAATGTCGATTCGGGCATCAAGGCCATTTCTTTCCTTAAGCAGAATGAATTCGTTGACCTTGTGCTTTTGGATTATGAGATGCCGGGGCTTTCGGGGCTTGAGACCTACCGAATTCTCAAGCAAAGTGCCTTGACAAACGAAGTGCCCATCGTGTTCCTTACAGCAAAAGACGACAAGGAGACTGTCACCAAGATTCTTAAGGTGCATCCGCGCAAGTACATTTTAAAGTCCCTGCCCCAGGAAGAACTTGTTTCTAGTATAAACAGCATATTTGCCGCATCCTGACGTTCACGCCGAGTTTCAATCTTGACAATGCTCCTTTTTTGTTTCAAAATTGGAGCATTGTATGCGAGGAACGATTTTAAACGGTACCAAGAATGTTTTTGAGGTGGACTGTGAAGACGGCATTGTCCGCGACTGCCCGATAAAGGGCAAGGTTCTAAAATCCGAACAATCCTATTACAATCCGCTTGCACCGGGCGATGTGGTGGAGTTGGACGAGGTGTCTGCCGACAAGGCGCGCATCATTTCACTTGTTCCGCGTAAAAACGAGTATGTGCGGTGGAACATCAAAAAGCGTCTGCCGCAGCTTATGGCGGCGAACCTGGACTATCTGCTTATTGTCACCACTCCGGACGAACCTCCGTTCCGTCCCCGCTTTATAGACCGTGCGCTTGCACAGGCTGAATATGAGAACATAACTCCGGTAATCGTATGCAATAAATGGGATTTACGGGATGCAGACAACGAGCTGTTTACAGAGCAGATTGAAACTTGGGAAAAAATCGGCTATACGGTGCTGAAGATAAGCGCAAAGACCGGCGAAGGCATGGTAGAATTCGTCTCTCTGCTTTCAGGCAAGTTGTCTGCGCTGGTGGGGCAGAGCGGCGTTGGCAAAAGCTCCATCGTGAATGTGCTGGATAATTCCGTTGTGCTCAGAACCGGCAGCCTTTCAGAAAAGTATGGGCGCGGCACGCACACTACGACAAAAGGCTCCCTCATGCACATAAAGATAGACGAAGCCCTTACCGGCGGCATACACGGTGTAAAGGCAGATATAATAGACACACCGGGCGTCCGCCGCTTTTTGCTGCACGATATTTCTGCAGAGAACCTTGCGCTCAACTTCCGGGACTTCAAGCCGTTCCTTGGTAAATGTCAGTTTGGCATGTCCTGTTCTCACAAGAGCGAGCCGGGCTGTGCGGTAAAACAGGCCGTAGACAAGGGGGAAATAAGCCCCCTGCGCTACGAAAGCTGGCTGCGCATTGCAGAAGAACTGCGCTCCGGCAACTTTGAAGACTAGCCTTTAAGTCTGCTAGTGCTGCTCGTTCCGCCATTTGCGGGGCGACATGTTGTACACGTTCTTGAACGCACGTGAAAAATGCAGCTGGTTCTCGTATCCCACAGCCTGCCCGATATCCGCAATGGACAATTCCGTGTTCTTGAGCAGTTCCAGAGCCTTTGACATTCTGTAGCTGATTAAAAATTCCTTTGGAGACTTTCCAAGGCTGCTCTTGAATATTTTGCCCAGATAACTGCGGTTCACGCCTACCTGCCCGGCAATGTCTTCCACACTGATATCCGTCGAAAACTTCTGCTCAATAAAATTAATCGCTTCCCTTATGTAGAAGTCACTCAGTTTTGTACTGCGCACGGCATTCGCCCTGTGGCAGGAGGCCGTAAGGTAGTGCAGGAACAGATACAGATGCCCGATTATGTTGAATGGTGATTCATCCCTGTTGTGCGAAATATAGTTCATCTCGCTCAGCAGGCAGTCTGCTGCACGCCGGTCATTTGTGGAATACACAGGAGCGTCCTTTGTAAGCTCCATAAGGTCAAGGGCTTCTTTTACCTTAAGTCCGTCAAATTCCAGCCAGGTATATTCCCAGGGACTGTCTTTGTCCGCAAAATACGTGGTAATCTGCCCGGGGAAAATCAAAAAGCCCTGGCCTCCCTTTATCTGAAATGTGTTCTCCGTTCCTCTGGGACCGTTCGCCAGCAGTGTGCCCTTGCCGTTTACCACATAGTGAAAGAGATAGTGGTTGCGGGTTGTGGGACCAAAAGAATGCCCGCTCTCGCACTTTTCCCAGCCGCACTGGTAGAGCATCAGATCAACAAAATTATCACTCGGAAATATATAAAAATTGTCTTTATTCATTTTCTGAATGTCTCCTTTTTACTATAAAGATATAAGTCGCAAATTGCAATATATTGGAGCTTCTTTGACTCAAAATATATCATTTTTAGGTATGATTTTTACATAATTGCTCATAATATCTCAAAATGGTATAAATTTGAAATAATTCGTACATTCACAATTGCTTAAAGCGTGCTAGACTTAAATGTAAGAAAATCAATTTGGTATATCGTCTGACCAGACGGAATCCAACAATTAAACGCGGAGGAATTATGAAAAAAATTGCATTAGGAGTCTTGCTTGCATCAGCTGCTATGGCTCTTACTTTTACGGGTTGCGGCAAAAAGGCACCGGCTGCAGCTTCTGGCGAAGTAAAGATTGGAGAAGGTTTTACCACCAACCTGATTAAGGTAAATATTTGGGATAACAACCAGCGCGCAGGTCTGCAGAAGATTGCTGACGAATGGAGCGCAAAGAGCGGCGTAAAGGTCAGCATCGAAGTCGTAGACTGGGATAACTACTGGACACTGCTTGAAGCCGGCGCTTCCGGCGGAGAGATGCCGGACGTATTCTGGATGCACTCAAACACAGTCCAGATGTATATGGAAAACAACCTTCTTTTGAACCTGGATCCATATATCGCAAAAGATTCTTCTA
>CAZKPZ010000134.1:0-5916 GCA_964554745.1 uncultured Treponema sp. | reverse complement strand
TGTACGGCTTATACTCCGCTCTGCGCTGTGCAAGCAAAAATCAGAAAGTCCTCGTTCTGGAGCATGACAATGCACCCTTTACCCGGGCAACCTATATAAATCAGGCAAGAGTCCATCAGGGCTACCACTACCCGCGCTCGGTCTCCACAGCCTTAAAGTCCGCAGGATATTTTGAGCGGTTCAACAGGGACTTTGACTTTTGCATAAACAGGGAGTTCAAAAAGATTTATGCAACGTCAAGCCGCTACTCGTGGAGTAACGGAGAGCAGTTCAAGAATTTCTGCAAGGCGGCGGCCATCCCCTGCGAGGAGCTGAACCCGAACAGTTTTTTCAAGGACGGAATGTGTGACGGAGCATTTTTGACACGCGAATACACTTATGACGCGATGATTCTGAAAGATTATTTTCTTGAAAAACTTTCTGCGCTGAAAAATGTTGAGATTACCTATGGTGTAAAGATTCGGGCAATAGAAAAGCTCAGTGATTCCTACAAAATAACAGCGGACAACAAGACCGAATATAAAGCCCCATTTTTGCTGAATGCAACTTATGCGGCTTCCAACGAGATTTTAAATCTTCTGGGCTACGAGAAATTCGGCATAAAGTACGAGCTGTGCGAGATAATCCTCTGTGATGTGAACGCTGAGCTAAAGGAATATGGAATCACCGTGATGGACGGGCCTTTCTTTTCAATCATGCCTTTCGGAAAGACCGGCTGCCATTCCCTTACAAGCGTCACCTTTACGCCACATTCCACAAGCTATGACGTATTGCCGACTTTTGACTGCCAGGCAAGAAGCGCAGGCTTTTGTTCTCCGGCCCAACTTGGCAACTGCAATGACTGCCCTGCAAAGCCAGATACGGCATTTGCCTATATGTCAAGCCTTGCCCGCAAATACTTGAATGATAAATATGAGTTTTCCTACAAAAGCTCCCTTTTTTCAATGAAGCCAATCCTCAAAAGCTCAGAGATAGACGACTCGCGCCCGACGGTGATACGGCGGTTTTCGACTAATCCAACATTCATAAGCGTGCTTTCCGGCAAAATAAATACAGTGTATGACCTTGACGAGGTGCTAGATGAATAACGATGAGATTAAAAGCAGAGAAAAGAATTTTATTTCCGCTGTCGTGTATGTCCACAATGACAGCGAGGCTCTTCCTTCATTTTTGAGAGGTCTTATTGCTACCTTGGAAGAGAATTTTGAACATTCAGAGATTATTCTCGTGAATGATTTTTCCACCGACGACAGTAACGCGAAAATTAAGAGCGTGAAGGACGCGGCAAAGACGAGTGCAATTTCAATACTGAACTTGAGTTATTACCACGGTCTTGAAGTTGCGATGAATGCTGGAGTTGACCTTGCAATCGGCGATTTTGTCTTGGAAATTGACGAAGTTACGAGCGACTGCACAAGCGAGAACATTATGAAAGTTTACCGCAAAGTACTTGAAGGATTCGACATCGTAAGTGCCGTTCCAGTGGGTCGACAGAGGCTTTCGTCAAAAATCTTCTATTCAGTCTATTCGCATTTTTCTGAAGGACACAAGACTATGAGAACGGAAACGTTCAGAATCTTGAGCCGCCGCGCAATCAACAGAATAAACGAGATGAATCGCCGTGTTCCATACCGCAAGGGTGTATATCTGAACTGCGGGCTTTCGACTTCACAAGTGCTTTTTAAGCCTAGTGCTGAAAAAAGACGGAAAATCTCGCGCGAGGCGAAACGCTACCGCCGCACTCTTGCAGAAGACACGCTTGTGCTGTTCACCCATGCAGGCTACTCGCTCGCACGGAATATGACAGTTTTTATGATTTTAATTTCTATCTTTATGGCAGCCTACACTCTCTACATCTATGCCACAAAGCACCCCATCGCTGGCTGGACAACCACAATTCTCTTTCTTTCACTCGCGTTCTTCGGCTTGTTCGGAATACTCACAATAATAATCAAGTATTTGCAGATTCTCGTTGATTTGAGTTTTAGGCGGACAGAATACAGTTTTGAAAGCATAGAGAAACTTACAAAGTAAGAGGAGTAAAGAGAAAATGCAAGAACTTAGTAAAAATCAAAAATCGGTCGCATTTCGATTGCTTTTTGCACTAACTTCGGCTCTTATACTAGTTGGAGCGTTTATAATCTTGACGCAGAAATTTCCTGTAACGGATTTTCGCGACACAGTTTTGAGTATGCCGAGTGCAAGAAATGTTGACGAGGCGAAAAACGTAAGGTTTTATTACACGTATGTTTTGCTCTTGTTGCCTCTATTTTGCTATTCGGCAATAAAAACTTTTGGACTGAAACTAAACTTTGAGGCTTTGCAAGAAACGCGACTCAAAAAACTTGAGGGCGATTCGTTTTTTTGCGGAATTCTTGTTCTTTCTTGGATTTTGCTGAACTTAAAAAGCGCGTATATGCTTTCAGTGGGCGCGGTTTTGGTCATTGCGCTACTTTTTTACCGCTTGCGATTCAAAAAAGAAAATTGCTCGCTACTTTCGCTGTACGCGACTTTTTTCCTCGTGTATTCAGAATCATTTTGCTTTACCGTGCCACTTGTTTCAAAATTCAATCCTCTTGTAGCAAATCTTGCGTATTTCGTTGTCGGGCTTTTACTTGCAGGTGGAATCTATCTTCTGTCGGATAGAGAAAAATACAGCGGGCAGACGAAATACGCACTCTTTCCGTTCGCACTATTCCCGATTTTTGAATGGCTTTTGATTGAAATCATGTACACTCTCAGGACTTACGGAATAATGCTGAGCGCGTATTTACTGACTTTGCCATTTCTTGCGTCTTGCGCGATTTCGGCAATTCGATTCTTCGCTTGCAAGGAAGAAAAAGAGACGAAGCATTTCTTTGACTTTGCGGCTGTAGGCTTTGCCCTTTTGGGAAATGTTCGAGTCCTCGTCAACAATTACAAAGTGGATTTCTTTGAAGATTCAAATCACGGTAGGGCGATTTATGACATGATTCACGGCTTGGGACTTCCGCTAATCGACAATTTTGACGCACACATGCTTTCAAGCAGCATAGGTGGCTTCATCTATCATCTACTTAACAATGACGATGTAGGCGCACTTTTTGGTCCTTACGGCTATATTTTGACTGGAACGGCGGCGGTAATCGGCATTTACTTTCTTTTGAAGTGCTTTGTCAAAAAAGAGTACGCATTTTTGGCGATAGCCCTTGCGCCACTGAATCAACTTGGTGGCTATATCGGGCTTTTGTTCGTTCCGTATCTCCTCTATTGGAGAAAGCACGCTAATTTCAAGACGGACATCGCTTTGGCTCTTCTATTTTTGTGGACTTGTCTTTTCAAACTTGATGTCGGCGTTTCGTTCGGAATGGCGGGCGTGGTCTGTGCAATTCTCTATCTGTGCTTCACAAAAAGCAAGAAGGACGTTTTCCGCCTACTTTGTGCGGGTGCTTTCGTTGCGGGAATTTTTCTTGCAGGTCTTTTTGCCTTTTTTGCGGTAACTGGGAGAGATTTCGGGGAATTTTTTTCTAATTTTATGACCGCCTCTCTTTCAAATCAGCACTGGGGATGCGGGCAACTTGTCAATATGGACAAAGGTCGCTTTCCTCTGCTTTTAAAAATTGCGGCTTGGACTGTCATTTCAGGTTCGGTCTATATAATTCTTCCGATAATCTTCACGCTCTGCACGATTCGCCTAGTAAAAGTCGGAAAAGAAAAACTAATGCAAGATGAGAAGGCATTTTTTGTCGTGTATTTTGTGCTTGCCTACATTTTCAACATTCAGCGGACAATTATTCGCCATACGATAGCCTCTCTTTCTTCAGTTGCTTATGGAATCACGTTCCTTTTGATGTTGGTTTTCGCACTATACTTCCTTCCAAAATTGAAAAGAACAGTTCCCGCGCTTCTCTTTTTGCTTCTTTCGCTTTTTTGCGTGGGAAAAAGTTTTATTCAAAAGAAAGATTTTCCCGCACCTACAAATCCACTCTCGACAATTCACGGCGTTACAGAATCTCTGAGGAGCGAGAGGACTAGCGCAAGGACGATTCGAGAGCAAGATTTGCAGTACATAAGAGAAGCAAGAAAATTCGTATCGCTCTTTTTCCCAGAAGATGAAAAAACGTTCTTGGATTTTACAAATGACTCGCTTCTTTACGCTTTTACCGACAAGAGACACCCTGCGTATGTAAACCAAAGTCCCGGAATGGTGAACGGAAAGAAAGGTCAACTACAGTTCCTTAATCAAGTGAAAGAAAAAGACATTCCGTTTGTCTTTATGCCGCTTCGCATTGTCGAAAAGGAAAAATACTTTAACTTCTTTTTAGATAAAATTCTGAACAGCGACCGCTATTATCTGATTGCAGAATACATTTGCGAAAACTATGAGCCGCTTTGCTCTTTTAGCGATACGGCGGTTTGGTGCAGGAAGAGCGAGCATGACGACTTGGAGAAAAAGGCGCGAGGCGAAGGCTACGACATTCTTTCGACCTATGATTATTGCGATGAAAAATGCTATGTTCACGATTTAGACTACATTCCGGGCATTTGGGGAGAATATGCCGCAGAAAAGACAGCGGACTTGGAGCGTCTTTCTGAAAGTTTGAGTGAAAGTGAAAACAAAATCCCCGCTGATGTTTTGGGGAAAGAATGTTATCTTATCTTAAAAGTGAATGCGGACAGAACTTCACGAGCGAAAATTATTTTTTCTAGTACAGAATTCTCTAAACCTGTTGAATACAATTTCAATCTCACTAAAGGAACAAAGTATTACCGCATACGAGTAAGTAGCGAAATAGCCTGGTATTCGGGCAAACTTGAAAAGTTCACTCTCAACATTCCGAGCAATGCGAGTGTTGAGGACATCTATTTTGCTAAAGCCGAAACGGAGGCACTAAAATGACAAGATTCTTAGTTGGCTCTACAGGCTTTGTCGGCGGAAATTTGGCGAGCGAGGCGGACTTTGACGGACTTTTTCATTCCACGAACATTCAGGATTCTTTTGGAAAATGCCCAGACCTCCTCGTTTATGCGGGTGTAAAGGCGGCGAAGTTTCTTGCGAATTCCGCCCCAGAAGGCGATTGGAATGAAGTTTCAAAGGCTCTTTCCAACATAAAGGCGATAAATCCCAAGCGACTTGTGCTGATTTCCACGATTGATGTAATCGCCGACACGCGCGGAGTTATGGAAAGCACAGTCATCAGCAGCGAGAGGAGCGAGGCTTATGGCGCGAACCGATTGCGACTAGAGCGCGAGGTGCAAAAAAACTTCCCTGACGCGCTGATTGTGAGGCTTCCCGCTCTTTTTGGAAAAGGACTAAAAAAGAATTTCATCTTTGATATGATGACGATAGTGCCTTCAATGCTTGCAGAGAAAAAGTTTTTGGAACTCGGCGAAAAGTCTTCTTTGATAAAAAAGTTTTATGAAAAGCAGGAGAATGGCTTTTACCAGTGTCAAGCGAGTGGCGAGGATTTTCTTTCGCTAAAGGCGGAGTTTGAACGGCTTGGCTTTACGTCGCTTTTGTTCACGGACAGCCGTGCAAAGTATCAGTTTTACAATCTCGCAAACCTTTGGCGCGACATCGAAACTGCGCTAAAAAACAATTTGACGCTTCTTCACCTTGCGACAGAGCCTGTGAGTGCGGCGGAGATTTATGAGTATGTTTACGGAAAAAAGTTCACTAACGAACTCAACAAGGCAATTCCTTCGTACGATTACCGCACGAATTACGCCGCACTTTTTGGCGGGGAAGAAGGCTCTCCTTACATTGCGAAAAAAGAGCAGGTTTTGCACGAGATAAAGACCTTTGTGGAAAATCCACGCAATCTTCAAGGAGACACAAAATGAGTTCTTTTAGACTTTCAATATCGAACATTGCATGGCAAAGTGCGGACGATGAAAAAGTCTACAGTTTTATGAAAAAATATGGCTTTACAGGAC
>CAZKPZ010000133.1:0-5927 GCA_964554745.1 uncultured Treponema sp. | reverse complement strand
CCTCGGTCTTGGGCAGATTCGGCTCGTCACCATAAACGGAAGATGAAGAGGCGTATACAAATTTCTTAACCCCCTTTTGCCGCGCGGCCTCCAACATATTCAACGTTCCCTGGATATTGTTTGCGCAGTAGAACAGCGGCATCTCTATGGAGCGCGGAACACTCCCCCACGCGGCCTCGCTCATTACATAGTCAACGCCCTCACAGGCCTTCATACAGGTGTCAAGGTCTTTTATGTCGCCCTTTATGAACTCATAGTTGGGATTGCCCAAGAATAAATCGACATTCTCCTGCTTGCCGGTGGAAAGATCGTCAAGGCAGCGAACACGGTAGCCAAGGTTAAGAATCGCCTCGCACAAGTTGGAGCCTATGAAGCCCGCACCGCCTGTAACAAGGAAAAGGCTGTCCTTTGGAAAATCAAGCTCAGTATATTTCATTTTCTACATCCTCCAGTAGTCCCAGGCGGGAGCAGGGAACTCCTCTTTCTTGAACATTCCCTTTAAGTCAAAGAACACCTTTGTGCCATGTTTAGCATTAAAGAACTTTGCGATATCTTCGGATTTCAGGCCTGTAAAGTCGCTGTGCTGAACGGCTATCATGGCGGCGTCCAAATCCTTTACGTCCGCCATTGTCTGGAATTCAATTCCGTAAAGACGTTTTGCTTCTGCAGCATCAGCCTGCGGGTCAACCACAATCGGTGTGATGCCGAACTCGTTCAGTTCCTTATAGATGTCGATGACCTTGGTGTTTCTTGTGTCCGGGCAGTTCTCCTTGAACGTAAAACCGAGAATCGCAACCTTTGCCCCACGGACTGGGATGCTGTTTGCGATAAGCTCTTTGACAAGGCTCTGCGCAACCCACGCCCCCATGTCGTCGTTTATGCGCCGCCCGGAAAGAATTACCTGCGAGTGGTAGCCCAGCTCCTCTGCCTTGTAGGTAAGGTAGTAGGGGTCAACGCCTATGCAGTGGCCGCCGACAAGCCCAGGTCTGAACGGAAGGAAATTCCACTTTGTCCCGGCAGCCTCAAGGACGGCCTTGGTGTCGATACCCATCTTGTGGAAGATAATAGAAAGCTCATTCATGAAGGCTATGTTGATGTCGCGCTGGCTGTTCTCGATGACTTTTGCAGCCTCGGCGACCTTTATGGATTCGGCCTTGTACACACCGGCATCCACGACAATACTATAAACTTTAGCAACTGTCTCAAGGGTCTCCGAATCCATACCGGAGACAATCTTCTTGATTGTGCTCAATCGGTGAACCTTGTCGCCGGGGTTGATTCTCTCTGGTGAATATCCCACCTTGAAGTCAGTTCCGCACTTCAAGCCCGACACCTTTTCCATAATCGGCACACAGACATCCTCCGTGACGCCGGGGTATACCGTAGACTCGAACACGACAATTGTTCCCTTGGTGAGGTACTTTCCGATTGTACGGCTTGCCCCCTCCACCGGGGTTAGGTCAGGCGTGTGGTCGGCGTTCACCGGTGTCGGAACAGCGGCGATGACGAACTTGGCTTTTGAAAGCTCTGCCCCGTCAGCCGTGAAGCGCAACGTCGTGTTCTTTATAACCTCGTCGCCTACCTCGTGTGTTGGGTCTATTCCTTTCTGGTATAGCTTGATTTTTTCCGCATTGAAGTCGTAGCCGATGACATTCAGTCCGCGTTTGGCAAACTCAACTGCAATCGGCATTCCGACGTAACCTAGCCCCACGAGGGCAAGCGACTCTTTCTTTGATTTTAAATCATCATACAAAGATGTGTAAGACATATTTATTTACTCCTATTTTTAGAAAACTGACAATTTCGCAGCTCTCTCAATCTCTTCCAAATACGCGTCAACAACTATCTGACGGTCAAACTCATTTTCCATTTTTTTGCGTGCAGCCTTGCCCATCGCAACTTTTTTTTCGTAAGGCATATCGATAAACTTTTTTATTGCATCCACGAGACTTTCAACATTCCTCGGTTCAAAACCTATTCCCGTTATTCCTTCATCAAAAGTCTCTCTGCAACCGGGGATATTTGAGGCAAGAACAGGCCGTCCGCAGGAAGCTGCCTCCAACAAGACATTTGCCATCCCCTCGTGATAGGACGGCAGAACCACCGCGCTGCACTGCGCATAAAACGGCAGGGTATCCCTTTGCTGACCGAGATATTCTATGAATCCGTCGACTTGTGCAGTTTGTATATATTCCACGTAGTCTTCGTCAAACGCGCCAACAACCATAAATCTGGTACCAGAATATTCCGTCCTTATGCGTCTGGCTGTTTCCACGAACTCCTCAAGCCCCTTGTCACGCATGACACGTCCGACAAAAAGAAAGACATCACCGTATTTCTCATAGATTGGGTAGGGTTGAGCCGGATAGTCCGCTGTACTTACGCCCGAACCAGGAAGAAGCTTATGTCTGCCAAATACAATTTTTTCCGATACAAAAAATTGCTCATTCTCCAGATTCTGAAAGAAGACCACATCATCATGACTTAATCCGATTCGATACAGCAAAAGCGAAATTCTTTTTAAAAGACCGTCATTTTCTATAGACGTTCCCAAGCCGGTGACATTTGCGATACACGAAATGTGATATTTTGAAGCTGCTAGACCGCCATAAATATTCGGTTTTATTGTATATGTCAAAACGATATCAGGGTGATACTTCCTACATAATCTCTTATAGGTATTTAGAAGTCTTAAATCCCCGAGAGGATTCTTACCACGCCGGTTAAATTCAATAGGAACAAGGCAACATCCTGTCGCTTTTATGGATTCCGAAAAATCACCTTCCGGCACGGAAACGACGACTTCATATCCTTTTGAAACCATTGCCTCTAACAGCTGCCGCCGGAATTTATACAAGCCCACGTCGTTGTTGGCAAGAACCAGAACTTTCATTTTCCGAGCCTGTTTACATCCTGCCGTCAAGGAACTTGCCGGTCTCTTTATGGTTGAAATTCGGAATCATAGCATTGAACAAGTCTATCAACTGCCCACGTGACCAAACACCCTTCTGCCGCATCTCTTCAACAGCACCGCGGAACATACGCAGTTTTGTCTCATCAAAGTCCACGTCGTTCTTTATTACGCCGAGCGACACAAAGCGGTTCATGTCAAGCTTCTCGCCCGCAACATAGAATTCCTCAAAGTCCTTCTCGCCGGTCGTGTCGCTCTTGAAAAAGTAGACAGGATACTTGTGCTCCGCCTTAAGTTCGGAAACACGAGAGCGAGCCTCGTCCTCAGTCGCGCATTCGACAGGCTCATAGCCGAGGGATTCAAGATACTTAACTGCGATGGAAGAGAATGTCACCAAGTTCAAGTTCTCGTTCAGCTTCGGAAAGAATATGTCGCGGTTCTCTCCGAGCAGGCAGCTCATAAGGCAAAGCTCCCCGGCTTCCTTGGGAGTGACGAAATAGCGCCGCACATCGTCCGGCGCGCTCAAGGGCTGGTTCTTCTCAAGGCGGCGGTTGAATCCGTAGAGCAACGAGCCGTCGCTGAACGCCACGTTCGCAAAACGTGCCGTGCTCACCGGCATCTCGACGGAACGGCGGTTAAGGAACATCTCCATGATACGCTTGCTCGCGCCCATCATGTTCACCGGGTTTGCCGCCTTGTCGGTGGAGACGCAGAAGTATTTCCTTGACCCCATGTCACGCGCCTGGCACATTGTCTTATCTGTATTAAAGACATTTGTATCAATCATACGCATAAGCGTATAAGGGTCTTTTTCAGAGCGGACGTGCTTCAAGGCAGACAGATTGAATACATAGTCGTACTTGGGACCGTTCGCGATGAACGAATCGAAGATGTCCGAGCCGCAGTCAATCGCAAATGTGGCGAACTCGCCCGTGCCGTAGCCGATGGACGAGCGGATGTCGCGCACAAGCTCCACCATGTTGTTCTCGGAAATGTCAACGACATGAAGAAGCTTCGGGTTGCGGCTGAAGATTTCCTTCGACACTGCAGAGCCGATTGAGCCGGCACCGCCGATTACGAGAAATTTCGAGTTGGCCACGATTTCCGAGAGCGCTTTTTCGTTCTTCGCAATGTCCTCACGGAGAAGCGGCTCCTTTCGGCCTATGAGTGGGAGTATGTTGTCTGTCAAGAGAATTTTCCTTAGTTAAAATCTATTTTCAGATGAGAAACGATTAATATTATGAACTTATATCGGATTGATTGACGGACTAAAAGTTGTTACTGTCTCGTCTCTTTCCTGCCAAATCATAAACTTCGTTGTCACTTCTTGCCGATATGACAATTACTTTCATTATATTCTTTTCAGGAATCACCATTGTTTTATAGACAACTCTTATTCCGATTTTCAGGAATTTGATTTTGAATAATCCTGTTAAGTCGTTTTTGCCTTTATTACCAAGAGGATCACCGTATCCGCCTTCTTTTTTTGAAAGCGGATTCTGCAGAACTTTTCGGATACCTTTTACAACCTGGGCTTTTACGGAGCCGTCAAGATTTCTTAATTCATCTTCTGCTTCCGGCAGATATTCCAAAGTCCAATTCATTCAAAGTCCGGCTCTTCTGCGTTTTCGATATCTTCCTCTGTGAGTCCAAGATCTTTAATTACCTGACCTTCACTCAATCCGGGCGTTCCAGCATTTTTTTCAAGACGGGTCTGAGCTTCAAGCATCAGCGCATAGTCTTCTTCTATTTCTGTGAGTCTTTCATATTCAGTCGGGGAAAGGATTATTGCTGACGGCTGATTGTTTTTGAGAACAATGAGCCTGTTTTCCTTGTGGAGTCTGTCAAAAATTTGAGAAGCTTTTCCACGGTTGAACATTGTCACCGGAACAAAACCTTTTAACAGCTGTTGAACCTGTGTCATATCCCGCCTCCTTTGAATTTAAATATAGCACAGATTTCTAAACAAAGCAACAAAAAGTAATGACTATTTAACGACAAATATTACTTTACAAAGGCAGTTCCACGGGGCGTTCAGGCAGTCCCCTGAACCACTTGAGGTACAGATTGCAATTTGGTCTTATAACAGAAATAACCGTAAGGATTATTACCTGGAAATACAATTTCAGCCCCCGGTGCTGTGCAGCCCATATCTCGCACTGCCCTTTGTAAGGTCTGATTACATTGTCATAAAACTCATGGGGGTCAGGCAGATCCTGGTAGTACTTCTCCTCGTCGCGGAAAACTATGGAACCTACGCCGGATAAGCCCGGGCGGACATTGCTCAGATAACTTTTCACCTCATCCGTATACATATCATAAGAATCAACCACAAGCGGCCGCCATCCGACGATGCTCATCTGGCCGATGAAAATGTTGAACAGCTGCGGCAGCTCATTAAGCTTTGTCTTGCGGAGGATTTTACCGAAAGGCAAAATCCGCGGGTCGTTACGGACGGTGACGTCCCCTGCCCCCATGTTAATGCTGTTCTTCAGCATCGTGGCAAATTTTATTATTCCGAACGGCCTGTTGCCCCTTCCCATACGGCGCTGCAGATAGAAGACTTCATGCTCGCCGGTACAGAGCAGGATGAGCATGCAGATCAAAAGAAGCGGCGAAAGAACAATTATCGCCAGACCACTGAACACAATATCAAAGAAACGCTGCATAAAATTCTGAAAGTTGCGCATAAAAAACGTATAAAACTGTTTAGACACCTTCGCAGGAACTCCAAAGGCTTTTGTATTGTCTGGGATACTCCGCACCACGACACTTCCTGCCCCTATCAGGACGTTGGAACCTATATTTATGCCTTGGATGACGGAGCTTCCGGTTCCTATATGCGTATTGTCTCCGACCGTGACACAGCCGCTCAAGGTGCAGCCCGGCGCGATGTGGACGTGGCGTCCGATTGTGCAGCCGTGGTCAATCGAGGCTTTTGTGTTGATGATTGTATCCGCCCCGATGACGGATTCTGTATTTATTATCGCTCCGGCCAGAATCTGCACTCCCTCAC
>CAZKPZ010000132.1:0-5936 GCA_964554745.1 uncultured Treponema sp. | reverse complement strand
AACATAAAAAAGGCTGCCCTTTTTGAAGTCTTTAATAACTTCTAGGACAGCCCCAGATTCAGCTTGGTAGACATTGTATTGCAAGGGACGGTTCTTTGTGCTAAATTCAGCTATATGAAAGTAGCGATATTTCTTGGTTCAAAGTCAGACTCAGATACTATGAAGAAAGCCGCCGACGTTCTTGAAGAATTCGGCGTGGAATACAAAGCCTACGTTATCTCCGCCCACCGTGCAGGAGACCTGCTGGTAAAGACAATCCGCCAGGTGGAAGCGGACGGGGCCGAAGTCATCATTGCGGGGGCAGGGCTGAGCGCGGCACTGCCGGGCGTAATCGCAAGCCGCACCATACTGCCGGTTATCGGCGTTCCGCTTGAGTGCATAAACCCGGGCAAGTCAAACGGACTTGCCGGCATGGATTCCCTGCTTTCCATAGTGCAGATGCCGCCGAAAGTTCCTGTCGCAACCGTGGGAATAGGCAACGCAAAGAACGCCGCCTATCTGGCGCTTGAGATTCTTGCCATAAAATACCCGGATATAAAGAAGAAAGTTGCTGATTTCCGCAAAAAAATGCTTGCGGAAGCCGAAAATGACGGCGGTAAGGAATACAGGTTTTAAAACCCCTTTTAAAACTTTTTAGTGGCAGAAGTCTGTATTATCTGTTATAATAGCTTCTATGAAGTTGGAGAACACCTTTCCGGGGAGACCCTTTCCTCTTGGCGCCCAAGTCCGTGACGGCGGCGTGAATTTTGCAGTATTCAGCAGAAACGGCACAAGGGTCATCCTGGAGCTGTATTCTAAGGAAGAAGACAACGACCCGTGCGATTCCATAGAGCTTGACGCAGAGCAGAACCGCACCGGCGACATCTGGCATATATTCATTCCCGGCCTCAAAGCCGGAACGCTGTACCTATACCGCGTTGACGGACCGTTTGAGCCAAGGGAAGGACACCGCTTTAACGTTAAGGAACTGCTCTTTGACCCCTGCGCCAAGGCAGTGACTTCGACATCTGTCTTTCACAACCTGCCGCCGACCTACCGCACGCCGGTGGATAAGACCGATATTGAGCTGGAAGAGTCGCGGCATTTGTACCACTTTCCCAAATGCGTGGTAATAGACGACGCGGCATTTGACTGGCAGGGCGACAAGCCCATAAACCGCCCCCTGCACGAAGACATAATCTACGAAGTGCACCTGAAGGGCTTTACCGCCGGGCGGGACTCAGGCGTAAAGAACCCCGGCACATACGACGGATTCCGCGAAAAGATTCCCTACCTTAAGGCTCTGGGCATAAACGCCGTGGAGCTGCTGCCGATATACGACTTTGACGGCTACGAGAACACCAACATAAACCCGCGCACCGGCGACCGCATGAAGAACTACTGGGGCTACAGCACCGTGTCGTTCTATGCGCCAAAGGCAAGCTACGCCGCGGACAAGACTCCGGGCGCGTGCGTGAGCGAATTCAAGAACCTTGTAAAAGAGCTGCACCGCAATAATATAGAAGTAATCCTCGACGTAGTGTTCAACCACACCGCCGAAGGCAACGAGCACGGCATAATGCTTAACTTCCGCGGCTTTGACAACAGCATATACTACACGCTTGTGGGCAACCACAAGGAATACTACATGAACTATTCCGGCTGCGGCAACACCTTTAACTGCAACCACCCCGTAGTGCGCCAGTTTATATTGGAATGCCTGCGCTACTGGGTGCTTGAGTACCACATAGACGGCTTCCGCTTTGACCTGGCGCCGATTCTGGCGCGCAACACGGACGGCTCGCTCATGCACATGCCGCCGCTCACCAACGCCATCTCGGAAGACCCGATTCTGTCTGCCACAAAAATAATCGCAGAGCCTTGGGACGCAGGCGGAGCATACCTATTGGGCGGCTTCCCCGGCGGCCGCTGGGCTGAGTGGAATGACCGCTTCCGCGACGACATACGCCGCTTCTGGCGCGGAGACGAATATGTCTCAACGGGGGCGGCCACGCGCATGAGCGGGTCGAGCGACCTGTTCACCATATCCGGCCGCTCGCCCAACCACAGCATAAACTACGTCTGCTGCCACGACGGCTTTACCATGAACGACCTGGTGAGCTACAACTACAAGCACAACGAGGAAAACGGCGAGGAAAACCGCGACGGCACTGACTCCAACTGGAGCTACAACCACGGCTACGAAGGCCCCACAAAGAACCCGATTATAGAGCGCCGCCGCAACCAGCAGATGCGGAACCTGCTGCTGACGCTCCTGGTCTCAATAGGAACGCCCATGATGCTGGGCGGAGACGAATTCCGCCGCGGGCAGGAAGGCAACAACAACGCCTACTGCCAGGACAACGCCCTGTCCTGGTTCGACTGGTCAGTAGCCGGCTTGAACTCAAGCATGATAGAATTCACCAAGCGCGCCATTCAGCTGCGCAAGGCGCATGCCGTATTCCGCCGCAGCACGTTCTTTTTGGGCAACCGCGCAGGTTCAGTGCCGGACATCCAGTGGTTCAACATGGACGGCAGCGAGCCTGAGTGGAGCAAGCTTTCGCGCTTTTTGGCATACGAACTGTACGGTCAGTACTGCATGAACGAAGACGGCAAGGCTGACAACGACTTTTACATAGCAGGCAACACCGACCGCCAGGACGCAATGGTCACTCTGCCGACACCGCTGAACGGCAAGAGCTGGCATCTTGTGGCGGACACCTCAATAGACGGGGCAGACGCTATTGCCCCTGCAGGCGAGGAACTGCAGCTGCGGGAGCAGGAACACTACGTGATTCCTTCTAACTCGCTGATTGTTCTAATGGCAAAATAAAAATTATAGGAGATATAGTATGGTGAAAAATTATTTTGACTTGACAGGGCGCGTAGCCTTGGTAACTGGCTGCTCAACGGGACTCGGCGTGCAGATGGCAAAGGCACTGGCTAATCAGGGCGCAAAGATTGTGGCCATAGCCCGCCGCAAGGAAAAGATAGAGGCCGTTGCAAAAGAAATACACGACACGTTCGGCGTTGACACGCTGGCAGTGCAGTGCGACATCACCAGCACAGAAAAGGTAGATGCCGCCATTGACGAAGTTATGGCAAAGTTCGGCCGCATAGACATTGTAATCAACAATGCAGGAACTGGAGCCGTAGCCCCTGCCGAAGACATTACTGACGACCAGTTCTACAACGAGCTGAACATCGACCTGTTCGGCACATTCCGCGTAGCACGCGCAGCCGCCAAAAAGGCGATGATTCCGGCAAAGTTCGGCCGCGTAATCAACATTGCGTCTATGTACGGCATGGTGGGCAACAAGGTTGCCCCCTGCTCTCCGTACCATGCGGCAAAGGGCGGCGTCGTGAACCTTACAAGAGGTCTTGCCTCTGAATGGGGCAAGTACAACATCACAGTAAACGCAATCTGCCCGGGCTACTTCTACTCACCGCTCACAAAGGAGACGCTGGACTCAGACTTCTTCCAGCAGAACGCAAAGACTATGATTCCGCTCAGCCGCTACGGCAACGAGGGCGAGCTTGACACGGCGGCATGCTTCCTGGCATCTCCGGCTTCAAGCTATATAACAGGCGTTATCCTGCCGGTAGACGGCGGATACACCGCAATGTAAAGATTACAGACTGGAGGAAACGATGGTATTTGACGCAGAACAGTTCAAGGCGAACCTTACGGCACGTCTTCGCAGACAGTATGGCAAGGACATTACCCAGGCCACAAAGCACGACCTTTTTGATGCTGTAAGCGCAAGCGCTTTGGAAATAATCATGCCGAACTGGATGGAAACCCGCCGCCAGTATGAGGCAAAGCCGACCAAACAGCTTTACTACCTGAGCGCAGAGTTCCTGATGGGACGCGCGCTCGGCAACAACCTTATCAACTCCGGCATTGAAAAGCAGGTTAAAGAAGTCCTGAAGGGCATGAACATCGACTACGACATCATTGAAGACCAGGAGCCTGACGCAGGTCTGGGCAACGGCGGTCTTGGACGTCTTGCGGCATGTTTCCTTGACAGTCTGGCAACACTGCAGTATCCGGGCAACGGCTACGGAATCCGCTATGAATACGGAATGTTCGAGCAGCACATAGAGAACGGCGAGCAGGTTGAATACCCGGACAACTGGCTGCTCCACCGCGACCCTTGGGAAGTAAAGCGCAGCGACCTTGCCGTTACAGTAAAGTTCGGCGGAGAAATCAAGCACGGACTCACCCCCGACGGACAGGACCGCTTCTACGTTGAGGGCGCGGAAGAAGTAATCGCAACACCTTACGACATGCCGATTGTAGGATTCGGCAACAACACCGTAAACACCCTGCGCCTGTGGCAGGCGACCAGCCCCAACGGCTTTGACTTGCAGCTCTTTAACGACATGCAGTACAACCGCGCCGTAGAGCGGCAGAACAACGCGGAGAACATAAGCCGCGTCCTCTACCCGAACGACAACGGACCGATGGGTAAAGAGCTACGTCTGAGGCAGCAGTACTTCTTTACCTCCGCCTCTTTGCAGGACTTGGTGCACCACTACGTCATGACAGTCGGCACCGACTTCTCTAAGTTCCCGGAATACCACGTAATCCAGCTCAACGACACACACCCTGTTGTAGCAATCCCTGAGATGATGAGAATCCTGATGGACGAGTACAACATGGGCTGGGACAATGCCTGGTCTATAGTAACCAAGACATTTGCCTACACGAACCACACGATTCTCGCAGAAGCGCTTGAAAAGTGGAGCATCGAGACATTCAAGAACCTGCTGCCGCGCATCTATCAGATTGTAGAAGAAATCAACCGCCGCGAGGTGATTGAGCTGAGGCAGAAGTTCCCGAACGACTACGAGAAGCAGAATCATCTTTCTATAATCCACGACGGCAAGATTTACATGGGCTGGCTTGCAATCCACGCAAGCTTCTCCGTAAACGGCGTTGCAGAGCTGCACACCAAGCTCCTGAAGGAACAGGAATTCAAGGACTGGAACACGCTCTACCCGAGCAAGTTCAACAACAAGACGAACGGCGTTACGCAGCGCCGCTGGCTGTTGCTTTCTAACCCGGAGCTGGCGGACTTCATAACCGAAAAAATCGGTCACGGCTGGGAGACAGACTTGACCAAGCTCAAGGCGCTTGAAAAGTTCCAGGACGATGACGAGACCCTTAACCGCATCAACGAAATAAAGATGCACAACAAGCAGGACCTGGCCGACTACCTTAAGCACGCCCAGAACGAGTTCCTTGACCCGGACAGCATCTTTGACACGCAGGTAAAGAGACTGCACGAGTACAAGAGGCAGCTGCTCAACGTGTTCCACATCATGTACCTGTACAACCGCATTGTGGAAGACCCAAGCTTTAATCCGCCGCCGCGCACGTTCATCTTTGGCGCAAAGGCCGCTTCCGGCTACCGCCGCGCAAAGAGCATCATCAAGCTGATTAACACGGTTGCAGACCGCGTTAACACAGACCGCCGCGTGGGCGGAAAGCTGCGCGTGGTGTTCATAGAGAACTACCGCGTCTCCGTCGCAGAAAAAATCATTCCTGCTACAGACGTTTCAGAGCAGATTTCCACAGCGGGCTACGAGGCTTCCGGAACTTCAAACATGAAGTTCATGATGAACGGAGCCATAACCATCGGAACGATGGACGGAGCCAACATAGAGATTGTGCACGAGGCCGGAAAGGACAACGAGGTTATCTTTGGTCTCACCGCGGACGAGATTATCAAGATAAACAGAGAGCACAGCTACAATCCGCAGAAGTACCTTGAGCGCAATCCGCAGCTGCAGCGCGTTGTTGAGCAGCTTGTTGACGGCACCTACGACCGCACGGGACTGCTGTTCAGGGAACTGCACGACTCGCTGGTGTACGGCGTTGAAGGCCAGCGCCCCGACGTGTACTTTATTCTTGCCGACTTTGACTCCTACGTGCAGGCGCAGGAAAAGGT
>CAZKPZ010000131.1:4308-5998 GCA_964554745.1 uncultured Treponema sp. | reverse complement strand
AGTGTGGCCACTGTTGACGACAAGGGCAACATCACCTTCAACGGCGTTGCCGGCCTTGATATTTCCATAAAGAATTTGACGTCAACCGTAAATACAATTAGGCTTACAGCTTCCGGTAAGTCGTTCTTACTTACGCCGGACGGCAAGTATATAACGAACGATGACAATTCCAAAGTGATGCAGGCTAACTTTTTTGATGAGCATCCGGCTCTTGCTTCTGCAAAGTCCAAGATTACAAGCGATGCCTCATACGTTGACTTGAATGCTGGCAATCTTTATTTTGCCGCGCGTAAGGTTTCTGACGAGTCGGACTGGCTTTTTGTGACAATCGGGCCTAGGTCGGAAATGTACAAAGTGGTTACAAGGAGTGTCTTCATAATCATAGTTATGGTCATTCTCGGCCTTGCTATATCAGCAATAATCGTTCTTATGGTTGCGAATCAGATTGTGCGTCCGATTCTGCAGGTTAACGAAGCCGTAAACGAAATAGCCTCCGGCAATGCCGATTTGACCAGGCGTCTGCACGTTACCAGCAATGACGAAGTTGGCAGCCTGGTAGCGGGCTTCAATAAGTTTATGGAAAAACTCCATAAGATTATTCTGCAGATAAAGAATTCAAAGACTACAATGGGAACAGTCGCGTCTGATTTGCAGGGGCGCGTGTACGAGACTTCTTCTTCTATCACACAGATTCTTGCAAACATCGAAGGCGTTGACCGGCAGGTGATTACGCAGGGTTCCGCCGTTACGGAAACTTCTACCGCTGTAACAGAGATTGCCGAGAACATCAACAGCCTTGAGCGCATGATAGAAAAACAGTCTTCCGGTGTCAGTGATGCGTCGGCGGCTGTTGAGCAGATGATAGGCAATATTTCCGCCGTCAATCATTCCGTAGAACTGATGACCTCATCCTTTGAGTCACTCCAAAAAACCGCCGAAGTCGGCGTTGAGCGGCAGAAGACAGTTGCAACCCAGGTTGCTGAAGTTGAAAAGCAGTCCCTTTCGCTTAGAGAGGCCAACCTGGCCATTGCAAACGTTGCCAGCCAGACGAACCTGCTTGCCATGAACGCCGCAATCGAAGCCGCCCACGCTGGGGCGGCCGGACAGGGATTTTCTGTTGTCGCGGACGAAATCCGCAAGCTTTCGGAGACGTCTTCCGCACAGTCCAAGAAGATTGGTGCGGAGCTTAAGAAGATTCAGGCAACAATTTCCGCCGTCGTTGATGCGTGCAAAGTCAGTACGGAAAGCTTCGACAATGTGACTGTGCGTATTTCTGACACTGACCAGCTGGTGCGCCAGATTCATTCCGCAATGGAAGAACAGCAGGAAGGAAGTAAGCAGATTGTTGACGCTCTCAAGCTGATGAACGACAGCACCGGCGAGGTCAAGCAGGCTTCTAAGGAGATGGCTGAGGGTAACAAGGTTATCTTGAGCGAGATAAAGAACCTGCAGGAGACAACGGACATAATAAAGAGCAGTATGGACGAAATGCAGGAAGGCGCAAAGAACATAAATGCAACAAGTTCTGCGCTCTCTGAAATTTCAAGCAGCGTGCGCGATTCTGTGGTTGAAATAGGAAACGAAATCGACCAGTTCAAGGCATAGTTCGGCCAGGGGGCAAGGCAGGTTCACCTAGGAGGGCAAGGCAGGTTCACCTAGGAGGGCAAGGCAGGTTCACCTAGGAGGGCAA
>CAZKPZ010000131.1:0-4208 GCA_964554745.1 uncultured Treponema sp. | reverse complement strand
CTTTTTAAGGTAGTATTTAAATACGTAGTTTCCCCTATTTTAACCTTGCAAATAATCAATTATAATTGTAAAATAATAAAAATTGATTTACATTGATTTATATCAATAAAATCTTTGAAAATAGTAATTAAAAGCTTTTTTATAGGAGTTACAATTATATGGACACAAAGGGAATTGAGTCGGTTGCGCTTTCTATCCGCAGCCTTTCAATGGATGCTATTCAGAAGGCAAAGTCAGGGCATCCGGGACTTCCGCTTGGAGCAGCCGAAATAGCCGCCGTTCTGTACGGCGAAATCATGAAACACAATCCTGCCGACAGCAAGTGGGCAGACCGCGACCGCTTTGTACTTTCTGCAGGGCACGGTTCTATGCTTTTGTATTCTATCCTGCACTTGGCCGGCTACAAGGTGAGCATGGACGACATCAAGTCTTTCCGCCAGGTCGGCTCTAAATGCCCCGGTCACCCGGAAGTTGGCATCACGGACGGCGTAGAGGCTACATCCGGTCCTCTCGGACAAGGAATCGCTGTTTCTGTCGGTATGGCTATTGCCGAGACTATGCTTGCTGCACGCTTTAACACGGCTAAGCACAAGATTGTAGACCACTACACATATTCTCTGGTGGGCGAGGGCTGTCTTGAAGAGGGTGTCTCTTCTGAAGCTTCTTCTCTTGCAGGTACCCTGCACTTGGGCAAGCTCATCGTATTCTATGACGAGAACAAGATTTCCATCGACGGCAGCACGGACATCACCTTTACAGATGATATCCAGAAGCGCTATGAGTCTTATGGCTGGCAGGTTCTGCGCGGCTCTATGTACAACGTAAAAGAGATTGTAGACTTGGTGAACACAGCCAAGAACGAGGAGAATAAGCCGACTCTCATCATCCTTAAGTCTGTTATCGGAAAGGGAGCACCAAAGCAGGGCACTGCTGACGTTCACGGTGCGCCGCTGGGTGATGAAGGCTGCGTTGAGGCCAAGAAGACGCTCGGATTGCCGTCTGACAAGCAGTTCTACGTGGTACCGGAGGCATATCAGTACTTTGAACAGCGCCGCAAGGAATTTGCAAAGGCTGAGGCTGACTGGAAGAAGACTTTTGACGAGTGGTCAAAGGAAAACCCGGAGCTTGCAAAGAAATGGGACGCATACTGGAACCACAAGCAGACTGCGGAAGTCGCAGCCCCTGCATACAAGGTGGGCGACACGCTGGCTACCCGCGGCGCAAGCGGAAACAGCCTGAACTGCATGGCTGACCGCTACGAGTGGCTTGTCGGTGGTTCTGCTGACTTGCAGGCACCGAACAAGACTAAGGTTAAGAAAGACGACGGCACATATAGCGCCGGCAACCGCAAGGGACGCACGATTGAGTACGGTATCCGCGAGTTTGCCATGAGCCAGGTTATGAGCGGTATCAACCTGCACGGCGGATTGCGCGCATTCGGCGCTACGTTCCTGGTGTTCTCCGACTACCTGCGCGGTTCTCTGCGCGTGGCGGCATTGAGCAAGATTCCGAATATCTATATCTTTACTCACGACTCTATCTACGTCGGCGAAGACGGACCTACACACCAGCCTATCGAGACACTTGCCGCGCTCCGCGTTATTCCTAACGTACAGGTTTTGCGCCCGGGCGATGCGGAAGAGTCTCAGGTCGCATGGGAAATGGCTCTTGAGAGCACAGACCACCCGGTCTGCATGGCATTTACCAGACAGGATCTCGCTGTTTACGAAAAGGCAGACAAGGACTGGCAGAAGACTGCCCGCCGCGGAGCTTATGTTGTTCAGGACGGCGGTGATTCTCCTGATATCACTGTCTTTGCGACAGGTTCAGAGGTCAATCTTGCCCTTGATGCCGCAAAGCTGGTTCCGGGTAAGAAAATCCGCGTTGTTTCTGTTTTGGACAAGACTTTGTTCGAAGCCCAGGACGAGGCGTTCCAGAAGAAGATTTGCGGCAACGCAAAGCGCACTGTTGTTGCAGAAGCCGGCGTAAAGTTCGGTTGGGAAGGATACGCAAAGAAGGATGATTTGTTTACAATCAACCGCTTTGGTGAATCTGGTCCTGCTGGAAAGGTTGCAGAAGACTTGGGCTTTACCGCTGCAAAACTTGCTGAATTGCTTAAGAAATAAGGCATAGTCTGATTTGATTATAATATGCTTCCGGATGCAGTTGTGTCCGGGAGCATTTTTTTTGCGTGTATCAGCATTTTTTCACAGGTGTTTTAAAAGAGGAAAACCTGCCGACTGTTCAACGAACAACCGGCAGGCCAAAGGAGAGGAGGATGCAGAAAACTCACACGTACCATGTGTGCCTGACACGTATGTTTAAAACTGCAGTGATTGCAATTACATGCAATGAAATTGCGTGAGTAACTTCAGCGGTTACTGATTTGCTCTTGCATAATCACCTATAAAACCAAGCTTTTGTCAATGCCGTTACATAAAAAAGCTGATATTATGCTTTTTTATATTTGCTTGTTCCCTCTTCTCTTGAAAAAAGTGAATAATGCTATTAAAGTACTATGGAATATGACGTTACAACAGTTGAAATACATTATCGGTGTTTCCGAGGCAGGTTCTCTGAACAAGGCCGCAGAACATCTGTATATTTCCCAGCCGTCACTGACGGCTTCAATAAAAGAGGTTGAAAGCGAAATCGGCATTACGATTTTCAACCGCTCCTCAAGGGGAATTTCCGTAACGAATGACGGTAAGGATTTTATCCAGTATGCCAGGCAGATATGCTCTCAGTACAACAATTTGCTGGAACGCTTCGGTTCAGACGGTTCTCGCAGAAAAAAATTCTCTGTTTCCTGCCAGCACTATTCTTTTGCGGTAAAGTCGTTTGTGGAGATGGTAAAGAAATTCAGCGCAAGTGAGTATGAATTTGCCATTAACGAGACCCGTACGCTTACCGTAATAGACGATGTTTCTAACGGACGCAGCGAAATAGGCGTTCTGTATCTCAGTGACTATAACTATAAGGCTATGACAAAGATATTCTATTCAAACGAGCTTGAATTTCACAGACTGATAACCTGTAGCTCGTATGTCTATCTTTGGAAGAATCATCCTCTTGCCGGGAACAAGTCTATTACATTTGAAGAGCTGAAGGGCTATCCATGCCTGATGTTTGATCAGGGAGCTTCGTCTTCATTTTATTTTTATGAGGAAATACTTGCTGACAATGACTATCCGCAGGTGATAAAAACGACAGACCGGGCTACAAACCTGAATTTGATGGTCGGACTGAACGCGTATACGCTTTGCTCGGGAATTATCTGCAAGGAGCTTAACGGCGATGAATTTGTGGCGGTTCCCTTCAAGGAAGACGGCAAGAACAGAAATTCTTCTATGGAAATAGGCTATATCAAAAAGAAGAACAGCTTGCTTTCTCTGACCGGAGAAGCGTATATTGCCGAACTGCAAAAATATCTTGCCTCTGCATGATGTTCTACGACACCTTTTAGGAGTTCGTGTGTTTATCTACTAGATAAAACTGTGTTTTATGGAAATCAGGGTATAAAATGGTAAAAAAAAGCGAAATCACAGAAAAAACTGCGTCTGCAAAATCTGCGTCATCTAAGACTGCCGTAAAAAAAACTTCGGCGACAAAAAAAACATCCGCAGCTTCAGCTGCAAAAAAGCCTGTTGCCGCCAAAAAGACCACGGCTGCAAAATCAAGTGCGACTAAGACAAGTGCTGCTAAGACAACTGCAACGAGAGCGACTGCTTCCAGAACCTCTGCTGCAAGAGCTAATTCTGCCGCATCAAGGGTAAAGCCGGCCGCAGCCCGCGCGGAAACCTTGCTTACGGGCAGCGTGCAGTCTGTTATGCCCTTTATGGAAAGCACACATACGGATGTTTCAAAATATTTTACGGTTCAGAATGAGACTCCTGAGCCTAAACCTGAGCCAGTTCCAGAACCTGCCGTACAGCAGGACTCATACTTGATGCAGTTTGCAAAGATTGCAGAAGACAGGCACAACGAGGAGTCTGCTAAAGAGACTGCTGCAAAAGTAACCGAGGAACCAGCCGGACGTGAGGTTTCTGATTCTGACGATGCTGATGATATAGAAGATACCGAAGATTCTGTTGATAATGACGAATCTAAGGATGGGTCTGCCGCAACTGCGGGAGCTGCAGAAAGCCCTGTCGCTCCAGCTTCTGAAGCACCTGCCGCATCCCGCACCGGCAAGGGCTTTGTTATTC
>CAZKPZ010000130.1:0-6017 GCA_964554745.1 uncultured Treponema sp. | reverse complement strand
AATATTCACATGAATATTTGTCTTTAACAAATTTAGATGAATAATTATCTTTTAAACTGTCAAACGTCTGTGTCCGTAATGTTGAAAGCAAATCGCGCGCCTTGGCTTTTATGCTGTCTTTGGCATTACTGCCCAGCACCTTGTTGATTTCAACATGCGCGGCGTTGTCGTGCTCTTCCGTAACCAGCTTTACGGCCTTCTCATAGCTGCTTACGATTTCTGCATCGGTCAGCTCACGGTAAGGGGCTTCTGCCGCGGACTGTATCGCAGGCGCTGTACGTACCGGGGGCTGCGTTGCCTCTGCCATGCCCTGCTCCGCACCGCCCGCCAGTTGGGACGGCGAAAGCTTTTCCTGTTCGGAAAGCGACATGTCCTTTATGAACTGAGCCTTGGGGCTTAACGGTTTTACGACTTTTGGCTTTGTGCGCAGATAGCCGATTACGATGCCGACGGAAATACAAAAGCCCAGTAGCAGTCCGCCCAGAATTCCGTTGCGTATCCAGTCGGGGTTCATGCCGAGCGGCGGATAAAAGCGCTCTATTTTGCCGCTATCAAAATAGCTGCTGATTACGTCATAATTATTGTTGGACTTGCGGATAAACTCCAATGCGGCGGCGGAAACTTCGTTCTGGGGATTAAGCTTCTGCACGTCAAGGTAGTAGTCTACGGCCCGGTCTGTCTCGCCGCGGCGCAGCAGAATCACCGCCTGCCCCAGGTACAGCTCCGTTCCCTGCACTTTTATCCTGCGGGCTTCTTCATAGTAGTTCCAGGCATTGCCATAATCGCCGACATACAGACATGAAGTTCCCAAGGCAAGATAAAACTCATAAGAGCCTTTGTAGTTTTTCTCGTTTGTCTCAAGAAGGGATATTGCCCTGGAGAATTTTCTTTTTTTCATCAATCGCCGAGCGAACTGAAGGACTGAGGGAGTCATACGCTACCTTCCCATGCTCCCTAATTTTTCGAATATGGCATCCAGCTCTTCATTCAAGCTCTTAAGCTCGTCGCGGTCTATGTCGTCCGCGCTCTGCAGGGAGTCTATATAGTCGATTAAGTTCTGTATATATTCGGGGTCAAGCTGCTCTTCTGTAATTGCCTGTGCGGCAGGAGAAAGCTGCACCGGCTCTGCAGGAAGTTCAACGTCAGGCACAGGCGCGGCGGCAGGTGCATCTGACGGGAACACCTTCTTGCCCGCCTCCAGCGAAGAAATAAGCTCGTCTCCGGCAGGAATTCTGCCGGCATAGACAGGAGCGACACCTTCTGCCACGGTGATATAAAAAATCTGCGTGTCTTTCTGCCCAGGCAACAGATAGGCAGTCTTCCAGTTTACTGCCATGCCGGAATTGTTATATGAACGAACTGTTGAATAGCCGCGCTCCTCATGAATTTCCGGTTCCCAATACTGGGAAAGTACGTCCAGAGGGCCTACGGAAACACATTCCTGCGCCGTAACATCAGCACCGTCAAGAATGAACTCAATGGCAGCCTTATTGTTCGCAGAACGAATCCAGCGGTCTTGCTTCATAGAGTGGAATTTCTTTTGATTGCTAAGCTTTTCAACTGCTGCTGTCGTAAAGTGATGTGAATAGCTTTCGCCGAGCACTGTGTCAAAAATACCTTTTGCAGTGAAGGTCTGCGGATTCGCACCGAGGTTTTCGGTATAAAGGGTCACCTTTACCGCGTCCTGGAGCTTTACGTCTTCCTGCACGTCCGAGAAGGTAAAATCCACCAGAAAAAATGCCTTGCCGGGAATTGTATAGGCCATCTGCACGCCGACAGGAGTCACGCGCGCTTCGCTCAATGCTCCGCCAGAATAATTCAACACATATTCTTTCCGACCGATTCTAAGCAAAAAGCGGGATGTACTGAAAAAATCATAGGAACTGAGCAGGGGAATTTCCTTGCCGTCATCGCGCACGGCATACAGGCCGAACGTACCCTGCTCGCCAAAGAGCTTTGCCTTTACGTGTCCCTTGGAATACTCGACTTTGCCGTCCACAGTATAAGGAAAGCCTGTATACGGATCAACACCGGTCGTCTGTTCTTCTGCAGCAGCTGTATCTCCACTCTCGCCGGAAGCGGCTGTGGCTGTTGTATCGTAAGTGGAGTTCTGACTGCCGGACGATTGTTCCGCTCCGGCCTCATTCACTGAGCTTTCCAGCGCATCAATCACTTCAGCATCGGACTTAGTTCTTTTTATCTTGGCAAACGAATACCATGCTCCCAGTAAAATACATACGATGGCAGTTATCCGCTTTATTCTATACTTTCCTCTTTTCAATTTGCACCTGCCTTAATCTGCCTTGTTCTCACGTGACGCGCTGTATTTTTCGTCCAGAATCCGCTGCAACTGGGACGCGCGTATCTTCAAATCCAGAAGCTCCTGTTCTGTAACTCCGCTGCGCCGTTTTGCAGAAGCAGGCTGCGAGGCAGCAGTTGACTCAGGAGCCGGCGACGGAGAAGCAGAACTTGTGCCGGCAGACGGTGTAGCAGCAGGAACGGGGGTAACGACCGGAACTGCCGCAGGAGTCGGCGTATTCTGCCGTGCAAGCTGCGATTCAAGCTCTGCGATTCGGGCATTAGCATCGGCAAGCTTTTTCTTAAGCGTGGCGATGTCCTCGCTTTCCAAGTCCTTAAGCTGACGCTCATACTCGGCTTTAGACGCCAAGTACTCTTCGTTATTCGCCTTGAGCAAGTCAAGAAGCTTCTGCTCACGCTCGCGCTGGGCGATTGCGTCTATCTTATACCGTGCGTCAACGGCTTTGCGGTCATTCGGGAAAATATCAATGATTCTCTGGTAGAGTCCGCCGGCCGTATCAAAGTTGTAGTCTTCATAAAAGCACTCAGCAAGCCAATACAGCGCTGACGGATATGCAGGATTCTCCGGGTTTTCGTGGCAGAAGTCGCTCAACGTCATTACGGCCTGATCATTGTTGCCCATATAATGGAATGCCTTGCCTTTTTGGTAATTCACGTTCGGCAGCAGGGTGCTGTCAGGGTATGCGCGGGAAAATTCATTGCCGTCAGCTATTGCGGACGCGTAGTCGCCGCTGTACATTTCGCTCATTATGAGCATATATTTAACGTCAGGATTGCTGGCTCCGCCGGACAGCGCCTCGCGCAGCAAAATAGCGGCATTGGCATAATCTTTATTGTTATAGGCCTGCAAGCCTTCGTCCAGAATTGCGGACGTGCCGTTTTCTCCATATACGGCAGGCTCATTGTAAACGATATCTTCGTAGGCCTGATTGTCATAGTATTCAACAGGAATTCCGTCACTGCCATCAATTCTGCTCTGAGCAGTCATTGGAGTAAGAACGATTATTGTGAAAAGTGCAGCAAGAACCACACTATTCAGTTTTACCACTTTAATTCTCCCTTAAAGAAAGCGGAACCAGAAACAACAACATCAACACCAGCGCCGATTACCGACTGTATTGTTTCTGAATTTATGCCGCCGTCAACAGAAATAAGGTATTTATACCCCTTTTCTCTCTGTATATCGGCAAGACGGGCAACTTTGTCAACTGTATAGGGGATAAGTTTCTGCCCGCCCCAGCCAGGGTTGACCGTCATAATCAATACAAGGTCTACCAGCGGCAGGACGTTTTCCAAAGTGCTAACTGGAGTGGCGGGGCAAAGCGCGATGCCAGCCTTCTTGCCGCTCTCGTGAATCATCTGAATGCAGCGGTCCATGTGGCATGTCGCTTCCTGATGGAAGGTAACAAAGTCTGCGCCAGCTTCTATTATAGAAGGAATCATCGTTTCAGGGCGCTCTACCATAAGGTGAACATCAAAGGGCAGGTCTGACTCTTTTCTGATGGACTTAATCACCGGATGCCCAAAAGACACCTGCGGCACAAAATGACCGTCCATTACATCAACATGCACAAAAGAACCGCCGTTGTTTTTAATTAATGCGAGAGAAGAACTTAAATTGCAAAAATCAGCTGAAAGTAATGACGGTGAAAGAAAAAACGACTCCTTCTTCATAGTTTTTTATTTTACTCTAAAAAGGAACAATTGTAAACACAGGAACAAATTCGATAAAAAGAGACAGTAAAGAATCATGCGGGATAAAAATATTTGACAAAAGAACAATATTCTCATATTCTGATTGTAAATATGGAAACACTAAATCTTGCCTCCGCTCTGGAAATGGTCGGAAACGAAAAAGACTTGCTCATTGAACTTATGCAGGAATTTGTAAAGGCGCAGCCCCTTGCCGAAGAAAAGCTTATTATGCTTGAAAAAGCCGCAGACAAGACAGAAGCCGCAAAGTACGTGCACTTCTACAAAGGAGCGGCAAGACAATTAGGAGCGGAAGTGCTGGCCGCCAGCGGACAAGCGCTTGAAGACGTTCTTCGCGGTAAAAAAGAAGGCAACATCGACAGCCTGAACAAGTGCTTTATCAGCGATTACAAGGCGGCATTTGACGCAATAAACGCAGCATTGTCCATATTATAGCAACTTACGACTTCACAAGGCAAAATGCGGATAAAAAGTTCCTGTGCAGCTGAGCGCAGAGGCTTTCTAGCGGAAGGCTTCTGACGGCCGCAGCCTCTGCGTAGACTTTTTTTATCTCGAACGGAGAAGTCGCGCTCTCGCCCTTAAGAAGCTGAAACGGCGCATCGGTTTCCAAAAGCAGCCGGTCAAGAGGGAGTTCCGCCACACAACCGCGGCTCTTTTTATTGCCGTTCAGAATCTGCTTTGAAAATGAAAAATACGCATTAACGCCATGATTCAACAAAGAAAGAGCGTCCCTAGATGTAAAGGCAAAAGAATGAAAGATTACGGACGGAAGTCGTTTTAGCACAGTGCAGTCGCGGAACATCAAATCCAGAGCTTTGCGGTTATGTATCACAATCGGAACGGAATACTGAACAGCAAGCTCCACGGAGAGTTTCCAGGCATCTTCCTGCTCTGAACGGCGGCTCTTATACTCATCCGTAAAAAAGTCAAAACCAGTCTCTCCTATTCCAACAAGCTCCTTATTGCGTAACAGGTCACGCAATAAGTCGGCATTTTCTAACGAGGGGGCTTGCGGATGCAGGCCGAACAGAGGCAAAAGATGCCCTTGCAAGGAATCACAAAGCGCTTTCTGCTTGTTCCATTCTTCTTTGCCGTGTGCGCAGGATGCACCTATGAAACTTTCTGCATACTGCTCTTGCAGAGTTTCAGAAAGCAGCTCGCCGCACTGGGCAGAATGTAAGTGCGCATCACAAAACACGTTCATCAAAAGCAATTCCTTTATAATCGTACGCAGATATTATAAATCAAAAATCCCTAAAGAGGGGTTTTGTAATTCCGAAAATAAAATTGTGGATGTAAAATACCAAATGGGTTAAAGGAGATAACTATGGGAAGTTATACATTAAAAAGTTTGGGAAAGTCAACTGACTACATGACTATTGTCAGAGAACTTGACGACGGCTATGTTGTAAGAATTGTACGTGACAAAGACGGCTACAATGACATTACAACCGACTACATCTCAAAGACGCTCTTTGATTCCTGCATCAGAACAGGCTACCTCACCAAGATGGAAACAGCTGCTGACAGGAAAGTGGTCAACGCCTAACAGCAACGCATATTAAAAATATCTATCTATTAAATCTAACGCGGCATTGTATCGGGATGTTTTGTCCTGAACCAAAGGAAGCCAGTGGATTTCCACGCCCTTCCTTTCCATGCCGCGAAACCATGTCTCTTGCCGCTTGGCAAACTGATGAATGGCATGCTCCAGACGAGTAAAAAGCTCTTCTTTGCCAGTAATTTTTCCTTCCAGATATTCGCTCACAAAACGATATTCCAATCCAAGACGTTCAAGACGTTCCCATGAATAACCGGAATTATGCAATCCCTCAACTTCTTCTATCATTCCCGCGTCAAGGCGTTCCCTTAGGCGGATACTGATATTCTTGCGGACTTCACTGCGCTCAAGAGTAGTTCCAATAACAAAGGCATTGACTCCATGCTGCTGGGCTTGAGTTCCGCTTTTTGCTTTTGCCGCCTTG
>CAZKPZ010000129.1:0-6109 GCA_964554745.1 uncultured Treponema sp. | reverse complement strand
CAAATATCATGCAAGGATGGAAAGCAAACTCAAAGGTTGCTTTCGGAACTTTCAAATTTTAGCATATCCTCTTAAAGGGGGATGTTCATTAATCTTTCTGACAGTCCGCCCCTTTACTTCTGCCCGGCTGTCATTGTAGACGGCAATAACCGCCTTTGTGTACTCCAGCAGGATGCGGTCAAACTCCCGGACGTTAAAGCCGTTTTCAAATTCTCTCAACAGATCCGCTTTTAAATTGTTCAGCTCCGCCAAATGCTCCGCCTTGCTTTCCTCAAAGCTTCCGGGACTCTTTTCAGGGCAGGGCGTGTTTACAAGTTCTACTAAACCGTCTAAATATATTATAGCCTTTTGTGTAAAAACCTCTTTTGTCGGTAACATTTCAAACACCTTCCTTTCTTTTCCAGTCTGATTGACTCTCACGGCAATGCGACTTCCGGGGCTGCATGCGGCCTGTGCACTGCCCCGGAAATGAAGCGCATCAAGACCCCTTCCTGTCCTCGAATCTTCCTATAGGGCTGTAGAAGTCCATGAAGAATGAGCCTATAGCCCCGTTACGCTGCTTTGCAACGGTTATCTTCCTGTCTTGTACAGCCTGATAGTTTCCCCCTCCGTTCTGCCATCCAGCCCGGTCTGAATGTATGAACATGACAACGTCCGCATCCTGTTCAATGCTTCCTGACCCCCTCAACTCCGCAAGGTTAGGTTCTTTGCCTTCCGCACTACGCCCGACCTGACACGTGACTACAACGGGAATTCCAAGCTTTCTGGCAAGCCCCTTTAGTTCCTTTGATATATAGCCCTGTTTCTCGTAGACCTTTTCACCTTCGCTTGTCTCTATAAGCCCTATGTAATCAATAAAGATAATCTTTGCCCCCTGTCTCTGCATCTGCCTTGCAGACGAACACAACTCCACGAGTTCCATGTTTGGCTTGTCGCTCAAAAAGAATTTCTTATCCCAGTCTGATGAAGCCACCTCTTCCAGAGTCTTGAAATTCGCCACCGTCAACATACCGCCCCTGATTTTTGTAAGCGGTATGTTTGCCTGTTGGCTAATCATCCTCTGGAGTATTGATGTTCTGTTCATCTCAAGGGAAAGCAGACCGCACGGCACGCCCTGCTTTATCAAGTTGCAGATAACTGACAATGAGAAAGCCGTCTTGCCGATAGAAGGGCGTGCAGCGACAATTATAAACTCACCTTCATGAAAACCGTTGAGTATCCCGTCCAAGTGGGCATAGCCTGAAAGAATGCCCGAAATGCCTTTGTTTTTACACATACGGTCTATTTCTTCCAGTGCTCCCGGTATAAGCTCCTGCATTGTCCATATTTTCCTGCCCATTTCCAGAAGGTTGGAGTATTCGCCCTGAGCTTCAGACAATAATTTCTTTGGGTCTTTTGTTTCATCATCTGCCATAGCGGCAATTCTTGCTGCAGAGGCTTTCATTGAACGGCGGAGAAAACAATCATTCAAAATCCCTTCAAGGCTTCTGGCAGTGGCTAAGGCCGGGGCTGCAAAATCCGGCAAAGATGCGATATATGCAACTCCGCCAGACCGTGACACTGCACCCATCTTTTCAAGTTTGTCTTTTATAGTTATATAGTCTGGCTTGACTCCTTCTTTCGCCAAAGCGCACATTGCATCGAATATAACCCTGTGTCTTTGATCGTAAAAGAGATTTCCGCTAAGCTCTTCAATCAGGTCAAAGGCGTTTTGAGTACCGAACACCAGAACTGAACCTAAGACCGCCTTTTCTGCATCAATATCAAAATCTTTACTCATATTGAATTCCTCTTCCGTTCTAGTTCTTTTCGACCCAGCGACCATTTACAAATGAAGCTGTCTTTTTACAGTCAAAGCAGAAGTAATCAGGGTAACACCTTCTTATATTTTTACTTTTACAAAAAGGACATACGTCTAATTCTATGTTTAAATTCTCTATAGAAGAAATTGAAGTTTCTTTGATTTGTAAATTCAAGTTTCTTGAATTTGTAAATTCAAGAAACTTGAATTTACTCTCAGAATTTAAGCAGATAGCCTTAGAAAGAATTTCTTTGTCAGTAATCTTGAAGTGGTTACAGGATTTGTTCCCGCCGGGAATTTGCTCCCTGTACACATCTATAAAACCTAAGTTCTTAAGATGTTTTATCGCTCTGTCTTGCTGAAACTGAGTTAAAGACGTTTCTTCCTGAATCTCTTTTGCTGTTCGCCAGCAGTATCCGTCCGGACTGTTCGTCAAGGACTGCCAGAACGCTATCTTGCTCAGCATTATTGCTTCTGTTAATCCGTACTCAACCGCCAGATTGACATTATAAATCTGGAATAGTTCCTTGCTCATGATTACCCTTGCAAAAAATTGAGAATGAGGGTATATTATAAAAAGCAAGATATACCCGAAGTTTTTAACTGCCCCGGAATTCCGGGGCATTGTCGTTTGTGTTGTTACACTAGGCATAGCCGCCCCCCCCCTCTTGTCCATTCACAAAATGCATTCCTTGTCTCTATGGCCGGGCAATCCAGGTCGTACATAACAAGGCCGAAGCCGTCCGAAGAGAAAGCAAACAAAAGCCCGGCGTCAACCCCGATGTTCTTGGCGTCTCCGTAGCCGCCCCTTTTTTCTGCAAGTTCATGGTCTGCAAGGAACACCCCCGTGAGCCGCCTGTGCTTGCCCCCGGACTTGTCAAGATACAGACCGTAGACCCAGCCGCCTTTCTTGTTCTTGTTTTCCATCAGCTCGACCCAGTGCAGCCCCTTCAGCGGTCTAGTCTTGCAGACCGGCAGCAGTTCCGTTATCGTGTCTCTTCCGTCGGAAGTCTTGACGCTTGAAAGATAGTACCTGCTTTTTGACGTCGGTGACTTCTTGAACTCGTAAACCGCCCTTACCTTAATTTCTTTCATGCGTGCCCCCCAGACTCTTGACTGTCTTTGAGTACATGACTTTTAGAATCCGGCCGCCGTGAATAGTCGCATTGACGGTGATTTCTCCGAATTCAACGCCGTCCGCCAGTCTTGCCATTTCTTCGATAAGGTTGCCCCATGCCGTTGATTTGTCTTCTGCGTGGTTCATGCCTGTGCCCCCTCTGTTTTGTTCCTGTAGTTCCTTGCCGCATGGTCTGGTACAGAAACCTTTGCATTGTCTTCAAGCCATGACAGTACATCGCTTTTTCTGTAGCGTACTACATGAGTATAGACAACAATTCTTTTTATGTCCAGCTTATCAAGGGTGTTAAGACCGACGCCGATGAACGCCGCAGCCTCTTTTCTTGACAACAGGGGCTTGCTTAAAAGTTCCTGTGTATTGATTTCTTTTGTCATTTCTATGACTCCTAAAAATAATTTTTTCAACAACTTACGTAAGTCATTCGATGATTAGATTTTAGAAAGTACGGTCAAATTACGGACAATACATAGATTGCGTAGTGCGCCGAGGCGGTTTTGTTATTCAGGATAAAAAAAGCAGGGCTGCACAGCCCTGCTTTTTTTTGTAGTCCTATTATCGATAGACTGTTATTTGTTTAATAGGCTCTCGACTTCGGCATATTCGCATCCATGATGTTTGGCTTTATATCCTGCATTCAATCGGGCAAGGTTTTCATTTGTAAGATTACTGTTAAGGTTGAACAATTCTTGTGCATAGTCATTCCTCGTGTATTTACTTATCTTTTTTCTTGCGCACAGGCGGCCGAGTACATAGAAGTTTTTATTCCATCTGAAACTTTTGTCTAGGATAGTGATAACATCTGCCATAACAAGATTTTCAATCTCTGTTTCGCTAAACCGCCAATACTTCATAAACTGTCCATAAGCCGGAACTTTTCGGGAAAATTCGCCAAGCTCTTTCTGCACCTTTCCACGTGCTGAACCTTCACTTTCTTGTGTGTCCGCTTCCGGGGCATGGGTTTGCGGAGTGCTGGACGCTTGAATTTCCTTGATTTGCGAGATAATTCTGTTATTTAAATAATTCCTGAGGTTTCTCAGGTTTCTCAAGGCCTTAGCAATATTACCTAAAGTTAAAGGGGCAAGCCTACCCGCAAATGAGTATTTAAGTGATTCGTGGTTTTCACCCTTATACCAACCAGGGTGATTTACTTTTTCGGCTTGAATAGTTTCAAGGAAATCAATCATTCCTTCTATTTGTTCTTTTTCACGTTGCAACAAAATCAAAGCGTTTTCTGCTGACAGCTTCGCATGGGCTACATCGTTCAAAATACACCTGTATGACTTTCCTTGTTTTTCAAAATCATCATCATTTAAAAGGTCTATATCTTCCATTCTTTCCGCTCCGTCTGTTCAGGTTGCGTTTCTGTTACTGGTGTAAGTATAGCATACTGAAAAAGAAATTTACAGCGTATAAAGACAAGGTTTCCGGGGCTTTGCTGCCCCGGAACGTCTGCAAGGGCTTGTTCACCTTCCTGTCTTTTCCTCACGCCACATCTTGCGGAATGTACAGAACGTGCCCTCTTTTACTTCAAAAACATCTTTCACCTGCGACCACGTAGCCCCCGGGTATTTGTCCAGAATCCTGCTTGCAATTTCCCTGAGTGTGGCGCACCCTGCCCGGAGTTCAAGGAATTCGTCCGCCGCAAGAGTCCACGGGGTCACACCCACAGCCCCGGCTTTCTCCACTATGCCGCCGAAATTGATTTTCTGATCATCTCTTACTATTTCCGCCTCACCGCCCAGTTCATGCGCCGCATAGTGTTCAAGCATTTCTAGGGACTTGTGGCCAGTCTGAGACATGAGCAGCTTGTCATTCATTCCTTTTGAAAATCTCATGTAAGCCGTGTAAAAATGCCTCCATGCGTGAAATGTATAGCGCTTTGAGCTTTCCGCCGTCAAGCCTGCCTTCTGCAGCGCAATGCGCAGCTCTTTAATGAACAGTTTTTCATCAACAGGCCTATCGGGCAAAACCAGCGAATAGAAGACGAACCCGTCCAAACCCTGCCCCCATGGGTTGCTGTTGCCCAGTGAAAGGAGTGCGTCCATAATCTGAGCAAAAGGCATTTGCACGACCCTTGTTTCTCCGTTCTTTGGACTCTTAAGGCCTTCTTTTATGTTCCATGAATGGTTTACATAGATGCAGCCCCGTCCTAAATCCTTTAGCTTCAGCGCAGCGATTTCGCCCGCCCTCATTCCTGTCACCATTGCAAGCATGTTTGCAAGCTTTGCCCTGTTGTCATGCCAGTCAATGGAGAAAACCGCCTGTGCAAGTTCCTTTGTCAAAATCTCACGTGGCTTGCTTTTGCCCGAAAAGAATATGATGCCGCCTGTTATGTCTTTGTCTATGATTTCCCGGTTGTATGCGAATTTCAGGGCAATTGTCCCAGCCCTGATTATGCAGTTTTTTGTTTGCGGGGCAAAGGCTTTTGTACTTACGTAGACGTTTACGAATTCAAGCAGGTCTGTTTTCGTAAGTTCGCCTAATGTCTTGCCATTAAGAATGTCTTTCCAATGGTTTTTTATGTGCCCTCGCATGGACTGACAATAGAATTTTGTTATGCTGTGTTCCTTGCGTCTCTTTTCCGCTATGTAGTCCGATTTATCCCAGTCCCAAAAATCAAGCATATAGTCATAAGCCGGAATATCCGACTTAGAGCCTTTCAGTACATAGGAGCTTAAAATCCCCTTGCGCTTTGCTTCTGCAAGAAAGTAGTCAACTATTTCAGGCGTAAATTCGCTTTGCCTTATTTCTTGTTTTAAAGCCTGGCTCGCTATGCTGCTCTTGCAGCCCTTGCCGTTGTTTGACATTCCTGAATTGTAAAGCTCCCATGCTTTTGCAAGGGCACGCTTTCTTTCTTTCTGACCTGTGGACTGTGCTGTTAGATATTTTCCTGTTGACGGGTTTTTGAATCTTACATAAAAAACACCGTTGGAACGTCTGGAAATAGAAAAGGGCAGTGTATTCATAAGCGATACCCCTGTAGCCGTGGCAGAATTGCGTATGTCACAATTCTATGTCACACTCAAAGTACAAGCTTAGATTTCACTGCCTTTCTGTTTAAGGTGAGTGTATGTAACTCTTTAAAACTTAAGGAATTACATATAAAAAAGTTAATTGGAGATAATCGGGATCGAACCGACGACCTTATGATTGCGAACCACACGCTCTAC
>CAZKPZ010000128.1:0-6132 GCA_964554745.1 uncultured Treponema sp. | reverse complement strand
GAACAAATGTGTCAGGAACATCAGATCTCACCCCGTGCGAGCAGCAGATAAAGCTCTTAAAGAAGATTCTGCCGGATGCAAAGAAAGTCGCAATGTTGTATTGTTCCAGCGAAGAGAATTCCCGCTTTCAGATAGACATAGCAAAAAAGGCCTGCGACAAAATCGGTTTGACTTATGTTGATGCTACTGTTTCAAATACCAACGAAGTTCAGCAAGTGGTGCAGAGCCTTTCCGGCAAGGTTGACGCAATCTACTCACCTACAGACAACATGATAGCTTCCTGCATGGCAACCGTCGTTATGGTGGCCAACGAGAACAAGATTCCTACAATCGTAGGCGAAGATGGCATGGTAGAAAGCGGTGGTCTGGCCACGTACGGAATCGACTACTACGAACTGGGCAAGCAGACAGCTGTGATGGCCGTTGACGTGCTCAAGAACGGCAAGAAGCCTGCCGACATGCCGATTCAGTACTTGGACAAGTGCAAGTTCAGCTATAACAGCGATACGGCAGCAGAACTTGGTATCACCATTCCTTCCGATTTACAGTAAAGGCCTATGTTACTCTTAAGTGTCGCGTCTTTTTCAAATGCTATGCTCGGTGCCGTTGCTCAGGGTGTTCTCTGGGGCGTAATGGCTCTGGGCGTGTACATCACTTTCAAAATTCTAGACTTCCCGGATATGACCGTAGACGGCAGCTTTGCCACAGGCGGCTGTACCTGCGCAATCTTGCTTGCGTCCGGCTGTAACCCCTTTATTGCCATGCTTGTGGCCATGGTCGCCGGTGCGGTTGCAGGCATGATAACAGGTCTGCTCACCACAAAGCTCAAGATTCCCGGAATACTGGCCGGTATACTTATGATGCTCGCGCTCTATTCCATTAACCTTCATATCTTGGGCGGGCCGAACAAGCCTCTTACCAGAGCGGACAAGACTGTTATGAACTATATCAGCCAAGTCTTGCATCTGCAGAGCATATTTACGACAAACGAGACGTCTGTTTCAAGCCTTATTACGGGGCTACTCTTTTCATTCCTGTTGATTTCCGGATTGTACTGGTTCTTTGGAACAGAAATCGGCTGCGCAATCCGTTCTACTGGAAATAACCCGAACATGAGCCGTGCGCTTGGTGTAGACACCGATTCCATGCAGATTCTTGCGCTCATGGTCTCAAATTCTCTGGTCGCCCTTTCAGGCGCGCTTGTCATGCAACAGCAGCGCTTTGGCGACGTAAGCATGGGAATCGGTACCATCGTTATAGGACTTGCTTCCATAATAATCGGCGAAGTCGTATTCGGAAAGCGCTTTGCCTTCTGGTACTATCTGCTTTCTGTCGTGCTAGGCTCCGTAATTTACCGCCTGATTATTGCAGTCGTCCTGCAGATGGGCATGAAGACACAGGACTTGAAGCTTCTGTCTGCAGTTGTAGTTGCAGTGGCTCTTTCTGTTCCTGTCATAAAACAGAACTGCATGCCAAAGAAGAAAGTCCTTGTGGCAAATCCGCCGGAAGACACCTATATGAAAGAAAACGTAGAGAAAACAGATGATGCTCTTCAGGGAGGTAATTCCTGATGCTTACTGTAAGCCATGTATCAAAGACATTCAACCGCGGAACGATTACAGAGCGCAAGGCTCTTAAGGATATAAGCCTTGCGCTGAACGACGGAGACTTTATCACCGTAATCGGCGGCAACGGTGCGGGCAAGTCCACCTTATTGAACTTGATTGCCGGAGTCCACTCCTGCGATGAAGGCACAATTGCCTTGGACGGAATTGACATTACAAGCCAGAAAGAGCATGTCCGTGCAAAGTACTTGGGGCGCGTATTTCAAGACCCGATGCTTGGAACGGCAGCTTCCATGCAGATAGAAGAAAACCTTGCCATGGCATACCGCCGCGGCAAAAAACGCACGCTGCGCTGGGGAATAACAGATGATGAGCGCAAGATTTTCCGCGAAAAGCTTGCCATGCTTGAACTGGGGCTTGAAGACCGCATGCAGGCAAAAGTCGGTCTGCTTTCCGGCGGTCAGCGCCAGGCGCTCACGCTGCTGATGGCTACATTACAAAAGCCGAAGCTCCTGCTATTGGACGAGCACACTGCGGCCCTTGACCCTAAGACAGCTCATAAAGTTCTGGACTTGACCGAACAGTTCGTAAGCAAAGACCGTCTTACCACATTCATGGTCACGCATAACATGAAGGATGCAATCCGTTACGGAAACCGCCTTATGATGATGCTTGACGGCCATATCGTCTTTGAAGTTTCCGGTGAAGAAAAGAAACAGCTCAAGGTTCAAGACTTGCTTGACAAGTTCGTGTCCCTGGCAGGAAATGAAGGCGAGGGCGTTATCCCTGACCGCATGATTCTGGGTTAATAGGTTAAGCCTTGTTTTCTATGCAAGCCCTGTTCTGTTATGGAGCAGGGCTTTTTTTGTGTTGTTTTACTGCATGGCACTTCATACGTATGACTCCAAATTTCTATACGTATGAAAATAAATTTCTATATGGATGACTCAAAATTTCTATACGTATAGAAATTTCTGGTCATACGTATAGAAATTTGACATCATACGTATAAAATTAAAACGAGTGCAGGGCAAGGGGGCGCGCCATCATATTTTTTCTATACTTTGCGTATAAAATATGGTAATATGGGAGTATATAATAGAGGTGCTCCATGAAGCAGAAAAAGAATTTGTCTTTCATAGCCAATACCATAAAAAGTAGTCTTGCAATGGTGATTCCAATTCTGTTCATCGGAAGTATTACTGTTCTTTTGAACGGCTTCCCTGTTCAGTGTTATCAGGATTTTATCAGCACTTTCGGCGGCGGAATCTTCAGAAGCATCATTCAGATTATACAGCTTACGACAGTAGGTCTGCTTGCCGTGTACCTGACTATTTCTCTCAGTATCTGCTATATGAACAGGACGGAAGAGAATGCGCTCCTTATGCACAAGTTCGGGAGCATGCTTGCCTCGGTTACAGGCTTCTTCATCCTAGTGGGATTTTTTGCTGGCAAACCGGACTTTTCCCTTTTGAGCGGGCAGGGAGTTTTTTCAGCCCTTCTTGCAGGACTGGCAGGGCCTTTTCTTTTTCAGAGATTTAACGCGGTCTTCAAAAAAAAGAAATCTGTCGTCCTTGAAGGCGCGGACTCATTGTTCAATACTGCGCTTCATGTAATTTTTCCTTTTATTGCGGTTGTTCTGTGCTTTGCAGTCTTTAACCAGCTCATAATCGCGGCCTTTGACGTGCCGAGCATTCAGCACCTTTTTATGAAAGCGGTGGATGCAATCTTTATTAGAATGAGAAGGTCTTTTCTGAGCGGGCTTTTGTTCATCACTCTTATAAGCGGAATGTGGTGGTTCGGAATTCACGGCAATAATGTGCTTGAACAGGTTGCGCAGAATATGTTTGTAAACATTATCCCCGGAGAAATAGTCTCAAAAAGTTTCATAGATACATTTGTCAACATGGGCGGAACCGGATGCACGATAGGCTTTCTTCTTGCAATGCTGATATTCGGAAGACTCCATTACACAAAAAGGCTTTCAAGAATATCTCTCCTGCCGGGCATTTTCAATATCGGGGAACTTATGGTCTTCGGTTTCCCCGTCATTTATAATCCGCTGATGATTCTTCCTTTCATACTCGCTCCAGTCATAAGCTATACAAATGCATATCTTCTTACAATGGCAGGCTTTCTTCCGCCTGTAACAAATACGGTTGCCTGGACAATTCCGCCGCTTCTTAGCGGATACGTCGCCACAAGTTCCGTAAGGGGAATTATTGTACAGCTGGTGAACATAGTACTTTCTGTAGCTGTCTATGCTCCGTTTCTTACGCTATACGAGAAAAAAGCCGAGAGCGAGTCGTCTTCCGCAATGGAAGACCTTTTGAGGATTCTGAAAAAGAGCAGGGAAAACGGAGAGCGCATTATTCTTACAGAATGTGCCGGAAATGCAGGAAGACTTGCAAGAAATCTTTCATCAGATTTGGAGAATTCCCTTTCTTTTGCTGACAGCGCAGAAAATCCGCTGCTTGTGCAATATGAGCAGCGTTACGACAATGACGGTCACCTAATAGGCATGGAATCACTTCTGCTCTGGAAGCATAAGCAGTACGGGCTAATCAATCCGGCTCTTGTCGTCCAGCTTGCAAAGGAAAACGGCACTTCCTCAAAACTTGAATCCTACGTCATGGAGCTTATGCGCCGGGAAAAGGAACTCGCCGACGAGGAGAACAAGGCGAAGTCCGAGTTCCTTGCCACAATGTCCCATGAGCTGAGAACCCCCATGAACGCCATAGTGGGAATGACGGAAGTCCTGCAGCGCGGCGACTGGCCGGAAACGGAAGCTAGGTATCTTAGGAACATAAAGTCTGCTGGAACACAGCTGCTTTCCCTGATAAATGATTTGCTTGACTTTTCAAAAATCGAGGCGGGAAAATTCATTATTACAGAAGCCGACTACAAGCCGGTCGAGATGCTTGAGGATCTTGAGCCTATTTTTACCCAGAGAATAGGCGACAAGCCCCTAAAACTGGTATACGACATTGACCTATCCCTTCCTTCGGTTCTGATGGGAGACGACATAAGAATCAGACAGGTTCTGATAAACATCGTGAACAATGCGATAAAGTATACCGACAAAGGCTCTGTCACTCTGACGCTTAAGGTTACCCAATCTGATGCCGGAACAGTGAAAATTCTTTATTCAGTAAAGGACACAGGAATCGGGATAAAAAAAGAAGACCTTGCCAAACTCTTTGACGCATTTACACAGGTGGACGTTCAGAAGAACCGCCGTAAGGAAGGAACAGGCCTTGGTCTTGCCATATCGCAGCAGCTCGTTTCCCTTATGGGAGGAAAGCTAGAAGTCCAAAGTGAATACGGCAAGGGAAGCGAGTTCTACTTTACGCTAGAGCAGAAGTCAGTAAGCAACAAGACGGTCGGCCAAGAAAAAGACAGCAGCAGGCCGGATAAAAACAAAGACGACATCTACGCAAAGTACACGAAAATAGACGGATTCCCAAAGAAGATACTGCTTGTTGATGATAATGAGCTGAACAGGGAAGTGGCCGCGGCACTTCTTTCGCCCTTTGAGCCTGTGATTGATGAGGCGGCGGACGGACAGGAAGCGGTTGATAAGGTAAAGAAAAACAAGTATGACCTTGTTCTTATGGATAACTACATGCCTGTAATGGGAGGCATTGATGCTGCCAGAACGATAAGAGCCATGGACGGGGATTACTACAAAAGACTGCCTATAATCGCACTTTCGGCAAGTACAGGAGCAGATGAGCGGACTGCGTTCCTCAAAGCCGGAATGGACGAGGTTGCCTCAAAACCTGTAATGGTCAAAGAACTCGTGGAAAAAATCATCAAAGTCTGCAAGAGCGGCAATTGATATAAGGGCATCTCTAAAACTGAAGTTTTTGGAGGTTTCCGTATAGCATTTTGCCGGGATAATTTTGACACAAAATCAGCCTTTTGTGTTAGAATGTACGGATGAAGGCCGCTTGCTGTCATTAGCGGCGATGTGCCGGAAGATTCTTAAGGAGGAAACGATTATGGCAGAAGACATTCACTCTGACTATATAAACTGGGATCCGAAATTTGAGCTTGGAATTCCTACAATAGACAAGCAACACAAGAAACTTGTTTTTCTGTGCAACAATCTCTACAAGTAGATTATGAACAACAGGAGCGGCGATACGATTGAATGGGAGTCGCCCATGAAATCGGCCTTAAAAGAATGTGCGGATTATGTCCAAAGTCATTTTCATGATGAAGAGGTCCTGATGGGTGCGCTGGGCTATGATGGTCTTTCCACACATAAAAAGGAACATCAGGACTTTGCGAAAAAAGTTTTGGACACGGTGCAGCTGTTTCCGGACGTTACCTTCAACGATGCTTTGAAATTCGTCCGCTTTTTGTATGACTGGATTTTGAGCCATGTTGCGCATTATGACAAGTTGTTTGTAAAGGCCGTCCTTGAATACTACAAGCAGCACCGGGAAGGCTAGGGCAAGGGCGGGTTATTCACCTTTGCTACTCCGCCTCCCTGCATTCTGCTGTGAGAAATTGTCAATAGTTGTGGACTGAAGTTTGAATCGGCATAAGTATTAAGCAG
>CAZKPZ010000127.1:0-6148 GCA_964554745.1 uncultured Treponema sp. | reverse complement strand
ACGAACAGGCTGGCTTCATCTCCGCCCGCCGCACTGCGTATTTCCAGAATGATGTTCTTTTCGTCCAGCGGATCCGGCGGAATCAAGGCGACTTTTATCTGCTCTTCAATCTTTGGTTTCTGTTCTTCGTATTCACGCAGCTCCTCGCGGGCAAGCTCCTTCATGTCATGGTCTTCTTCTTCCGTAATCAGAGCCGTGTCATCCTCTATGCCCTTGAGGATTCTCTTATACTCACCGTAAAGCTCCATCAGCGAGGTAAGGTGCTGATGTTCCCTCATGACCTCGCTGTACTTCTTTTGATCCTTTAAAAGATTCGGATCACTCACCATTGCATTCAGTTCTTCAAATCTCTTAGAGAGGCTTTCCAGTTTTTTCAGTAAATCCATAGCGCACCAATTCTAACGGTTTTTCCACGTTTACACAATATGCCGCTTGTAACGTACGTTAACGTGGCTTTGCAACGTACGTTAATGCAACGTTGTAACGTACGTTAACGAGACATCGTAACGTACGTTAATGCGGCTTTGCAACGTACGTTAATGCGGCATTTTGGCACAGCCGCGAACCAGCCTGTGCTACCTCGTCGACTTTGCGTTGCGGTTCGCGGTTATGGTACAGGCTGGCGACATGTCTTAACGTCCCGGACTACCCACTTTACCCCCTTTATGCCAGAAATCTTTAAAAATTCGATGCGAATTCGCCGAATCCTACCCAATCGGGTAGTGGACTTCTGGAAAATCGGGCTGTAAAATGACCGTAGAAATAAAAAGAGAGCAAGCTTTTGCGGTATTTTTGCGGAGCAAAAATAAAGGCGCGGGTTGCGACGATAGCAAATGCTTGCAGGAGGATAGCCATATGTTTAATACTAGCTTAAAATGGGGGGGGGCACGAACCCCTAGGCAGTTTCCGTTAATCGCCGCGGTGGCGGCTCTGCTGCTTTTTATTGCCGCAATCGTCTTTAGCGGCTGTGCAGGAGGAGCCGGAAGTGCTGGAGACGGCAATGACGGCGACAGCCTGAACATCTCGCTTGTTGCACCCACGTCGTCTTCCAGGGCGGCATACCGTGAGCTGTATACCCCCGGCAATTCGGTGACAGTGGCTCTCAGTGGCGACTACAAGGAAAGCCAGACCAGCACAATCGGTGCGGACGGGACAGCTTCAATCAAGTTTTCGGGCGTACCGGTCGGCTCCAACATCACTATCGTTGCTGCCGTAACTGAGAATATGTACATTAGCATGGGAATAAAGGACGGTTATTCCGTTGTCTCCGGTGCGAACAATGTGAGCATTGCCTTGTCGAGCAAAGTGTTTACCGAGCAGAACGGGAATGTGATGTACATGGACGATAATGGTAGCTACACCCTAGACGGTCAGCCGATTCCACTCGCAGATTTCACCTATTCCCAAACTGATAATGCTTGTAAGGTGTACTACAAGAACGTCTATCTCGGTGAGGTGGAAACATACTGATGGCAAAACTATAAGGGCATCGCACACGGGATGCCCTTTAGTGGCGGGCTTCGCAGTACATTCCAAGCAGACGAACTTCTTCGGTCTTTTCGCTCAAGGCGGACATCAGCCGCGCAACTGTAGAGCGGTTTTCGGCTTCTGTTCCGCCGAGTTCCGCATCAACATAGAACCAGTACTTCCACGGTTCGCCCTCAATCGGGCGGGACTCAAGGCGCGTAAGATTCAATGCGCAGTCGTTAAAGACACCCAGCACATTGTAGAGCGCGCCGGGTTCGTTCTTGGTCTTTATTATAAAGCTGGCCATGTTCGCGGCAATGTTCGCCTCGCCGGTCAGTCCGCGCCCCTGCGAAGCGGCAGACTGAATCACTACAAAACGAGTGAAGTTGCCCGGGTCGTCCTCTATGTCTTCCGCAAGGATGTCAAGCTTGTACAGCTGCGCATTGAGAGGGCTTGCCACGGCGGCGTTTTCCTTGCTGCCGCTCTTTGCCACAAACTCCGCCGCAGAAGCTGTAGACACGGCTTCTATCTGCCGCCAGTCAGCGTGGACTTCAAGGAATTTCTTGCTCTGCCCCAGAGCCTGCGGATGAGAATACACGTTCTTTACGTCTGCAATCTGAGCACCCTTTACGCCCAGCAGTGCGTGGCGTATGTTCAGCGTGACAGCACCTACAATCGTAACGTCCTCAAAGCGGGAGAAGTTGTCGTAGTTCTGGTAGACGGAACCGGCAAGGGAATTCTCGATGGGAACCATGCCGTAGTCGGCACGGCCGTCAAGCACGGCCTGGAATATCTGGCTGAACGAAGATACGGCCACGCTTTCAGTTTCTGCGGCGTCAAAGTAGCGCGAAATGGCCTGCTCTGCATAAGCTCCGCGCTTGCCGGAATACGCCACCACAACCTTGCCCCTGTTGCGCTTGCCGCCCTCGGCGGAAGCTTTGACTACAGACGGCAGTTCCACGCGGATATGGGCAACAGCCTTGCCCATTACGGGGGCAAGGGCTTCCACATCGTGCATCATCTTGTCGAACTGGGCTGGCAGCATTGACTGCGCGCCGTCGACAAGCGCCTTTTCCGGATGGGGGTGGACTTCAAGCATCAGCCCGTCGGCGCCGCTCGCTATTGCGGCAAGCCCCATTGCGCCGACCTTTTCGCGCGTGGCGACGCTGTGGCTGGGGTCTACGATTATAGGCAGGTGCGTAAGCGCGCGCAGCACCGGCACGGCGGAAAGGTCAAGGGTATTGCGCGTAGCGTGCTCAAAGGTGCGGATGCCGCGCTCGCAGAGAATAACCTTGTCTGTTCCGCTGGAAAGCAGATATTCAGCGGACATCAGCAGCTCTTCAAGTGTCGCGGAATGGCTGCGGCGAAGAATTACAGGCTTGCCGCTTGCACCGACTTCCTTGAGCAGGGTAAAGTCCTGCATATTGCGCGCGCCTATCTGGAAGACATCAACATAGTCCTTCATCAGCGGTATGAGTGACGGGGAGACTATTTCAGTCACGACGGGGAGACCGAATTTTTCGCCGGCCTCCTTAAGGTATTCTAAGCCTTTCTCACCCAGTCCCTGGAAGTTGTATGGAGAAGAATTAGGTTCATACGCACCGCCGCGCAGCATGACAGCTCCGCTTGCGGCAATGCATTCAGCGGCTTCCAGTATCTGCTCGCGGCTTTCGACTGCACGCGGTCCTGCAATCACTGCAACACGCTGGCCGCCGATGCGGATTGTCTGCCCTCGGCCGTTTGGTATTTCAACAACGGTGTTCTCGCGCTTAAATTCACGGCTGGCGAGTTTATACGGTTTACTGATGGGAATGACCTGCGCCACGCCCGGCAGGGCTTCCACCTCGCGGCGGTCTGCGGAAAGCTTGCCTACGGCTGCTATAACGGTATCTTCTTCGCCGACTATTTCATTCAGCTTGAACTGCTTGCCGGTGAGATACTGTTCAACGGCTCTCTTCTGTTCCTTGTCAATGTCCTTCTTTAATACAACTACCATAATCAGCTTCATACTAGCGAATCTTGTTTGTTATTACAAGTAGTAATTTGTTATTAGTATTGCCACTGTGCTGCAAAAACGATAGATTTAAAGAGTTGTATGGCAGAAAGCAATCAGACACAGAACGCGGACAACAGTCCCAAAGCTCTTTCCCCGCGCGAAATACTGCACCAGACGGCGCTCAAGGCTCCGTCGCAGAGCGGTGTATACATGTGGCGGAACGAAGGCGGCACCGTCATTTATGTGGGCAAGGCAAAAAATATTAAGAATAGACTCACCTCGTATTTTAACGCGCACAAGGACATCAAGACAAGGTTGCTTGTGTCTAACGCGCGGAGCATTGAATACATAACGACGAACAACGAATACGAGGCCTTTCTGCTTGAGAACAACCTTATAAAAAAATACACCCCTCGCTACAATATAAACTTAAAGGACGGCAAGTCATACCCCGTCATGCGCATCACAAACGAAAAATATCCAAGGCTTTTCAAGACCCGGCATGTGGTGCAGGACGGTTCTGTTTATTTTGGGCCGTTCCCGGACGCGACCGCGCTGGACACTTTCATTGACACTTTGTACGAGATTTATCCCTTGCGGCACTGCAAGCAGTTCAAGGAAAAGTCTTCGCCCTGCCTTTACTATCATATAGGCCGATGCCTTGCCCCCTGCTGTAAATCTATTAAAGAAAGCACCTACCGTGAATTTGTTGAGGAAATCACGATGCTGCTTGAGAACAAGGGCGATGAGACTGTAAAAAAGATAGAGACCAGCATGAAAGCCGCTGCCGCAAAGATGGACTTTGAGAAGGCCGCGCGGATACGCGACGGACTGCGTGCACTGGCCGTTCTGCAGAACCAGAATATTGTGGAAGGCTTTGACGGCGACGACCGCGACTATCTGGCAAGCTGGCGCGAAGGGGAGCTGGTGAGCTTTACCGTGCTGAAGATACGTGGCGGCAAACTGTTAGGAAGGGACAACTACCGCACGGTTTCGGTAAATGAGGACACGGAGCTACTGCCGGAGTTCATGAGCGCATACTACACCGAAAAAGAAAGCATTCCGCCGCACATCTACGTTATGACCGGCGACGGAATGGAAATAATCAAGAGGTGGATTAGCGAAAGCTATAACATCAAGACAGACATTGTGCTTGTCACCGAGCAGATGGAAGGCGCGCGGCTGCACAAGGCCGCGCTGGACATGGCAAGGCAGAACGCGCACGAGGACATTATCCGGCGCATGAGGGAACGCGGAGACTTCCCTGCAATGGAAGAGCTGCAGAAAGTGCTTGGCCTGCCGAATCTGCCGGTTCGTATTGAAGGATTCGACATTGCGCATATCGGCGGAAAGTTTCCGGTGGCAAGTCTTATCAGCTTTTACAACGGAAACCCCGACAAGAAAAACTACCGTGAATTCAGACTCAAGACGACTGACGGCATCATAGACGACTTTGCTTCTATGCGCGAAGTAACCACACGGCGCTACTCACGGCTTATGAACGAACACAAGGAACTGCCCGACCTTATACTCATAGACGGCGGTATCGGACAGGTTAATGCCGTTGACGGCGTGCTTTCCGCTTTGGGCTTGGACATACCGATTGCCGGCCTTGCAAAGCGCGACGAAGAGATATGGCGGCCGCACGCGAGCAAGCCGATTTGTCTGCCCAAACGCAGCGATGCGCTCCGCTTGCTGCAGAGAGTGCGAGACGAGACCCACCGCTTTGCAACGAGCCGCAACCAGGAGCTGCGTACAAAAGAAAACACTATCTCACCGTTCGTAAAGTTGCCGCACATCGGCGCAGAGCGCGACAAGCTGCTGATGAAAAAATACGGAACGCTCGCCGCGCTGGCGGCTGCCCCCGAGGCGGACATCGCACAGACACTGCACGTACGCGCAGGGCTTGCCACGGACATTCTGCTTGCAGCCCGGGAACTGCTTAAAAAGCAGGAGCACGTAAAGGCAAAAGAACGGCTTTCTCTGGACTTGCCAGGAACGACAAAGGAAATTGCCGCGCGCAGAAAAAAGAACGAGTCTCTGGCCGCCGCCGCGCTTGACGGTGATGACGTAAGCTACAAGATAGATCAGAACGCAGGTGAATTGGAAGCCGCAAGTTTTACTGAATAAAATTAATAGAAAGATGAAACTTTCAATTAATAATAATTGTTTATATTCATAGCTACATAAAAGTTAAATAAGGAGACTTTCATGAAAAAAATTGCATCAATTCTTTGCATCGCTTTTATTGCATGCATCGCATTCGCAAAGCCAAAGGCAAATGACCAGGTTGAATTGGAAAAGCTCGAAGCTTCCGAGGTGACAGAAAAAACGCTTGCTGATTCCGGTTACAAGCGGATTAAGATTGCCGGTGACGTGACCGACTACATTAAGATAGAGAACACAACGGATAACACCTGCACTGTAGAAATCTGGGCAGTAGACAAGCACAAAAGGGTCGGCTACTGCGGCACCATTGAAGTAGAACCCGGCAAATGGGGCTACAAGGGCAATCCGCTCGATGAGTCACCGAACCACTATTACTCTATCTACATGAAGATAACTGACGATACAAAGGCAAAGATTGTTGACAAGGGTGAGAACTTTTCTGACCAGTATATTCTAATAAAGTAAGCGTAAAGTAAGCGCCCGCAAAAACAAAATCTAGCCATGAGCATAAAAAAA
>CAZKPZ010000126.1:0-6199 GCA_964554745.1 uncultured Treponema sp. | reverse complement strand
CGAAAAGTAGACGATAAGATTTCTGCCCGCGCCCTGCGAATACGATGCCGCCGCCGCAAAAACCGCCCAAATCAAAACCAACGCAATTTTCTTCATAATCGATTCTCCTATAAAAATATCGGCTATTCTGCCAATTCAATCCGCAGTTCGTAAGAGCCTTTCAAGTCGGCGATTTTCTTAATCGGGCAGGTGATGACTCCGATGTTCACCTGGCTCCCGTAACGCTCGCTCACGTCCTCGTCCTCAAAAAGAATCGTAAAATAAGGTGCGTCCGTGGCGTAGTCGATATCGCCGTTCAGCCAGCCGTAATGCTCGTCGCTTTCCTTGTAGGGAAGAGTGCCCTGGAAGATTCCGCAGAAGTCGTGGCTGTATCGGCTGACCCGCTGCTTGTAGGGCAGAAGTTTGATGAATGCCTTTGCCGTCTCGCTGTTGTTGAGCGTTCCCGTGATGAGCGTGTCGCCGAACCAGATGTTGATTTTTGTTCCGCTTTCTTCTGGAAGCCTCGTGGGCATTGACTTGTCCGCAGTCTGGATTTTTCCCGCCGTATTTTTCGCAGTTCGCTTTGCAGATTTGCCCTGAGCCGCAAGGTTGCCAGCCGCAAGCAAAATCAAAGCTGCCGCGATTGCAATTTTTAAAATTGATTTGTTCGTATGTTTCATTTGGTTGCTCCTTATTATGGGGTATTTTTTCCCTTCAAATAATTATCTAAAGCTCCTCTCAAAAATCCCCGCGATATCATCGTCGCTCACTTCGCACGGATTGGCGGCGTAAAGCCCTCCCTGCAAGTCGCGGGCGGCTTTGGCGAGCGGCAGACATTCGTCTTTCGTAAAACCGTAGTCGCTCATCTTGAGGTCGGCTACTCTGCAATCTTTCTGCAACTTGACGAGGGCGCGGACAAAATCCTCTGGGTCGTTGCTCTCTGGGTAGCCCATCACTCGCGCCATTTTTACGAAGCGTTCGTCGCAGGCGTGCTTGTCTACGAAGAACTGGGCAAACTCGCGTGAAATCATAATCAGACCTGCTCCGTGCTGAAGGTTCCGGTGGAAGGCAGACATGGCGTGCTCCATCGAGTGCTGGGCTGTGGTGCTGGTGAGCTGCATTGTGATTCCCGCCATCGTGGAAGCGTAGGCGACGTGCTCGCGGGCTTCGAGGTTTGTGCCGTCACGGACTGCAAGCGGCAGGTAACGCCAGATGTTTTCGATTGCGGAAAGTGCGATTGCCTCTGACATGATGTTAAGGCTCGTGCTCATCATGACTTCGGTGTTGTGGAAGAGCGCGTCAAATCCCTGGTAGGCGGTGTACTTGGGCGGAACGGTGGTCATGTATGTGGGGTCAACAACGGCGATGAGAGGCTTGCAGCGGCGGTCGCCCATGCCGATTTTCTCGTTGGTGTCCTCCTTGCAGATTACGCCCCATTCGTTCATCTCCGAGCCTGTGCCGGAAGAAGTTGCAATCGTGATAATCGGAAGCGGCTGGTTGGTCGCGATTTTCCCCTTGCCAGTCCCACCAAAAACGTAATCCCAGAGGTCGCCGGCATTGGTCGCCATAATCGCCACCGCAACGGACGAGTCCAATACAGCCCCGCCGCCAAGTGCCACGATAAAGTCGCATCCGTTCTCGCGGGCGAACTTCCCCGCATCCTCGCAGTTTTGTTTGAGCGGATTTTCAACCACGTTCGCAAGGTGGACGTATTCAACTCCGACCTTTTTAAGTTCGTCAATCGTCTTGTCGAGCGAGCCGTTCGTCTTTGTGGATTTTCCTGCAGAAGTCAAAAGCAGAGCCTTTTTCCCCGGCATTTTTTCGTTATGAAGTTCTCCGAGTTTCCCTGTTCCGAACAAAAGTTTTGTGGGGTTGTCAAATGTGAATGAGTTTAGTGCAGATGTCAGCATGTGGTTCCTCCTTATATATTTATTTTTCAAGCGACAAAACCAAGTCCACATCGCCGCTGCCAAGCACTTTCAAAAGTCCTTCTCGTGTCGCTCCTTCGATGTGTCCGAGTTTTGTGAAATTCCAAGAGTTCGTGTCATAGTAAAGCGTAATCTGATTTCCCTGATACAGAATCAGGTCTCCGGGCTTTGTGGTGATTTGTTTGTCGGTGCGGGGAAGGCTTGTTCCCAAGTTACCGACTTTTTCAAAATCACCGTAGTCGTGTGCGTGGACTGTAACATCGCCTTTTTGCAAAAGTTCCACGAGGGCTTCGGCAGATTTGTTTGATTCAAGTTCCACTGTCCATGTCGTTCGTTCGCTTGAAGCTTCGCTGCGAATAGCGGTAAGGTAGATTTGATTCACGCTTGTGCCTCCTTTGCTTGACGAATCGTTTGAAGTTGCAGAATCGCCAGAGCCGCTTGCGCAGACGATGTTCAGTGCGGCGAATAGAATTGTGAAAAGTGCGGTTAGTTTCTTCATGCTTTTAGGATAGCGGAAGATGAGCGGAATTACAAATTGTATTTTGTTATGGATATGTATGCCTCGCACGCATACTTGCGTGCATGTATAATAAATTTCCAATTACGCAAACGGAGCGTAGCGACATATGCGTGAAAGGCATAGATAAAAAGAAGGTTTGGGCGTTCCCCTAAGCACTTAGCGCTTAGGGTCGGGCTTTTCAAGGTTCCGCCTTCGGCTCCATTCCTACGCTCGTTCCACTCACTTCGGAACGGCACTTCGTGCCGCCCTTACAATCCCTAACGCTCGAGTGACTGGTAGAATTTTTTGCGAAAATCGTGTATACTTCTTTTCATGATGTATGCCCTGCAGCAAAAAATAGAAACTTTCCGCACTTTTCACGCTGTAAAAACTCCTCGCGTTCATAAGCAGGAGTTCGGGCAATATTTTACGCCTTTCAATATCGCTCACTTTATGGCTTCTCTTTTTCCTCGTGTTGATGACGAAAACATAAAAATTCTTGACCCTGGTGCGGGCATAGGCGGTCTTTCATGCACTTTTTTGGAACGCATACAGTCTGAAAAATGGCATGTAAAAAGCCTTTCTGTCGATGCGTATGAAATTGATTCTGACATAATAGAAGAACTTAGTGAAAATCTTGAAAATGCTGTTTTTCCGCTAAATGGAAATACATCCGTTCATACCGACAGTTTTCTTGAAGCAGTTTCTTTTGATGCCGCATGGAATCTTGCCGAAAAATACACCCATGTTATAATGAATCCACCATATAAAAAAATAGCGGTCAATTCAAATGAGCGAAAGGCAGTCCGCGCATTCGGGCTTGAAACGGTGAACTTGTACACGGCGTTTTTAGGTGCGGCTATTGCGTCAACCGTTCAAGGCGGTTACATCGTGGCGATTGTTCCCCGCAGTTTTTGCAACGGTGTGTATTACAAACCTTTTCGTAAATTCCTTCTTTCACGCTGTGCAATCGAGCATATTCATCTGTTTGAATCTCGCGACACGGCGTTCAAGGATGAGTCGGTTTTGCAGGAAAACATCATCATAATGATTCACAAAGGTGCGGCTCAAAAAAATGTGACGGTCACTTATTCTGCTGACGGACAACTTCAAGATATTCAAAAAAAATCGTTGCCGTTTGAAGAAATTGTTTTGCAAAGCGATTCTGAAAGATATATAAATATCCCTGTTCCTAATGCCGTAAGCAATACTGATTTCCATTCCGTCCATTCAACTCTCAAAGATATTGGAATACAGGTTTCAACAGGAACTATTGTCGATTTCAGGTTGAGGGACTTCCTTCGTCAAAATCCAGAAAGTGAGACGATTCCGCTTTTGTATTCCGTGCATTTTAAAAATCACCGCGTTCAGTGGCCGGTTCAGTCCAAAAAGCCGAACGCAATTCTTTCGACCTCAGAAACAGAGCGTATGTTCGCTCCTCGCGGTTATTATGTCGCGGTAAAACGATTTTCTACAAAGGAAGAAAAAAAACGAATCGTGGCAACGCTCATTACTCCCGATGCTTTTTCGACTGAGGCTATCGCTTTTGAAAATCACTTGAACGTTTTTTTGCAGGACAAGCACGGTCTTGAAAAATCTATCGCCTATGGTCTTACGGTTTGGCTCAACACGACTTATCTTGATGAAAAGTTCCGTTTGTTCAGCGGTCATACGCAGGTGAATGCCACGGATTTGAGAAATCTGCCTTTCCCGACGAAAGAGCAACTTTCACAAATGGGAAAAATCTTGGAAAAGAAAAACGAATGGAATCAAGAAATATTCGATTGCATAGCGGAGGAAGTCATCAATGGAAAACGAAGCACAGCGAAGACAGCGTAAAATTACAGAAGCAATCGACATTCTCTCTCAATTCGGCTTGCCTCGCGACCAACAGAACGAACGCACAGCTTATTGTTTGCTTGCACTTTTGAATGTTACCAGCGAAAAAGAATGGAAAAACGCCGAAACTCCGCTTGTCGGCATCACACCGATGATGGAATTTGCCCGTGATTATTACGGAAAAGATTACGCCCCGAATACATGGGAAACGTTCCGCCGCTTTAGCACGCACCAGATGGTTCAGGCAGGAATTGTCCTTTACAATCCCGACAAGCCTGACCGACCTACCAATAGCCCGAAAGCCGTGTATCAAATTTCGCCCGCAGCTCTAAAAATTATCAAAGCATATAAAACTCCTGAATGGGAAAAACTTCTTTCAGAGTTCAAGGAAAAACAGTCAACACTCGTGGAACAATACGCAAAAGAGCGGGATATGGACAAGGTGAATGTGACCGTTCGGGAAGGTATGCAGATTCAGCTTTCACCGGGAAAACACAATGAACTTATCCAAGCTATCATTGAGGAGATGGCTCCTCGTTTTCTTCCCGGAGCAACGCTCGTCTATATCGGTGACACTGGCGATAAATGGGGCTTCTATGACCAAGAACTTGCAGGCGAGTTGCTTTTCAATGTACAGGCTCACGGAAAAATGCCAGATGTGATTTTCTGGCTAAAAGAAAAGAACTGGCTTGTTCTTGTAGAATCCGTCACTTCACACGGTCCTGTTGACGGAAAACGGTATATCGAGCTTGAGGACTTGTTTGTCTCTGTCACCGCCGACAAGGTGTATATAACGGCATTTCCCGATATGCACACCTTTGCCCGCTTTGCAAAGGATGTCGCATGGGAAACCGACGTATGGATTTCTGAAAATCCCACACACATGATTCACTTTAACGGTGACAAATTCATGGGGCCACATGGAAAATAAGAGATACCAAAATGCAGAACTATGACGATGGACTTTCAATAATCAAGGGCTTTGTAAATTGCTCAGAAAATAAAATCGACTTATCAAAGCATGAGACCCTTGAAGCCTTTATAAAATCTTATCCAAGCATGGATATTTATAAAAAATATCATAGTGATTTATCAGATAAAAACAATGAAGATACAAATATAAATTCATTGCTTTTTCTCAACATGCTATTGCAAGATACACAAAATTACATCGCATCTAATCAGGAAGAAATAAAGAAAACTCATCAGTTCAGACTTGGAGCAATTGGGAAAATAGGTATAAGGCTGATTGAAATAACAGACGAAAATCTTGCTCTCCTTAGAAACGGATATGGAACTTCTGTTGTTTCAAATTTAAGACTTATGCTGGAGTCCTATGCGATTGTAAAGTATTTGATGGATTGCGAAGATATAGAATCCGATAGATTTCAAGATTTCGGAATCGTTCAAGAATGTAAAATAACAAATACGAATCCAAAACAAAAGTTGCAGAAGAAAAATTATCCAGACAGTTTTTTCAACAGCAAATCTGAATATGCATGGGTTTCTGACAATAAAATAAAAAATATGAAAGATTTTATTGAACGGTTAAACATGCAAGAACAAAAAGGTTGGTACAAATATTATTGTAAATATATCCATGCCTCACCATATTCATGTGGAAAAATTCATCAAATGAATCAAGGCTCTTCTAACAATGAAGATGCATATTTTCCTATTACTAAAGAAAATTTAGTGCAACAAAATAAGTATTATATTGTACTTTTCATAGAACTAATTGCCGATAATTTTATCCTTGATGGATTGATTCGTGAAATGTTTAAGAACATATCAAAAGTAATTTATCAGTTTAAATAATAAATTTTAAAACTCCTAGATATTTTCCCCACGCCAGGGATTGTAGCACCGCCGTTAGGCGTTCGTCGGTCGGCAAGCCGACCTTACCGAGTTTTCTGCGAAAACTCGCACGGAATGGAGCGCGGTTAGCGCGGAA
>CAZKPZ010000125.1:0-6231 GCA_964554745.1 uncultured Treponema sp. | reverse complement strand
TTTACAAGCGGAGCCACATCGCCAGAAGAAAGATCCCCGAACATAACAAGGTAAAAACCTGTGCGGCAGCCCATCGGGCCAAAGTAGACGACGCTGTCCTTCCACTCTGAGTCGTTACGGAGAAACGTTGCGCCCAGATGCTCTATCGTATGCATCTCCGCAGTATTCATAACAGGCTCACGGTTCGGTGCTGTCATGCGGAGATCGAATGTAGTAACAACGACAGAATCCCTCTTGTCCTTGCGGGACACATAAACACCCGGCTCAAGCTTTAAATGATTAACGGTAAAACTGGCAATCTTTTCCATGGTGAGAAATAATAACAGCCGGCACGTTTTTTGTAAAGCCGTTGTACATAAATTACATAATGCGAAAATTAACAAAAAAGTACTAGAAAATAGTAAAAAAATACTTTGACAGATTCAAGCAATGCAATTAGTATAAAGATACATTGAAAGTTTTTTTTCATACTGGAGGAAATTTATGAAAAAATCAATTCTTGCAGTTTCAGCTGCAGTTTTAGCCGCAGCAAGTTTTGTCAGCTGCTCTAAGAACGGAGCAAAAGCAAACGTAACCTTGAACAAGGACAAGCCGCTCGTATTCTTCAACAGACAGCCATCAGATCCGACAACCGGCGAGATTGACATGGATTCAATGAACTGGAATGACAAGACATATTACGTAGGATTCGATGCAGCCGGCGGCGGAGCCGTTCAGGGAAAGCTCATCGTAGACTATCTTAAGACATGCGATGCTTCCATCGACCGCAACGGCGACGGAACAATCGGATACCTGCTCTGCATCGGTGACGTCGGACACAACGACTCAAAGGCTCGTACAGAGGGTGCACGCAAGGCTCTCGGAACATGGAACGGTTCTACAGACCCGACAGTCGTAAAAGAAGGCTCTATCGAAATCGCCGGAAAGACCTACAAGGTAGTAGAGCTTGAAGGCAAGGCCATGACAGGAACTGACGGTTCTACATGGAATGCAAACGCAGCTACAGAGGCAATGGGCAACTGGGCTACAAAATACGGCAACCAGATTGACCTCGTTATCTCTAACAATGACGGAATGGCTATGGGTTGTCTCCAGGCTTCAAACTATCCGGCAGGAGTTCCGATTTTTGGATACGATGCAAACGCAGACGCTATCGAAGCTATCGGTGCAGGAAAGCTCACCGGAACAGTCTCACAGAACGTAGACGCACAGGCAACTGCAACCTTGCAGGTTATCCGCAATTTGCTTGACGGACTCACCGGCGCTGACGTTTATACAAAGGGACTTTCTGCCCCGGATGCAAACGGCAACAAGATTTCTGCTGACCTTGAGTACGTTGAGAAGACAAAGGCAGTTCTCGCAAAGAACACCGGTGTTAACTCAAGCAACTGGAAGGATTATCAGGCAGGAAACCGCGACAAGGGAATCAAGCAGCTTCCGTCAACAGTAGCAACAAAGAAAGTTATCCTTACAATCTACAACTCAGCAGATAACTTCCTTTCTTCTTCATACCTTCCTGCATTGCAGTACTATGCACCGCTCTTGAACATCGACCTTACAGTTGTTCAGGGTGACGGACAGAATGAGGCTTCTTGCTTGGACAAGTTCACAAACTTGAACAGCTTCGACGCCTATGCAATCAACATGGTAAAAACAAACTCAGGTGCAAACTACACAGACAAGCTTAAGTACTAATTTATAGTTATAGCACTGATAATTTTTAATGGTAGGGATGAACCTTAGGGGGCTTTCCTACCATTTTTTTCTCTGCGGGAATCCGCAAATTCTATTAAGGAAAACAATGAGTGATACTGTACTAGAATTAAAAGGCCTTTCAAAATCGTTCGCAAAGAACAAGGTCTTGAACAGCATTAACCTTACAGTCAAGAAAGGTTCAGTTATGGGACTCATGGGCGAAAACGGCGCCGGTAAGTCCACTATGATGAAGTGCCTTTTTGGAATTTATGCAAAAGACGAAGGACAGATTTTTCTTGACGGACATCCGGTTGACTTTGTAAGCCCAAAAGAAGCTTTGGAAAACGGAGTCGCCATGGTTCATCAGGAATTGAACCAGTGCTTGGACCGCTCCGTTACAGACAACCTTTTCTTAGGCCGCTACCCTACCCGAATGGGAGTTATCGATGAGCAGAAAATGTTCAAAGATGCAAGCAGACTTTTTAAATCGCTCAACATGAGTGTAAACCCAAACACTATAATGCGAACCATGTCTGTATCTCAGCGACAGATGGTAGAGATTGCAAAAGCCGTTTCATACAATGCAAAGATAATTGTTCTGGATGAACCGACTTCATCCTTGACAGAACCAGAAGTAAATAAGCTCTTTTCAATCGTTCAGGATTTAAAGGCAAAGGGCGTTTCGTTTGTATATATCTCTCACAAGATGGACGAAGTGTTCAGGATTTGTGACGAAGTTTCCGTTCTGCGCGACGGAAACATGGTCTACACAAGCCCGATAAACGACACGAACATGGACAAGCTCATATCTGCCATGGTAGGACGTTCATTGGACAAGCGCTTCCCGGACGTGGACAACACACCGGGAAGAGACTATCTGGAAATCCGCAATCTTTCTACAAAATACGAACCTCACCTTGAGAACATCTCGTTCACCGTCCGCAAAGGCGAAATCTTCGGTCTCTACGGACTTGTTGGCGCAGGCCGCAGTGAATTGCTTGAGTCCATATTCGGTGTACGCACCATGTCTACAGGCGAGATTTTCCTTGACGGTAAAAAGCTGGTATTCAAAGACAGCAAAGACGCAATGGCATATAACTTTGCCCTTGTCACAGAAGAGCGCAAATTCAACGGCATGTTCGGAAAGGCGACAATTGCATTTAATACGACTATAACAAACTTGCCGCAGTATAAGACTGCGGGCATGATTTCCAACAGAAAGATACAGGAAGCTGCGAACAGGGAAATCAAACGCATGCACACAAAGTGCATGTCCGCAGACGAACTGATTACAGCCCTTTCAGGCGGAAACCAGCAGAAAGTAATCATCGGTAAGTGGATGGAACGCGAACCAGACGTATTCTTGCTTGACGAGCCGACTAGAGGTATCGACGTTGGAGCAAAATACGAAATTTACCAGCTGATTATTCAGATGGCAAAGGAAGGCAAGACGATTATTGTAGTTTCAAGTGAAATGCCTGAAATTCTGGGCATCACCAATAGAATTGCAGTTATGTCAAATCACCGTCTGGCAGGAATCGTCAACACGAAAGAAACTGATCAGGAAGCACTTTTGCGTCTTTCTGACAAATACCTTTGATAATTACGGAGTTACAGAATGGCAACAAATAATATTGACAGGAACGCGATTAAGGCAGAAGCGGACAAGCGCATAAGCGAACTGGCGAACGGAAAGGTCAGCATTCCTTCCCTGGCAGAAGATGCAACCTTAAAGAACTACCAGGAAGCATTGAACACACTCCGCGCGGACGGAGTAAACAAACTTATCACCTTGCACCAGAGCATCAGCGCAGCTAAGAAGAACAAGATGCTTTCCGCAGATGAGCGCAGCAAGGCGATTGCAGAATACACAGCCGAAATTGAAAAGGCAAAGAAAATTTCTGCAGAAAATGCTGGGGAAGACAAATCCTTAACAAAGGAAGCCATCGTTTACGCAAACCTTCTTGCAAAGAAATACATTGCACAGGTTAATGCGGAACAGGACGCAAAGATTGCAACGCTTAAGTCTGACTACGCAAAAAAAGTAGAAGAAATCAAGCAGAACGCGGCAAAACGCATTGCACAGGCCAGCGGCGCAGATGCGGAGACCGCTAAATACGAGCTTAAATCAGCCCTGTTTGACTCAAAGAACCGCTTGCAGTCAGAAATAGGCCGCTGCAAAGACGCAAAGAAACAGGCATTCGTTGACCACGTACAGGAAAACCGTTCATTGCGCAACGGACGCACAGATTTCTTGGAAAACATTCAGATGAACTTGAAGAATTACATTTATAACTTCAAGGCATCGAAATTCTTCCTTGAAAACGGATTGTACATTGCTATTTTGATTTTCTTCATTATTTGTATCATCATCGCGCCAATCTCAGGAGCCGGAAACCTGCTCACTCTGCCTAACATCTTTACTATTCTTGAGCAGTCTTCTACCCGCATGTTCTACGCTATCGGGGTCGCAGGACTTATTCTTATTGCAGGAACAGACTTGAGCGTCGGCCGTATGGTTGCCATGGGTTCTGTCATTACAGGACTTATACTGCACCCTGGTACGAACATCGTCAAATTCTTTAATATGGGACCATGGAACTTTACCGCCATGCCGATGGCAGGCCGCCTTGCCCTTTCGCTCTTTTTGTCAATCTTCTTCTGCGTTCTCTTCTCCGCATTTGCAGGTGTATTCTCTGCAAAACTCAAGATTCACCCGTTCATCTCAACACTTGCCACACAGCTGATTATCTACGGACTTTTGTTCTTTGGAACAACGGGAACTCCGGTCGGTTCCATTGACTCACACGTAAAAGACGCTATCGGCGGACGTTGGATTATTGGCGTTATAAACGGAGAGCTGGTAACATTCCCTAAACTGATTATTCCTGCAGTCATCGCAATTATCGTTGCATGGTTCATCTGGAACAAGACAATCTTCGGCAAGAATATGTACGCCGTTGGCGGCAACGCAGAGGCAGCCGCAGTCAGTGGAATCTCAGTATTCTGGGTAACAATGGGCATCTTTGTCATGGCAGGAATTTTCTACGGATGCGGAGCATTTTTGGAAGCCTTCCGTGCAAATGCAAGTGCCGGTACAGGCCAGGGCTACGAGCTTGACGCAATCGCGGCTTGTGTTGTAGGAGGCATTTCTTTTAACGGCGGTATCGGTAAGATTGGCGGAGCAGCTATCGGTGTTATCATCTTCACTGGCTTGACATACTGCCTTACATTCTTGCACATTGACACAAACTTGCAATTCGTTTTCAAGGGCTTTATTATCATCGCAGCTGTAGCACTCGACTCTATCAAGTACCTGAAGAGAAAGTAGTTTGATTTTCTGCTGAACTTCATAGCAAATGGGGCTGTCTATTCTTTTTAGACAGCCCCATATTTTTTATAACAACACCTAGCGCTACTTGACCAATCTTCAATTCTATACGTTTCTGCGAGAATATTGCCGACACCAGAAAATCAAAGGGGCTTACTCAGATTGAACTTGGAAATCTCATTGGTATAAGCCAGTACCAGGTTTCTGATTATGAAATCGGTAGGCTTCATCTTTCCGATGAAATGATATCCGCTTCGCAAAAGCTCTAAAAACTTCCGCCTTATCAGCCCAGATTGCTAATTTCTTGTGACACCAGCATTTAAAACAAAAAACTGGGCAAAACCAGTCCTGTCCAGTTCGCCCAGTTTTTAAAATTTGCTCATATTGTCATGTAGGGGCAATGGTTTTCATATGCCCATCTTAAGGACTGATTCAGCCGTTGCTGGTAGCCTTTACCGCCCTTTTTCAGTACGTCCAGAAGGTCAAGGTCTATCTTTATGTGGACATCGCCTTCTTCCTCTGTCAGCGGCGGAAGTTTTTTTTACTTCATCTAGCGTCATAGTTTTCATAATAGGCTAAATTTCGAGTTTTGAAATAAATTTACAAAAAAGGCGCAACCTGCTAGAATTTGTTTACCACAACAAAAAAAACAGGAGGTGTGCGCCATGACCGAAAACGGTCTTATTACATTATACATAAACATTGATGATTTTTACCATAGGTTTATCGAAACAAAAACAGGAAAAAAAGCCTTGAGTCATTATTACGGCAAACGGGGGCAGAAAAGGAGAATGACAGTGCCGGACGTAAGGACACTGAATGTCCTTAGGATTTTCGACCGTACGGCTGACCTGAAAACTTTTCATGCCCATGCGGAAAATGAATACAAAAAATATTTCCCGGAGCTGACGAATTATGAGAATTTCCTGAAGGCTACCAATAAGTCAGCTCCCTTTATCGCGGCTTATGTTCAGTATATGCTTTATCTGGCAAGGAAAAAATGTCAGGAAAGCATATTTTATCTTGACTCAACTCCTGTTTCGGTCTGTGAAAACAGATACATCTCATCAAACAAGGTCTCAAAAGGAGTCGCGTCCCGCGGAAAATCTACCAAAGGCTGTGCCGGCTATATTTTGAAGAAGGACGAGCAGAAAAAGATGTATGAGTCAGGAAGAAAGCCGTGTACTGCGACAAGAAAGAACATG
>CAZKPZ010000124.1:0-6254 GCA_964554745.1 uncultured Treponema sp. | reverse complement strand
ACAAACAAAAAAAGGCCATCCTAGGTGAAGTTTATAAAACTTATAGGACAGCTCCATTTTAAACTTTCGCACTGGAAATTTGACGAATTTTTGTCTTATTTTGCCCTGCCGGGTAGTGGATTTTCATTCAGAGGCTATTTATAATGGAGAATAAGAAAAACGTGGAGGATTTTCCGTGGAAGCAAAGATGATTCGCTTTTTTGCAGACAAGCTTCAGAAATGGAGGAAACCATCAGGCAAAAAGGAACAGTTTTCACAAATTCGAGCTGAATACCAGAACCGCTACAACAGTGCAAGTCTTTTGTGCACCACGGCGTTCTGCCTGAGCGTCGGTCTTTTTGTCTTGCTCTTCTCTCTGCCGCCGATTGCCACCATAACAAAGCTCTCCCACAACATGTGCCTGATATGGAGATTGTATTTTGTCGGAATATCGTGTTTCTCGTCATTTATATTCATTTTCAGGAAATTCACTACAAAACATCCTCTTTTCTTTCTTTACACAGTTTTTGTCATCATGTACGCGTTTACGGCATCCGTAAATCTTTCAGGCTCCAGGTCAGTCACCTATTCAGTAACGACGGCCGTAGTAATCATTGTTCCGACCCTCGCCTACGACAAGCCATGGCGCGTAAACCTGTTTAACTATTCCATGCTGGGAATCTGCCTAGTTCTGTCATTCTTTTTAAAAAACAGGAAGCTCTTCTTCTACGACGTGGAAAACGGCCTTGTAGTAGGCTTCCTGGGCTATATGGTAGGAGCATTTACCAGGCACAGCCAGCTCAAATATATAGCAATGAAAGAGCAGACCTTCAACATCGAAATGCAACAGGCAAATGCAAAGAACGAGGCAAAGTCCAAGTTCCTGGCAAATGTCTCGCATGAAATCCGCACGCCGCTGAACACGATACTCGGTCTGGACGAGATGATTCTGCGCGAAAGCAAAGAGCCAAAAACGCTGAGCTATGCGGCAGAACTGCAAAATTCAGGACGGACGCTGCTGGGACTGATAAGCGACATTCTGGATATTTCCAAGATAGAATCCGGCAAAATGGAGATTGTTCCGGTCACCTACGACGTACGCTCTCTTGTAACCGACCTTGCGACGATTATACGACAAAAGGCGAACCAGAAAGGGCTTAAATTCGTAATTGACGCGGACAGTACGATTCCAGAAATACTTTCCGGCGATGAACAGCGCGTAAAGCAATGCATACTCAACCTGCTTACAAACGCGGTAAAATACACTCACACGGGCCATGTGACCTTCTCTCTCAACTGGGAAAAGATAAAGGAGCAAAAAGCCATACTGCTGAAAGTACGCGTTGAGGACACAGGAATCGGCATACACGATGAAGACATGCAAAAGATGTTCAATGCCTTTGACCGCATAGACAAAAAAGAAAACTACGCCGTAGAAGGCTCCGGACTGGGGCTTGCCATAACAAAGAGCCTGCTTGAGCAGATGGGGTCACAAATCCAAGTTGAAAGCAAAGTCGGCAAAGGCTCCGTCTTTTACTTTGACCTGCCCCAGACAGTCATCAGCTGGGCGGAATCGGGAGATTTTTCTTCGCTTAACAAAGAGCTTACGCTTGCAAGAACAGAGTACCACGAGTCATTCCATGCCCCTGCGGCGCATATTCTTGCCGTTGATGACACAAAGATGAACCTGATAGTCTTCCGCGGCCTTCTAAAGAAAACACTCGTGCAGATAGACACGGCGGCCAGCGGATACGAGGCGGAAGAACTCTTTAAGTGCAGGAACTACGACATTATCTTTATTGACTACCGCATGCCCGACATGGACGGCATAGAGACCTTGCACGCATTGCAGGCAGACGCAGAAGCGGAGCAAAAACACCTGCCGCCCTGCATCGCCTTGACAGCAAATGCAATCAGCGGCGCAAAAGACAAGTACCTGGCGGCCGGATTCAACGACTATCTTTCCAAGCCGGTAGAAAGCGCAAAGCTTGAACGGCTGCTTGTAAAGTACCTGCCGGGAAAGCTCGTATATCCGGTCAACGACCAGGGCGAAGTTTCTGCCACTCCGCTGGAGAGAGACTAAGAGCGAAACCTACTTTATCTTTTTAACGCTGGAACTGAATTCAGAACCGCTTACAGTGCCGTTCCCCTTAAAGTTCACGCCGTCAGGCAGTTCCATCCACTCATTCTCAATGCTCGCTAGCACTGCGTCAAAGTCTTCGTCAGTTACGTCAACATCCTTTACAGGGCTTTTTGCATTAGTCCTTGCCCTGTAGCGCGCAGAATACTTCTGCGGCTGCGCATTTCTGTCGCGCCAGTACAAGTTCCACAAGAATCTCGCGGTAATAATGCGCGTCAGCACTGTGCTCTCGCTAATGCCGTTCGGCAGCTTGCGCGCAAGGCTTGCCGCAGTGGGAGAGTCCTCGTTTGAGACAGAATTCATAAGCCCTGCCCTTACCACTGTCTGGAACAGCTCCGTACCGCTCATACGGCGCGAGGCAGTATAGGCATTGAGCAAGTCCGTAGAATCCTGCGTAAGTTCCATCATCTCTTTTACGGTAATCTGCTTTTTAGTCAGAATCTTGCCTATCTCGCCAGAAACAGCGGCGTCTTTTAAGCTCCACGCCTTATTGCGAATCACCTTATAGGCAGCGTCATAATCGTCATCAAGATAAAGAAAGGCAGTGTCAAACAGCCCCGCCGCATCGGAATAGCGCGCGTCCTTGTAGGCGGAGACAGCCTGCTCAAGTATAAGCAGGGCGTTATCATCGCGGCCGGCGGCAAGAACCGCAAGGTCCACATCCTGCCCCAGCCGGTTTGCCAGTATAATCACCTGTATGTCATCAGCGGCTTTTGTCACCGCACGCTCGTAGCACTTGCGCGCATTTGCCTGATTGCCCCTAAGCAGGTACGCACGGCCTTCCAGAGCGAGCAGCCGCCCCTCAAGAGCCTTGTCAAGGCGGCCTGAAGAATTCAGCTGATTCTCTATGTCTGAAATCAACTTTGTCAAATCCGAAGCAAAGGCGTTAGAGCTGCCATCAAGGGCGGCCGCATCAGCCTTGGCAAGCTTAACGGCGGCTGCTGACGCAAGGCCGTCATCACGCGCGGAGTCGGCAGAAATGCTTACATCGCGCTGGAACGAAGCGCATGAAAGCGCAGTGAATAAAAGAACCGTAAGAACAGTGCCTATAAAGAATACTCTTTTCATTTTAAAGTCCATGCATATAGTTTTTTGTCCAACGAGAGTGCAACGCAATCTCTATTCCCGTCTCCGTTAACGTCGGTAATAACCGGAATACCGCGCCCGGTAACAGGGAATCCGTAGACAATTTCCAAATTATCTCTAAACGCATAAATATAATTCGCGTTTCCGCTCACATACACATTCGTACCGTCGCTCGTCATGCACGCTTCTTTTGCAGACTCAAGGCCGGGAACCGCCACCTTGCTAAAATTGCCGTCCGCATCGATTCTAAAAAGTTCCGCAGACTCAGCAAGCGCATAGTACGCGCCCTGCACGCACTGCACATTCGTGTAGAACACCCCCGGCAGCGATACCGGGAAGCCCGGCAGAAGCGTGCCGTCAGCAAACAGATAGAAGTCTCCGGCCTGAGTTACAAACGCAGTATAAAGAACTCCGTCTTTTTGCTCCAGGCTCGGAGTGCCGAACGCAATGCCGTCCACATACATCGGATTCTCCGCATTAGTAAACGCACCGTCCTTGAACAAGTAGATTTTGCCCTCAAAGCCCTTGGAATACAGGGCGGCATAGTCGCCGCAGACGGCAGGCTGCGAGATAAAGTTTGCGTCATCGGGAGCCGCAACGTCAGACACCTTGCCGCCGTCATCAAGCAGAACAACGCCGCTTTCAGTCGGCATAAGCAGCTTGCCGCCGAACGCGGCCGGCTTTGCGCTCGGCTTGCTGCCAGTCATGACAGGGAAGCCCCTCACGACAGAAAGCTTGCGGTCAAGCAGATAGACCGTTCCGTTCGCATCAATCACCCACAGCACTCCGTTACCTGACAGAGGAACATCACCCGCCACCGCGTAGCAGCGCTCTTTGAGCGGCAGCCGGCTTACGGCAAGAGAAGACAGCTCCAGAGACTTAACCGTCTTGCCGCCCTCAACCCAGAACACGGCCGGCGGCGCAAAGGAGTTTTCCTTAAGACTTTTAAGCTCCCCGCACTCGGCTTCCAGGGCAAAGTCAGGTATTTCCTGTAGCTCAACAGGAAAGCCCGGCACCAGGCGGTTATTGTAGGAATCCACTGCGGCGGCATGATAGGCGGCTTTGAGCGACAGGTCGTCAAAAGCAAAATCACAGCGTCCAATGTTGTAGAGCTTAAGAATCTTTGTAACCAGCGTATTGCCCTGCAAAAAGAACGGCACACTGCGCTTTAAGTTATAGAACAAGCCCAGAGCCATGTCACTGTGCTGCCCTTCGGAGATTCTCCGCCAGGTGTCATTCTTTGCAAGAACGCCGCCCGCCTTGTAGCGGTTGGCCAGAATAGAAAGATTCTGCGGAGACTCAGAAAAATAAATGCAGCCTTCCTTTACAAAGTAATAGGGGCGCGGCAGTTCAATCTTGAGCATTTTCAGGATGCCCTTAAAGAACGACGGCAGCTCCAGGCACGGCAGGCGCACTCCGTCAACAATCAGGCTGCTGTTAGTGCGGATTAATATAGACGAATTAATTGCGTCAAAGGCTTCCTGCCGCTTTTTTTCATCGGCAATCTGAATAGCAAACACCGGGTCACTGCTGCCTTCCATGCCCAGAACGGCAAATTCCGTGCCTGTCCACGAGAACAGCAGCTCTTCTATGCTCTTACCGAACAGTTTTCTTGCGTAAATCTCGCCCTCAGCCCAAGTGCTGTCCAAGTCCTGCGAAGACAGAGCGGAAGACTTCTGCAGAATCGGGAACACGGCGTTTTTGAGCGTGGCAAGGTCGCCCGCATTCAAAAGCGTATAGAACTGCACGTCATCGGTAAGGTGCGTAAGCAGAGACGGCACGCTTGACTTTGCGCGCACAATATTTTTTAGCGGAGAAGCATCAACCGCATTCGGCTCCAGCGGCAGCGAAGCCTGCAGCTGCACGTCATTGTCATCAATTTTGAATTCAAGCAGACTCTGCGCGTTCTGGCTCAAGAGCGCGGCAAAACTGTCCAGATACTCATTCCCTGCCGGAACTGCGCGCGACACCAGACGGCTTGCGCTCATCACCAGCTTGAACGGAAAGTCGGACGGAGACTCAAGCAGCTTTTTGTCTTCCTCGCTATATTCCGATGAATGGTCTTTCTCGAACGCAGCCTTAAGAGAGTCTTCTGACAGGCTCACCGCCACAAGGTTCTTATACACCTTTGCGTAAATCTTTGTCTTTTCATGAGTCTTTTGGTTCACCGCAGTATAGATAAAATAGCCGCCGTCCTTTACATACTCAAGGTCTTTTACCCGGGCAAGCGGCGCAAGGCGGGCGGCAAGCCGCACCACACTGGCAAAGACGCCGGTATCTGTCACCGCCACCATATCCACCGCGGAAGAGCCGTCCTGCATGTAGAGCGCAACGTCTGCCCTTCTGCCGGCAATAAGAGGCGCATACTTGTTCTTGCGCAGGGGATTCTGCCGCAAAGACATATAAGCTTCGCGGTAGGCGGAAAAAGCCGGGTCTGCAAGAATACTGTCCGCAGCCTTGAGGTCAAGGAGCGGATTTGCGGATTTCCAGACGTTATCAGTGTGCAAAACCAGACTGTAGCCGCTTTTTATGGCGTAAAGCGGCGAAACCCTGTCCGCGGCGGCATACAAAAACCAAGCAAAAGCCGAAGCCGCCAGCAAAACAATAACGATAAAAAAAGCAAGCACAACAGCAAGCGCTGCATGCAAACGTTTAGACTTCCCAAACATGCCGCACAGTATAGCACGAATCGCAGGCAGAATAAAGGGCAGTGCGCATACAGCGTGCCGGTAACAATCGCCAAGGCAATGCTCACATTGTTCGCACCTGAGGCAACGGAACAGTGCGCAGCAGGGGTTCTGAACGGCAAAAAATTCTGCACAAGCGAACGCAGTGAGCGCGGAAGCCTTTTTGCCGTTCAGGTTTCCTGCGAGAGCACGGCATCGCTATGAATGCGCAAAAACACCGTAACTCAGCCTAGCGCGAACCCAAACGAAACGGCACGGTGACTCCGGTCGCTTCGCTCCCTGCGCAAGTGTCGTTTCGTTTGGAACCTCGCCGTCTTTGAGTTGCGGTGTATGGTACGTTACAATGCCGCATTAACGTACGT
>CAZKPZ010000123.1:0-6320 GCA_964554745.1 uncultured Treponema sp. | reverse complement strand
CATAGCGGTGTTTAAAGGTCTCTCTCCGCTATGCACAGACCCCTCTCATAGCAGTATTTCTGTTTCGATGCCCCTATAGTAAAAATACTTTTATTAATCAGCAGTTTCAGTATGCTGTTTTTTGGATGTAATTCATCCTTCTGATTGCCTTTCTGTAGACCGAGGAGGACCAACATTGTATACCCCGGAAGAACTTATTTATTTTGATTTGATAGGCGGAAACGAAATATAAACAAACGCGGGGAATACAGACTATTGAATGTTAGCATAACGGAAAAGGACTGTCTGTATTTTCACACCTGTCCAATTAAGTCGCAAACTCCACAGAAAGCCACTGTCCACACGGAAAAGTCGTCATGTAAGTATCGTAGAAGAAGTGTTAACTGTCTTACGTAAATTTTATATCAAATTTTCAGCAGTTTTTGCAGTTTTTTCTTGTTCTTCTTTTTGTATAAGTTCGCGTGCCGCTGTAGCAAGATTCTTATATAAGTTCTTTATTGATACTTCCGTTTTGCTTATATCACGGTTGAAATAAATATAGAAAAATTTGTTTTCGAACATCTTTCCAGAGCTTAGAACATTAGAAACATCGGAAAACTTAAACGGAGTCTTTGCTTCAGGAAAAATAACACTTAAATTTGAAAAATCTTCATTACTAAATCCACTTATAAATGGTTCCGCAAAAAGTATCAAAAGTTCTGGCTGTTTTCCACCTGCATTATCTTTAGCAAAATCAAAAAGAATCTTAAGCCAATTGATTTCAGTTTTACGTTCATCAAGAAGATCCTGTAACCGTTCTCTTCTCCCGGTTTCAGAAACAGGCAAATCTGCCATTTCCTCTTCAATTTGTTTTACATCGCTTTCAACAGAATCAATTACAGATGCATTTACTACAAAATTTGAATTTAAAGTTTTTAGAGACTTTTGAAGCAGAAAAAAGGTTTCAATTATCTTGTCGATTATTTTCTTTTCTTTAAAAATAGCATGAAATTCTGCTTCAGATTTCCAGACCGGTTTTTTTCTGAGATTACGATCGTAATACTCATTTACAAAATTGCTATCAGCAAGATTCTTCATCAAAAAGCATAAATCACTATCCCCCATAAGACGTACTATGCCAGATGTGGTCTTCAGGCCTTTTTCCGATAAATAATTTTCAAGGAAAATATCAGATTTAAGTTTTACTGTTAAAACTTCTGCAGTAATATTTTCGAGAAGATAAATCTCATACAATACTGACGGATGATTTTGTATCCACTTTTTTTCAGAATCTCTGGCATAAACTACATTTTCTAAAACGCTAACTGCATTTTTGTTATAGCATACCTTATATTCCTCACTATCTTCCATAAAGCAAATACTGTTCAAAAGTCGTTTGTAGTCTATATTCACACTGTCATATCCAGTGACATATGCGTCACGAATCAGGTAGTCAAGCTTGTCAACATCAATCACTTTAGAATTTAACAATTCGATAAAACAGTTTTTTATATTTTGTTCTTTAGAAATTTTCTGACCATCTTTCGAAGGAGAATATTTAAATCCAGTGATACAGCGAGCGAAAAATGATAAATCAGAACCAATGGCATTCTTGAATTCTTTTATACCAATAATTGCACTCATAAGCTCATGGGATGCAGCCTTGTAACCATTTCTGGCAATTTCATACACCAGATTGGTATCACCAGTAATATCTGCAAGTTTTTTATTTAGTTCCGCTTTCTCACCGTTTTTTAAGAAAAATTTTTCTGTTGTATGAGAAAATGGAGCATGCCCTACATCGTGAAGCAAACAAGCAAGTTCAAAAACGCTTTGCAAATCAGATATTTTTTCTCTGCAATCAGGAAAATTTTCTAAAAGCGATTGAACAAGAGAATTCACTGCTAGGTGTCCAAGGTAATAAACACCTATTGAATGTGTAAAACGTGTATGTGTCGCAGATGGATACAAAGGTTTGTAACTCGTTTGCGTTATATCTCTAAGTCTTTGAAAGACAGGAGTATCTATAATCTGATTTATTTGGAAATTCGGAAGTTCTATATATCCATAGATGGGGTCTTTTATTATTTTTGCCATTTACGCAACGATACCCAACACTTCCTTCATAGTTTTTTCTTCAAATGCTTTTATAACATTCAGAGACATTGAGGTGCAGAACTTTTTCCATAAATCACGAGAAGTAATATCTTTCCGCAACTTTATACCTTTATTAACTCCTTTTATGAAAGGTTCAAAATAGTCTGAATAATCCTCAAAAATAGCATTTTGGCGTTCTCTGCTCATAAGCAGGTAAACATTAGGGATTCCATTCTTCCCAAGAACTTCCACAGCTCTAGCACCATAAGCATCAAGTTGACTATAAAGTATCTCTCCGGTTTTTTTTGCATCTAAAAGTGACATAAGAGCATTTGCTACAAGATCCACCATCTCGATATACACAAACCCCTGCTGTTTTTCCATTTAATTGTTTCCTTTGCCTTTTTAGAGACTATAAGTACGAATAACTAAATTATAAAAGTTCTAATATAGTATATCATAATTTCGGCAAATTCAATCAGAATTCGTTATATTTTCAATAAAATACCATTACTGTCCAAGATAATTCTCCCAGCTCCGACCGAGCTTTGGAACTGCGCGCAGGGGAAGTGTGCAGATTCTAGCAGTCTTCTGTGGCGTCGATATCATTGCCGAGGCTCGCCCTGTTCGGACTCGCCATCTGCTTTAGGGCTATTAGAACTGTTTATAGATATGAGCAAAAGACTGTAACAGCCTTAGAACATCTTCCTGCACGGCTTTTACCATAATCCCTCAAGGCTTATCAGATTTTCCCGTAAGGCTTACAAGACTTTCCTGTAAGCCTTAAACCATTATTTGGACATACTATTATACTTTTGGTTAATTACCATAGATAGTTTACCCAAAGTCACTTCTGCCCAATTAAGTGACAGCTAGTATAAACGAGTTAGAATCCTTGTTATAATAATTTTACCCCAAACCATTGAACAACAGCCTTAATTATTCCCTTAAACTTCGTCTAAAGCCCGGTCTACTGCCTCACGTACTTGAGAGATAAGCTTTCTCTTGATTACATCATACGCTTTTTTCATATCGTCATTTTCTTTTTCAGACGGGATAAAAAATTCGTGAACATCAACTTCCAGTGCGTTCGCGAGTTTTACGAGCGTCCCTTTTGTGAGCCAGCGACGACGACCTTCGATGTCGTTCATCATTTGACGGGAAAGGTCTGCTTTGTCTGCAAGTTTTTCCTGTGAAAGTCCTATCTTTTTGCGTAAAGAGCGGATGTTTTCTATCACCCGCGTTTGCAATTCATCTTCTGTCATAAATATAACTTTACGCAAGGATTTTGCCAAAATTTACTAGCAATTATTTGTCATTTCCACTATTATATGTCAACAAACTGCAAGATTTTTATACTGTACCTCTTGCAGTTTGCAACAACAGTTACTCTACAGTAGGAGTTCAGAATGACGGTCAAAAATTGCTTTTTATCAATTTTAAATATTTTCTTGGCTGAAATGTTGAGTCTTGCTTTGCTTTCTGTTTTTAGTCTGGGTTACAATTACTTCGGCTGCATAGTGGGAGACCCGAATAATGCAACAGACACAAAGTATATATCAAAACAATTTTATTCCACTATGAAAGAAGGATTTTCATGGTTTCGATTTGATAAAAACGGATACAATAATATTGACGACACTGACTTTTCCGAAAGGCCGATTGATATTCTGTTGATGGGGTCAAGCCACATGGAGGCAGTACAGATTGCAAAAACGAAAAATACCGGCTACTTGCTCAATTTAAAAAATCCGAATATGCGGACATACAACATTGGAATCTCCGGACATTTTTTCCCTCGTTGCATAAATAATCTAAAAAGCGCAGTCAACTATTATAAACCAAAACATTTCGTTGTTATGGAAACATTTACCGTACAAGTAAACATCGATGAAATAACTGCTGTCCTTAACGGTACTTTTAAGAGGGATAAACCTAGGCATGATACTAGCCTTGCTCATTTTTTTAAAATGATAATTCCGGGACCGCTCTTATTCAAGGATAGTTATTCAAAATGGAAGAAAAATTCAAAACTAATAAAAGACAAAAAGGAAAACACAAATCAAATTTTAAATCCAGAATCTGAAGAATATATAGATGCCATGAACAAATTCTTTTCTTTCGCAAAAAGTTCTCTTCCACAAAACTGCAAGATGATAATCTTTTATCATCCCTCCACAAACATAAACAGCGACGGAAATTATTATGAAGTGACCGACAAAACCGCACTCTCGATTTTTGAAAACGCCTGCCGCTCGAACGAAATCGACTTTGTGAATATGAGTGAGGACTTCGCGGATTTTTATGTTACAGAACACAAATTGCCACACGGATTTACGAATACCGCAATCGGTGTCGGACACTTGAACAAGTACGGCCACGCACTGATTGCGGAAAGACTTACAAAAGAAATTTCCAAATATACCAAAGGACTCTAATATGACGCTGAACTCTTTTTATTTCCCGATTTTTTTTGCAACACTTTGCCTTCTGCTTTTTGCGATTCAGATTTTTGGCCGACGGAGCGAAACGGCCAATCGAATACAGGTTTGGATTCTGTGCATTTTTAGCTATATCTTCCTTACAATTTCCGACTGGCGATTTGCGGCGATTTTATTTTTAACGACATCCTTTTCATATATTGCAGCACGGAAGATTGATTCTGAGGAATCGCAAGGCAACAAAAAGATTTACTTTGTTTTTACCGTCGTTCTTTTAGTGACAGAACTTGGCATTTTCAAATACTGTAATTTTTTTATAGAAAGTTTTGCCAAAATTTTTCAGACAAAAACGACTCATCTGAATATAATTTTGCCACTCGGACTTTCTTTTTACATTTTTACAATCATCGGCTACCTTGCTGACATCTACACCGGTAAAATCCGTGCAGAAAAGAATTTTATCGACTACATTTTGTTCACTTCGTATTTACCGAAGATTATTTCCGGGCCTATCGAACGAGCAGGAAATTTTCTTCCACAGATAAAAAATTACAAAGGTCTTTCTGCAGAGAATTTAAAAAGCGGACTTCAGATTTTTGTGTTTGGTCTTTTCAAAAAGATTGTCCTTGCAGATCACTTGTCGGTTTTTGTTGATGATGTTTTTCGTGCACCAACAGCATTTTCTTATGCGACCGTCCTTCTGGGAGTTTTAAGTTATTCGCTCCAGATTTATTTTGATTTTTCCGGTTACTCCGATATGGCGATTGGTGTTTCAAAAATACTTGGAATCAACCTGCAGCGGAATTTCAACCTGCCGTATCTTGCCCGGAACTCTTCGGAATTTTGGTCGAGGTGGCACATAAGCCTCTCTTCATGGCTCAAAGATTACATCTACATTCCGCTCGGTGGAAGCCGCAAAGAAAACGTGAGGACGTATCTAAACCTTGTAATCGTAATGCTCGTAAGCGGAATTTGGCACGGAGCTGGCTGGACATTTATCATCTGGGGATTGCTCCACGCCGTTTGGTCTTGTGTAGGGCGGGCTACAAAAAATGTTTTTAAAACTCGTTTCTCCCACGCATTTAACATAGCAACAGTTACTATGAACTTTATTTTTGTCTCTCTTGCCTGGGTGTTTTTCCGTGCAGAAAATCTTTCAAAGGCACTTCTTGTTTTTAAGTGTGCGTTTTCTTTTCAAACAGGAATCAGCCAGCCATACACATGGAGTTTCTTTGCTGTTGTAATCCTGTTGATTGCAACACTTGTCGCATGGAAAAAGTCTAGTAAACAGAAAGAGAATAACAAAAATCATATTGAAGGGTTCTATCTGCTTTTGGATTTGTCAAAAGTGTGGAATCTTACGCTATTCTTTTTTATGGTAGGAGTGACTATCATTTTGGGCTACTACGGGAACACGGCCTTTATTTATGGAAAGTTCTAAAAACTATACAAAATTGCAACCTAGCCCCACTTATACGAGTCAGCACTTGCTTGACAAAGAGGCGGAGTTTTTGTATTCTTGGCACACTGTTTCACAAATTGAAATCTAAAGAGCCTGTGCCCTTTAGCCTCATGCGCTCCTGCGCAGTCATACAATTTTTCCCGGCAGTATATTATTTTCTCGTTTTACGGTTAAGGAGTATCGTATGCCTAAATCTTTGTTTCAGGAAATTGTATTCACGGTAATGATGGTTTTTGTAATGGTCTAGGCAATGATCTGCTACAACATAGCGCTTGCTACAGGCGGCTTGAGCAATGCAGTGTTCCTGGCTGCGTTCCACGAGCTGGTTATCATGGCACCGG
>CAZKPZ010000122.1:4848-6334 GCA_964554745.1 uncultured Treponema sp. | reverse complement strand
ATGCGGGTGCGTGCAACAAGATAACACCGGAAGAAAAACAGTTGGAGTGGGGAAGCCTCATAAAACTACCAGAAGGATAAAATAAACGAGAGTTTTAAATGCGCTTAGAAAACGGTATAAAAAACATAACAACCGCTTACGCTGTACAAATCATTCAATTAATATTTGGGATTTTCCTGCCACGATTGATTATTCTCAAATTCGGTTCAGACGTCAACGGATTAACAACCACAATTATTAATATAATCAATATGATAAACCTTATACAAGCAGGGGCTGTAGGAGCCTCAATTGTTGCTATGTATAAGCCTGTCGCAAATAAAGATTATCAAACCTGCAGCAATATTCTAAAATCTTCACGGTTTTATTATTTTAAGATTTCAATTATTTTTTTTAGCATAATCCTACTAATATCACCGCTTGTTTCCTTTAGCAAGATGGATGACACCTTTCGATTTGCTGAAATAGAAGTCGCCATTATAATAATGGGAATTAATGGTCTCTTGGAACTATTATTTTTTTCTTGGTATGATATTTTATTTTCAAGCTTTCAGAAATTATATTATTACTACACCGGACAATTGATTTATTTATTAATATATTATTCTTGTACTTTTTTTGTTCTGTTTTCTAAAAAAGCACATTTTCTGTTATTATACGTTGCAATACTTATTGGAAACATCGCTAAACTAATTTGCCTATCCATAATATATTATAAAACCATTCATCAAAAACTTCCAAAACCGACGATGAATAATTATCCGATACCAAACCGATACACTTTGCTGATGCAACAAGTTTCATTGCAATGAACGAATGCGTTTTTACCAGTATTTTTGTCTTACAAATTTGGTCTAGCATTTGTAAGCATTTTTTCTATCTACAATATGATTGTTCACATACTAACACATGCCATTTTCTTGCTGCGTAACTCCATCACCGTTGTAATGGGGAATGTCATTTATACAGAAAACAATAATAAAATTAGAAACATATTTAGCATTATTCACTTTTGTGTCTTACTTTTTGGAATATGGCTAATGCTCTGTGTATCAGGGCTATGCATTCCTTTTGTTAAATTATACACACGACACTTTGATGTAACATACGCCAGCACAAACTTTGTATACCCCATAGTATTATTCACATTTATATTATGCTTATACTCTCCGCTTGTAATACTAATAGATGTTTATGCATTTTTCAAAAACCTGCTGAAATATTATGGCATAGGCTTATTTCTTTCTATCTTTGTTTTATCATGTATTGATATTATATTTCCAAAGATTGTTTTATACTCTCCATTTTGTATGTATTTTGTTCTTACGATTGGTGTATATACAGTATTAGCTAAACAACTTGACGCATGGTTTCCTATTAGGCTCGTGTTAAAGAGCAGTGCTTTTTCTGTTGCTATGCTTTTTTGTGCGCTCGTCCTTTTTCAAATAAATTTAGTTATTTTATAATTAATTGTATGTGTAATATA
>CAZKPZ010000122.1:0-4838 GCA_964554745.1 uncultured Treponema sp. | reverse complement strand
TTGAATGGTTTATAAAAGCCGCCCTATTTTCGCTTGCAGTAGCAGCGTTTTTATTATTTTATTCACTAATTTTTGAAAAAAACACATTGTCAATGATAATTGCTTATCTAAAAAAAAGACCAAAGGAAAAGGCGAAGAGTTATAATGAGTAAAATAATTATAATGATGCAGGATACTGACTATTGCATTTATCCTTACTATGATATTTTTTCTCAGAATGACATAACAGTATTAAAGAGAAAAGAGTATTGTCCAGTTGAAAAAAGAAGCTTATTTTGCAAGGCTTTCCATTGGCTTCGCCAGTCAAATTATGCCAGACTCATTCCCGAATGGGCATGTCGCCCTTTTTATAAAAAATACATTCCAATTCCAAATACGGACGAGAAGATCTTTTTTTGGTTCTGGGGCTTCTACATTGTTGCATCAAAAGACTTTCGCCAATACCTAAAAAAGCATTTTCCGAATTGCAAGATAATTCAAACTTTGTTTGACCTGGTAAAATGGCATTTGCCAGAAACCAATAATTTTAAAAAGGTCTATGACTTTGCAGACGCCATTTTTTCTTACGACATTGATGACGTCAAAAATTATGGCCTTAACTTTCACCGTGACGCCTACTCCGTCTTACCTCCAGAAATGCTAAAAAGTGATTATAAAGCACACGACCTAAACTTTTGCGGCTTGGCCAAAGACCGATACGACAGGATTCTCTCGGTTTACGACGAGGCAAAAAAGCATGGCATAGACTGTGATTTTAATATTCCAAGACTTCCAGAAAAAGTATTAAAAGAAAGACCCGAATTCTTAAGCTCGCGTTACATTCCATACCTTGACTACCTAAAGATGATTCAATCTGCAAATTGTTTACTTGAAATTAGCCAGGGGACCTCAAAAGGTTATTCTTTACGACCTTGGGAAGCGATTGCCTACGGAAAGAAAATCCTTTCGGATAATAAGGACTTGTTAAAAGAAGAGTTTTATGACCCAAGATTCATTCAAGTTTATGAAAAGGTAGAAGATATCGATTGGAATTGGGTCAAAGAAAGGATTCCTGTTGACTACAAATACATAGAAAAACTTTCTGTCAAAAAATATGTCAGGGATATCTTGAACATAGTTGATAATCCACAAAATAATAATCTTAAATAATAAATATATTCATCCCTTTTGATTGTTCAAATGCGAATTGGGCAGCAGCTCACTCTTTAAATCTGCCGCCAGTATATATAGTGAAATTTTTGGAGGAATTCAAATGGCAATTCAGGTATTTTGTGCGACATTCGATACAGAAGAATGTCTTAAACAAATCAGAGAGTGCTTGGAAAAAGGTTGGACTGGAATGGGCTTTAAGACCGTCCAGTTCGAGGACATGTGGAAAAAATATACAGGCTTAGAGCATGCCTATTATATTAATTCAAGTACAGCAGGATTGAACCTAGCAGTAAGTACTCTCAAGGAAATATACAAATGGGAAGATGGCGATGAGATTATCACAACTTCCCTTACATTCATTTCTACAAACCATGCAATCGTAAAGTCAAATATGAAGGCTGTGTTTGCCGATGTAGACAACACACTTTGTCTAGACCCTGTTGACGTAGAGAAAAAGATTACGTCAAAAACCCGTGCAATCATGTTCGTAGGTTTTGGTGGAAGCATTGGCCAATATGATAAGATTGTGGAAATTGCAAAGAAGCACAATCTTAAAATCATCCTTGACGCGGCTCACATGGCAGGAACCCGCTATGTAAATGGCGGAATTCCCGGCAAAGATGATGCAGATATCATCGTTTACTCATACCAGGCAGTAAAAAACCTACCAACTGGTGACAGCGGCATGATATGCTGTAAAGACGCGGAGGCTGACCGCATAGTCCGCGAGAAGGCATGGCTTGGAATCAACAAGGACACCTATGCCAGAAGCGTGAACGCTGGAGGCGCCTACAAGTGGAAGTACGATGTTGAATATGTTGGCAACAAGTATAACGGAAACGCCATTATGGCATCTATTGCCATCGCGCAGCTTCCTCATCTTGACCGCGACAACGCATACAGGAGGACCCTCGCCCAGTGGTATACGGACGCATTTGAAAAGTATTCCGACCAGATTGCCTTTGTAAAGATTCCAGATAGTTGTGTATCATCTCGCCACCTCTTCCAGATTATGGTCCCAGACCGTGATGGACTTTTACAATACCTAAATACAAAGGAAATTTATCCGGGTGTCCACTATATTCCCAACACAGACTACAGAATGTATGAATACGCCAGGGGAACTTGTCCCAATGCTGATTGGGTTGGCGACCATGTTCTTTCTCTTCCAATGCACATGCGGGTAACTTACGATGATGTTCAATATATTACAAAATGTGTAATTGAATACCTTATGGACGTGAAGAAAGGCGAGAAGTTGGATAGACCTGAGTTTTTGGGAGGCGGACAATGTTTTTACTGATTAAGAAAGCATTTTCTTCTTTGAGAAGAGTGGGTATAATAGGAACGCTTCGTATAATTCCTAAATTTCTATTGAATAAAAATCGGCTATACCATTGCAAGAAAATATATAAGGATGTTACTAGCGAAAGTTTTAGAAAAACACATCCAGAGTATAAAAATGAGATAGACTGGCTTATCAGTAACGGTCAGTTGGTTTTTGCTCCGTATAATTATACTAAAAAATACCAAGAGAATCATAAAATATTTCATGATGGGGGGGGGGGGGGGGCATATTTTTTAACTTCCGGACACAAATGTTATTTTAGCTCACACTTTTGCAATAGTGATGACGGTGTAATCTCTGCAAAAATAAACTCATTGTTGGCAGAACAAGACGAGATGAGTCCGCATTGTTATTTTACAAAAGATTTTGCTCCTTGTAATAACGATGTTTTTCTTGATGTCGGCTCAGCCGAAGCTAAAGAAGCTGTCGACTTAATTGGAATCCCCAAAAAAATATATCTTTTTGAGGGAAGCAAAGATTATAAAAACACACTTCAGAAAACTTTTGAAAAAGAAATTCAAGATGGCTATGCTCAAGTAATAACAAAATTTGTAAGCCAAAAGTATTCAGGAGCAGATTTTATTCGCCTTGACGATGCGGTTTTGCCATGCGAGAACCTATTTATAAAAATGGATGTCGAAGGTAACGAAATTGATGTTCTTGACAGCGCAAAGGAGTTGCTTACAAAAAGTGCGCATGTTCGTCTCTCTATCGCTTGTTATCACTATAAAGAGTCTGCCAATGAATTGTTTGACTATCTAACAAGACTCGGCTTTAGATGTTGGTATACTCATGGATTTGTGATTTTTAACTGGGAACCATGTCTATTTAAAAGTGTATTCTGGAATTCAAAAATCCTTTCTCCATATTTTAGGAATGGAGTTATTAGAGCGGAAAAATGATTGGTTTTTAGTACTTGCTTTTTGCATCGCTCTGTCTGTCAATCTGTTTTTTTGACGAACAATCCACCCGCGCCGCATCAATCAGCACTTCTCTACTCTTCCCTTGGACTTAAGCCACGCAGGTTAACCGCCCTGTTGGTATAGTGGATTATTGTGTAGAATGATACCAAAAACAAAAATACCATTCCCAAAAGAATTACGCCCCTATATCTAGAAAGGTAGCAGGATAGCACAACGCTTATGCAGGACAAACCCTGCATGCTAAGCAAGATTACGAGCACCTGCCTTTTAGAAAAGCCTATGTTTAAAAGCTTGTGGTGAATGTGCGCCCTGTCGGGGCTCATTATTGGCCGCCCTTCCCTTGTGCGCCTCCAAATTGCGGCAACAACGTCCAGCACAGGAATTGCCACAAGGACCGCCATAGTCGGGAACATTATATATTCAAGATTTTGTTCAGTAAAATAAAGGGGAACTACCGACACCATAAAACCCAAAAACTGGGAGCCGCAGTCGCCCATAAAAATCTTTGCGTCAGGCTTGTTAAAAACCAAAAAGCCAAGAATTGCCGAGGCGGCAATAAAGCAAACACCCGCGTTCTGGTCCTTTACTTGGTAAAAGACAATGCCGAGCGTTATAAAAATCAAAAAAGTAATTCCCCCGCAAAGGCCGTCCAGCCCGTCTATAAGGTTAAAGGCGTTTATTATTCCAATAATCCATACGACTGTAAAGGCGCAGCCTATGACAAATGGAATTTTTATTCTTAATATGACTTCAAATCGGTAGCCGCCAAAAATTACTATAAGAGCTGCAATTATTTGAATTAAAAGTTTTACCACTGCACGCAATTCAACTATATCGTCTAAAAGGCCCGCGCAAAAAATAAGAAAGCCAGAAAATAAAAAGCGGTATCTATGCGGGCTTTTGGATACATCTTTCGTATGTGCTCTTTACCGGCACGGACACAATCATTATCACCAAGTTGCTGGGGCTAAAAACAGCGGGGCTGTATGCAAACTATCTTACTGTGGCGAACCTCATCATCGCTTTTATGATGATAATACGCTCATCCTTGGTTGCAAGCATAGGAAATTTTATCGCTGAAAAAAAAGCTGCCGAAATTTATCTTTTATTCAGAAAACTTCTATTTGTGTATATCATCATCGTATTTTTCTGTTTCGGGTGCTTTTATCTTTTAATAAATCCCTTTATCCATCTATGGCTTGGAAAGGGGTATACTCTGCCTACCTCCACTGTTTGCATCTTTTCTATTTCCTGTGTTTTTGGTGTGCATGGATTTATGGGGCTGCTGGATGCTTTTAAATGGGCGGCAGGATTGTATACAAAAGATAAATTCTTTTACCTTTTGGGAAGCGTTGTAAACATCGTGCTTTCTGTAGTGCTGGGGCTCAGGTTCGGCATAAACGGCATTCTTTTGG
>CAZKPZ010000121.1:0-6446 GCA_964554745.1 uncultured Treponema sp. | reverse complement strand
GTAAGCGTAAAGTAAGCGCCCGCAAAAACAAAATCTAGCCATGAGCATAAAAAAAAGCTCCGCAATCTGCGGAGTTTTTTTTTATTTATGAGCGGATCAGCAGATTGGTGTACCGCAACCCGGATGGTCATTCTCCCAAGCCTGAGCAAGGCGCAGAATCTTTGACTCGCCGAACATAGGGCCGGCAAACTGAATGCCGACCGGCATTGAATCGGACTTGCCGGTTGCGGCGGCTTTTTTGAACGGTCCGCCCTCGCCTACTGTAAGGCCGGCCTCAACTCCGCTGCCCGCAGTGTGACCGCACGGAACAGAAATTGACGGAATACGGGCGAGGTTTACAAAAACGGTAAAGAGGTCGCTCAAGTACATTTCAAGAGGATCATCGACCTTTTCGCCCAGCTTGAACGACGGTGTCGGACATGTCGGGCAAAGAATGATGTCGTAGTTCTCAAAGAGTTTTGCGATGTCGCGCTGGATTCTTGCGCGCACAGACATTCCCTTTTTGTATGTATCGCCGGAGAACTGTTCCGAAAGCACGTAGTTGCCGATGATGATGCGGCGCTTTACTTCCGGGCCGAAACCGGCGCTGCGTGTATCGACATACAGCTGGTCATAACCTTTCTCGTTGTCAACGCGGGCACCGTAACGGATACCGTCAAAGCGGCTCAAGTTGGAGGCAGCCTCAGACAGGGCGATTACATAGTAAGAAGCAATAGACGCGTCAAGAACAGGCAAATCAACCACATCTATCTTTGCGCCCTTATTTTCAAACCAAGCGCGAGTCTCGTCAAAGACCTTGCCGACGTCGGCAGAAAGTCCCTTGCTTTCCAAGAACTGCTTGGGAATTGCAATCTTAAGTTTTGCAAACTCGTCAGCGCTAAAGGCGGTCAGGTCTTTGAGCGCCGCTGAGTCAGGTAGGTCGGCAGACGTATCGTCATAGAAGTCGACACCACTCATAACAGAAAGAGCGGCGGCAATATCCTGCGGAGTATGCCCCATGATGCCCACTTGGTCAAGAGAAGAACCGTATGCGACAACACCCCAACGGCTCAATACTCCGTATGTCGGCTTGAGGCCGTAGATACCGCAGTAACTTGCAGGAAGACGGACTGAACCGCCGGTTTCTGTACCCAAGGCAAAAAAGGCCTGATTTGCGGCAAGCGCAGCTGCCGAACCGCCGGAAGAACCGCCGGAAACATAGGCGCGGTTAATCGGGTTGCGGGTCGGACCGTAGATTGAGTACTCAGTAGAAGAACCCATAGCGAATTCATCCTGATTGCAGCGCCCCAGAGGAATCGCACCGGCTACCATAAGGCGGTTTATTACAGTGGCATTGTACGGAGCTACATAGCCCTGCAAAATCTTTGAAGAACAGGTGAGTTTCTTTCCGCGGACAGAAATATTGTCTTTGTTCGCAAACGGGATTCCCAAGAGCGGTTTCTTTTCAAAAAGCGCATCCAGGGTTTCTGCAGACTTTGCGTCAGCAATCTCTTTATCGGCAGCCTCCGCAAGCGAAAGCGCATCATCATATATTTCAAGGAATGCGTTCAGCGGCAACTCAGACTTTTTGTCGCTCTCAAATGTTTCGATTGATTTCTGCACCAGAGCCTTGCTCGTGGTCTTGCCAGCCTTGAGGGCTTCAACAGTTTCTTTGATATTCATACTTACGCACCTTCACCTAAGACTTTTGGAACCTGGAAATAGCCGTCCAGGAAATTCTCGCTTACTTTCTTAACATCATGCATTTCAAGACCCGGAACGATTTCGTCTTCGCGCAGGGCTTCAGCATCTGTCTTAGGGTATGCGTCATAAGGATTTTCGCTGTCATCATACTTTGAAAGAATGTCAAAGTAACCGACTATATCATCCACCTGCTTTTTCAGGGTGTCCATATCAGTACTTTCAGGGGAAAGTCTGGAAAGATAAAGAAGTTTTTCCAGTGTATCTTCGTTTACAGTTTTTGTAGAATTGTCCGTACTCATAATTGGATAACTATAACGGATTTTCGGCTTTTTGGGAATAGGCAAAGAGCGCTCAGACGCACCGCTGGCGCATAAAGTACAGTCTGCCGCACAAGAACGGCAGACTGGTATTTTTTACGTCCGTCTTATACCGTGAACTTATCAATCTGGCTTCCAATCTTTTCCATGGAAGTCTGAACAGACGTCGCAATCTGGTTAAGGGACTCGCCGCTCTTTTCAATATGGCCGGCGCTCTCGGAAATCTGCCCCATGCTGCCCTTGATTGCCTCTGTGGCTCCGCGAAGCTGCTCGACTTCAATAAGAATGGACTTATTGCCCTCTGCCATCTCATGCGACGCGCTGCGGACTTCCGTCGTATTGTCATTCATAAGCTTCAAGGCGGTTCCAATCTGCTTGGAGCCTTCAGCCTGCTCTTCCATAGCGCTCTTTATCTGCATGACAAGAGAGTCCGTCTCGCTGATTTTGCCGGAAACCTGCATGAAAGACTCGCTGGAAGCTTCGGAAGCCTCGACGACATTTGCAATAGATGTCTGAATCTTCTTGAGCTGTTCACCGATTGCCCGCGACTGCACGCTGGACGTCTCTGAAAGCTTTCTGATTTCTTCAGCGACAACAGAAAATCCGCGGCCGGCTTCCCCTGCATGGGCAGCCTCTATGGCGGCGTTCATGGCGAGCAGGTTTGTCTGACGTGCTATCTGGGAAATAACTTTGTTTGCGTCGTGCAACGTCTTGGACTCTTCATCTATCTGGCGAATCTTTTCGTTTACGGAATTCTGGCGCTGTATACCGTCCTGCGCCTGCATTGTCAAAGAGCGGAATGATTCCGCCATGTGCACGGCAGACTGTGAAACAGAGCGTATGTTGCCTATCATCTCTTCTACGGCGGCAGAGGCTTCGCTTACACCGCTGGACTGAGATTCTATCATGCGCTCCAGAGATTCGATGTTCTTGGAAATTTCTTCAACCGCGCTGGCAGTCTGCGACACGGAGTCCGCCTGATTCTGCACCTGTGAGTCAATGGATTTTATATCGCTGATGATGCTGTCGATTGACTCGCTGTTTTCGACTATACGAGAATGCAAGTCCTCGTTTACGACGGCAAGCTCCTTCTTGGAATCCTTGACATCGCTGATGATAGTACGGAGCTTTGATATAAATTTGTTGAAACCGTCACCCAGAGCACCGATTTCATTACGGCTGTCCATCTTGACCTGCTGCGTCAAGTCTGCCTGACCGGCTGCAATTGTGGAGATTTTTGTCTGCAATATTCCGAGCGGCTTCAAAGCCATAAAGATGTATACTCCGCAGAACGCGACCATTATAATACCAATAAGCAAAGCAATTGACACAATAACGGTACGAAGCTGATTCCCGGAAGCATTAATCTGAGATACAGGAACGGAAAGCATTGCTGACCACGGCGTGCCAGGAACAGGGGAATATGAAACAAGACGGCGCTTGCCGCGATTGTCGTGAATATAGCCTTCGCCGCTTTCTCCGTTTGAACTATGACCGGCAATCTCGGTAAAGCCCTTGAAACCAGCTTTGTCGCTGTAGAAAAGATCCATGTATTTATCAGTACCGTGCACTTTTGTAAGAAGAACTCCGTCACTGCCGGAAAGAAGCGCATAGCCGTCTTCTCCAAACGTAAGGTCTGCAAGCATCTTGTCTATCTCATCAAGCTTTACAGCGCCGGCAAAGACTCCGATGACCTTTCCGGCACTGTTATAAGCCGGGCGGGCAATATAGTAGCACACGCTTCCGTCATTCTGAAAATCGATGTTTGATACGTAGGACGGAGACTTTCCGTTAATCAGCTCGCGGTAAAAGGCACGAGAAGACACAGTGAACGTCTTGCCGCTGTTGCTGTGGCCGATTCCGTCAGGCGTGCAGAAGAGGACATAGTTATAGCGCGAATTAATGATAGAGCTGTGGTTTTCCAAATATGAAATGATTTCTGCCTCTGAACCGTTCTTTACGACATCGGAATCAGAAAAAATGCGAAGGTCATTAACAAGTATGTCGTTCCAGCAACCTATTTTACCGGCATCTTCTTCCGTAATTTTTGCGCAGAAAGAAGAATAATCCCTGCGCGTTGAAGAGCGGGCATTTCTGACAATAAGAACACTTTCTATGGTAAGAAAAACGATGAGCATTATTGCCAAAAAGGATGAAAATTGAACGGACATTCTATGGTACTTGCGTTCGGAAGATTCCAATCCAGAAACTACTGCGTTTGCCACTAAAGCCCCCTTATTACACAAAACTGACTTATCATACAATATTTCTTTTGAAATTTAAAGTACCACATACAGCAACTTGATTTTTATGGAATAATATAAAAAAAAGCGAATCACTGCTTGACATTTCTCACGTAAATTTATATAGTATATTCACATTTCAATACGGTGCTTCTTTCCAGAGAGTGTACTTGTATTGTTCATATATCCTGCGGGGATGGTGGAATTGGTAGACACGTCAGCTTGAGGTGCTGATGCCGAAAGGTGTGCCTGTTCAAGTCAGGTTCTCCGCAACAAAAAGGACTACATTTTGTAGTCCTTTTTTATTTACAAAAAGTCTATTTATCTATACTCTTGTGTCTATGACACATAACCTGACAAAAGGCAGTATTCTTTCCAATATACTTTATTTTTCGCTTCCATATTTTGCTTCCTATTTTTTGCAGACGCTCTACGGACTGGCCGATTTATATATTGCCGGACAGTACAACGGAGCTGACGTTATTTCCGCAGTAGCAATCGGCAGTCAGATTATGCACATGGTAACAGTGATAATAGTCGGCCTGGCGATGGGGTCAACCGTCTTAATCAGCCGCTCAGTAGGAGCACAGAACCAAAAGGCAATCGCACAGCTCATCGGGAACACAGTCGTTCTTTTTACCGCCGTAGCGCTGATTCTGACTGCCGTGCTTACGCTCTGCACGGCGCAGATTGTCACGCTGATGTCAACCCCGGCCGAAGCCGTAAACGAAACAAAGCACTATCTTTCAGTCTGCTTTGCAGGGATTCCCTTTATTGTTGCATACAATGTAATAAGTTCCGTGCTGCGGGGCATGGGGGATTCAAAAAGCCCTATGATATTCATCGCAGTTGCATGCACGCTGAATATCGTACTGGATTATATCTTTATGGGAACGTTTAATCTGGGCTCGTACGGTGCAGCATGGGCAACGGTCATAGCGCAATCGATAAGCGTGCTCATTGCCCTAATCGCCATAAAGAAGTTCAACCTGCTGGTAAAACTGAGGAAAGCTGATTTCAAGCCGGATTCAATCCTGCAAAGCAAAATGCTGGGCATAGGAGCACCGATTGCGGTGCAGGACGGATTCATACAAATTTCGTTTTTGCTGATAACAGTCATTGCAAACAACCGCGGCGTGAAAGTTGCCGCCGCAGTTGGAATCGTAGAAAAGATTATCAGCTTTTTATTCTTGTTCCCCTCATCGATGCTCTCCACCGCTTCCACACTTGCATCGCAGAACATCGGGGCGCAAGAGTTCGACCGCGCAAAGAAGGCACTACGCTACTGTTCATGTATTGCAATTGCAATCGGGTTGTTCTTTGGCATTGTATTCCAATTTGCCGCACAAAAATTCCTGATGTTCTTTACTGATGATGCAGAAGTTGTTGAACTGGGCACGCAATACCTAAAGACATACGTTTTTGACTGCGCCTTGGCCGGCATTCACTTTCCTTTTTCAGGCTTCTTCTCTGCCTATGGAATGTCAGCGCTTTCGTTCATACACAATGCAATCTCAATTATATTAGTCAGGATACCAGGCGCATACGGCGCTTCAAAACTATTTCCGCAAACGCTCTACGCCATGGGAATTGCAGCACCGGCAGGGTCGTTATTGTCATCTGTAATTTGCATATTATTTTATGTGTATAAGAACAGAAAAGGTAAATTCAATACAATAAGATAGGTTCCGTATTTATTTCTTTACTTTGCGCCAAAATAGTGTATAATTTTAGTAGGAAAGTTGTTAAACAGGAGGAGATTGAACAGCTAATTCTACACAAGGAGGCGTATATGATTAAATTGAAAAGAACATTAAAACACATTGCCTTTACCTTGTTTTTCTTTGTTTGTGCTGAGGCATTTGCGTCTGGCATGGCCACTATTCCAGAAGACTCTACAACCATAGGTTATGGAGCGTTCAGAAACCGCAAGGACTTGCGTTTTATTACGATTCCTTATTCCGTTCAAAGCATTGATAAGAACGCCTTTAAGAATTGCCCGAATCTGTTGTCCATCGTTTTTGATGACGAGGACAATTGGTATATCACCCAAGATGAAGGCAACTGGCAGAAAAAATCAATGGGGACACATATAGATGTAAGCGACCCTTCAACAAATGCATCCGCATTCCGTTCAGGCCGCTACTACTTCTATAAGTTAGAAAGCCAATAAATTACAATAGCTAATATAGGAAGGGCTGAC
>CAZKPZ010000120.1:0-6452 GCA_964554745.1 uncultured Treponema sp. | reverse complement strand
CCACCTAGGCTCTATAAAATTTCCGAGAATTATATTTATGGTAAGAATCATTACTCCAATATAGATTACATGTCCCAAATCCGGATAAAACTGAAGCAATGCAAAGAGGGTAGTTATTGACCATGAAATAATAGAACCAAAATTCGGAATAAAATTCAACATGAAGGCAAGAAAGCCCCATATAATGGGAAAATCCATGTTCACAACAAATGTACCAATAAACACCAAAAAGCCTGTCGCTAAAGAGATAAAGAATTTTATCGAAATAAAGTGTGTTACTTCGGCAATAGTTTTTCTTGTTATATTGAGTATCTTTGTGTGTGTTTCCGGTGAGGTGAAAGCTGCATCAATTTTATTTTTTAGAGAATTGAATTCAAGTAAAAGAAATATGATGAACAATATAATCATCATAAAAACTTTTGAAAATGACAACAGTGATGTACTAAGTGTGATGGCAAAATTTTGCAAGACGCTACGAATCTTCAATGAATTAAGAATATTCGATATGAGTGACAAATCATCATCGAAGGGGAGTTTTAATGTTTCTGCAACCATTTTATAAATCGACGTAAATCGGGCTTCATATCGCGGATATGCCTCTACGATAGTCTGCAATGAAGTAGCAAGCAGTGTGACTATAAAATAGATTACAGAAATTGCTATTGCAAGTATCAGAGCAATACTGATACCCCAAGGCACATGAATCTTTTTCATTCCCTTGCAGAAAGGATAGAAGACGAATGAAAGCAGTATTGCAACTGTCAGCGGAATGAAAAAAGATGATGTCATTTTTAAAACTGCACATATCGCAATTACGGTTAAAAGCAAGAGCACAATAAAAATAGAGCGGGCATACCCTCTAACGTGTGACATGGCAGTTTCCCTTAATACTATTTCTTCTTTGAGATGTATACAGGAGATTTTTCTTCCTTCTTAGGACCGATTTTATCAAAACCGCAGTAAGGAACAAGAACTGGAGGCACTGTAACAGAACCGTCTGCATTCTGATAGTTTTCAAGAATGGCAAGCATAGCACGACCTACGGCGATAGCGGTTCCGTTCAGCATGTGGACGTACTTGTTCTTACCGTCATCATCGTGGTATTTTACGTTAAGACGACGAGCCTGATAGTCCGTGCAGTTAGAAGTAGAAGTTACTTCTCCGTAGTCACCGTCAGGATGTTCTGCATCTGCGCGGCCGGGCATCCAGGCTTCCAAGTCCCACTTGCGATATGCAGGAGCGCCAAGGTCGCCGGTACAAGTGTCTACGACTCTGAACGGCAGTCCTAAGCCTGTAAAAATCTCTTCCTCAATAAGGCGGAGCTTTTCGTGAAGCTCATTTGACTGCTCTGGAAGACAGTATACAAACATCTCAACTTTGTCAAACTGATGAACTCTGTACAAGCCCTTGCTAAAGTGTCCGGCTGCACCTGCTTCGCGACGGAAGCAGTGTGAAAGTCCGCAGTAAAACAGCGGGAGACTAGACTTTTCCAGAATCTCGCCTGAATGATAGCCGCCGAGCGTAATCTCTGCAGTTGCAACCAAGCATGTGCCCTCGTCTTCCACACAATAAACGTTGCTCTCGTTTCCGCGTGGGTTGAAGCCTATTCCCTGCAAGATTTCCTGTTTTGCGACATCCGGAGTTATAAATGTCGTAAAACCATGCTTGCGAAGAATGTTAAGGGCATACATAATTAATGCCTGTTCCAAGAAAACAGCTTCATTTTTAAGATAATAGAACTTAGGTCCGGAAACTTTTGTTTCTCTGTCAAAGTCAATTAAGTTAAGGGATTCACCTAGCTGAACATGATCTTTAGGCTTGAATTCAAATTTACGCGGTGTGCCGACTTTCTTTACTTCATGGTTTTCCGTGTCGACTTTACCGACAGGAACTTCCGGATTGCACATATTAGGAATCTTACGAGCAGCTTCATCAAGCTTTATCTCAGTCTCTGCAAGTTCCTTTTCTGTCTCTGAAATGGCTTCTTTTAGTTTTTTTCCTTCTTCAACGTATTTGTTTCGGGTTTCTGCATCAAGTTTTTGCTTCATTGAAGCGGCATTCGCATTGCGTTTCTGCTGCAAATTCTGAAGCTTTGTGGTAAGAGCGGTTCGCTCATCAAAAAGTGTTACAACCAGATCCGCATCAGCGGTCATATTTCTGTTTTTTATGTTGTCTTTTACAGCTTGAATGTTGTCCTTGATAAACTTATAGTCGAGCATTTTTTTCCTCTAAAAAATAATGGACATATTATAAAGAAAAAAATGCTTTATATCAAGGACTTAACGAATGTCAAAATAGATTCTTGTTATATACGAAAGCCTGTTATTCGCATCATCCCAATTTTCACTTTCTGGATATGAACTTACAACCTTTTTATATGCGGCAAAGGCCTGCTTTATGTTTCTCAATGGGGAAGGAGCCTCTAGAGCCTGGCCTTTTAGATAATAGCCCTTGTCTGTAAGGGTAACTGATTTTTCAAAGAAATCAGAAAGATAAGAAAGGCATTCTTCGATATTTCCTGCATCATACGCTTTTTGTGCCAAGTCAAGAATTTCTTTTTCCGTAAAATTTGAGGTTTCTTTCTTGCTGGCCTGCTTTGCAGCTGTATTTTCAGTAGTGCTCTTTGCGGAAGATTCATTTTTTTGCACCTGACTTTCGGTGTTTTGTATTACAGTCGCAGTCTTGTCATCATTTTTAGCAGTTGTTGTTATTATTTCTACAGGCTCATATTTTGTTGCTTTAACAGAATTGCTTCCAGAAGTCTTTATTTTGTTTTTTTGTACAGGCACGTTTTCTGCTTTTTCCTTAAGTGCTTCCGCAACAACTGTAGACTGGGTAAAAGACGGGCGGGGCGGAACAATATCCGCATAGGTAGGAGCTTCAATATGATTACCAGTCTTGCTTGTACCGGAAACTGTAACAGACAGAAAATCTTCAATATAACTTCCTGTCAAAGCATCATTTTTGTAAAAATGAAGATTTGCAGCACCTTCTTCCTTTGCCTGCAAAGTAAAAATGGTCTCGTCAGTTCCAATTTCACGCTTGGAATATTTGAGTAACGTTGTACCGTCTGTTTCTCCCAAGTAAATCCAGCCCATACCAGGGTAAACTACGTCCAGATATTGGTTTCGCTGCAATTCCACAGAGCGTGAAGGAAGAATAATTGTTGTCTCGTCTGTTGTTTCGGAGAGAATTTCTTTAGCATCTATCTGAGTATCAGTTTGCGCATTTATTATATCTGTAATAAAAAACACTGAAAATGTTATTGCAAAAGCATTTTTGAAGAGCTTTCTCAAGGAGCTGCCTCCAGTATCTTATTCGAAATACGGTTATTGGCTTCGCCAAGTTCCTTTATATTTTTTTCGTCAGGAACGGTAAACCATTTGTCACGTTCTGTGTCTGACCAGTTTTCGCTTGTTATTCTGGAAAAATAATAGTCATCAGTCAATGAATCTTGAGACGGCGGGAAGAAATCCTCTCCTTTTTTAAAGGTTTCTCCAAGAAGAGCGCTCTCAACAGTATGTTTATTACTGTGAATGATAACAACAAAAACAGCACTGACAAAAAGTAAAATAAAGAGACCTACTATGCTGGCTGTAAGTTTTGAGTTTTCATGGATAAAATCCAGAAACCTTTCTTTTATATCATCAAATAGTTCCATTTTGTGTTACAGGCTCAACAGCTACCTCTTTATTAGTTTCGGCATTTTGAGAGTCAATATTCTCTATTTTTTCAGGTGCGCTTTCTTTTAAAGTTCCGTCCGGGTTGTGCTCTCGTCTTGGAGGACGGGGCGGAATCACAATTCCTTCTTCCGGTGGAACATCTTCTTCAACAAAGTCATCGTCATCACTGAATGTCGCACGCCCATTAATGGTATCCTCATCAAGCCTGATTTGTACGATTTTGGTTATTCCGCTTTCTTCCATCGTAACACCGAGCATGCTTGATGCTCCCATTACAGTCTTTCTGTTATGTGTAATAACAATATACTGGCTGACATTTGCAAAGGCTCTCAAGGCCTGTACAAAACTGGAGACGTTCTTGTCATCAAGAGCCGCGTCAATTTCATCCAAAAGACAGAATGGGCTAGGGCGCACTTGATATGTTGCAAAGAGCAGGGCTACTGCAGTCATTGTTTTTTCGCCACCGGAAAGCAAAGCAATGCTCTGCAGTTTCTTTCCCGGCGGCTGTGCAAGTATGTCAATACCGGTCGTCAACACGTTGCTGGGATCAACAAGCCGTAATTCTGCACGGCCTCCGTTAAAGAGACGGCGGAACATATTATGGAAGTTCTTGCGAATTTTGTTATACGTTTCAAGAAATAGTTCAGATGATTTCGTGCGGATTTCCTCTGAGACTCTGACAAGATTCTCAAGGGACTTCTTTGTGTCATCATAGCTGGCCTGCTGACGCTCAAAACGCTCTTTTTCTTCAGAGAACTGCTCTACGGCCATCATGTTTACCTGACCGAGAGCCTCTATTTTTTGTTTTGTCTGCTGCAGTCTTTCCTTTAGCTCTACGGAAGATGTCGTAATTTTGTACATTCTCTCCTCAAATTCCATGAGGTCACGGGAATAATTGTCCTGGAAATTCTGCTTTACGTTACGTATTTCAGTGTCACTTTGAGCCACACTTACGGAAAGCCTTTCAAGTTTGGCCTGCCATTTATTGCGTTCTTCCTGCTTTTTCTCAAGGGCGGATTGCTTGCCGGATACGTTCTTGTTACATTCTGCTATCTGCTTGTCCAAGTCCTTGAGTTCGCGAGTGATGCAGTTGCCCTTTTCTTCAAGCTCTGCAATCTCCTCTTCGGTATCGCTGATTTGCTCGTCCATTTCTTCCCGGCGTTTATTCTCTTCAAAAAGCTCGTCCTGCTGCTCTCTAAGGCTTGCTTCTTCTGATGCTAGAGAACGTTTTAGGGTAGAAATCTGCTGCTCAGTTGAAGTAATCTGCGTTTTCATTTGAGCCTGAGTTATGCGAAGTTTGTTCAATGTCTCGCGATATTCATTGATTTTCTTGCTCAGCTCCTCATTCTGCTTTACGAGTTCAGCGTCATGAGCCTTTATCTTTTCAACTTTTGAGCGGTTTTCTTCTATAAAATAGTCTATATTGCGCTTTTTGGTTATGATACCTTCCGGAGAAAGGAAATCATCTATAAACTGCGGTGTGGTTTTTGCATACGCTTTCAGACTCTCGGAAACAGCTGTGAGCATATTTCCTATTTCTGTAAAGGCCGCAATCGCATCATTCGCCGCCTGCGCGGAGTCTTTTTCTGTATGGGAGGGCAGAGCCGCGAAATCTCTAAAAATATTGGCCCGGCCTTCTGTGTAAATCTTAAGCCGTTCAATCGCAGTGTCAAGCTCTGTTTTTGCGTTTCTGCTTGCCACAGAAGAATATCCGGCATCTTTTAACTTTGAGTCAAGTTCCGTTACAATGTCGTCTGTTATTGCCTGGAGCTGCTTCTGCAAATCTGCGCGTTCAGTATCCAGAGAAGAGATTTTTTCCGCATTATCCCCAATCTGACGCTTATTTTCTTCTATCTGCCCGGAAGACTGCTTGATATTTTCTACGAATCCATCAATATTGGCAGTCAATTCTTCGAGTTTCTTGTTTTTTTCATGCAATTCGCCGTTCAAACCGTCAATATCATCGTTGTACTCGTCAATGCGCTCCTGAACAACCTTTATGCGGCCTTCAATTTGAGAAATCTTCTCTTTTACCTCTCTCTGATGCTCTGTAAGCTGTTTTGCAAGAGCCTTCTTACCATTCTGTTCCGTAACAATCTGAATGGCTTCCTGCTGTTTTGTATTAACTTGCTCTTGGAGCTCTTTTATTTTATCTGTATTCTCATTGAGTGTAGAATAAATCTCTTCTATCTCTTTTACCGCAGTATCGCGCTTAACTTCAGCTTCTTTTAACTCCTGCTCATTGCGGCTCTTGTTTACAGTAAAGTCCTTTAGGCGCAAAAGCTGAATATCAAGCTCTTCCTCAAACTTTTCGTCATGCAGCGCCCTGTATTTTTTTGTTTTCTCGGCTTGAACCTTAAGCGTTTCATAGCTTCTTTTTGTCTCTGCAAGACCAACATCGATTTGGGCAAGGTTCGCACGCGTTTTTTCCAGCTCGCGTTCTGCATCGGCAACCTCTGCCTTGCTTCTTGAAATACCTGCGGCCTCTTCAAAAAGATAGCGGCGGTCTTCTGGCTTTGATGAAAGTATCTGATCTATTTTTCCCTGCTCCATTACAGAGTAGGCTGATTTTCCGACTCCGGTGTCCAAAAAGAGCTTGCGGATTGCAGTTGCGCCAATTTCTTTGCCATTCAGAAAATACTGGTTCTCACCGGAACGATATAGTCTGCGCTTTATGGCGATTTCACTGTCATCAAGAGGAAGAAGCCCTTTGTCATTTGCAATGGTAAGTGTCACTTCTGCCATTGAAAGAGCAGGTCGGGAATCCGT
>CAZKPZ010000119.1:2395-6485 GCA_964554745.1 uncultured Treponema sp. | reverse complement strand
TTGAGCAATGCAGTGTTCCTGGCTGCGTTCCACGAGCTGGTTATCATGGCACCGGTTGCATTCGTGCTCGACATGCTGGTGGCAGGCCCGCTTGCAAAGAAGATGACTTTTAAAATCTTTAATCCGCAGGAAGACAAGCCCCTGTTCATCGTCCTTTCAATCTCGTTCTTCTCCATACTCTTCATGTGCCCCCTCATGTCGCTGGTGGCCACGCTGCTGTTCAAGGGAGGCTTTCAAAAAGAGATGGTTGCCATTTGGATTCAGACTGCGGTCTTTAACTTCCCCATGGCAACGTTCTGGCAGTTCATGTTTGCAGGCCCCGTAGTGCGCAAGCTGTTCGCGCTCATCTTTAGCGCTCGCCGTTCTTGAACTGCATGTGCAGTTGCTCGCTAAGTTCCTTGAGCTGCACTTCGTTAGTAATAGAGAACAGCTCCAGCCGAACTCGGATGCCGTGCACAAACAGTAAGTGAGCCGCTTCGCCGCAGAACGATAAAAGTCAGTACATCCAGCCGAACAACCAGAGTGGTATGTAGCTGCCATGACCGCTTTCTATGCCGTCAGCAGCTACATACGAATCAGCGACATCCTTAATCTGGCTCCTCGTTTTATTCTGACCGCCAACTTCTACCGTATATGTTCCGTCTACAAGAAAATCCCCTGCATCTGTGTAATTGATTGTATGCGTACATGAAAGTTGGTTTGCGGCAAAGGTTTCTCGTACATTCCCGCCGTTTGTATTTGAACCGCCTAAAACATACATCAAGTTCGTATTTTCAAGATACAGTTTATCCGGCTTTTGCAGGGCACTTATACCCCGACTCTTTTTATAAAGAGAACGGGTAAGGCAGGCTTCATCAAAATATGCAAGATACTGCATGAGTGTCTCTCGCCCTATACCTATAAGAGAAGCGATTTTCGTTATGTTTGGAATAAACGGTACAGACTCTGCAATTATAGCAAGCAGTTGCTTCAATCGGGGAATAAAAGCAGTATTCACATTCCGCAACATAGGAAGTTCAACTTCCAAAATCATATTAGCCGTTTCCTGCAGACGCAAGGGATATTCCTGTTCACCCTCAATAAAATAAGGATAAAATCCTATCCGCAGATACTCATCAAAGAATTGGAGCGGTTTTATATTTGCAACAATATCATTTGCAATTTGTGTGTGGCGAGTCAAAATGTCATCCAAAGTCACGGCAGAAAATTCATTACAAGTGCGCAGATTTACAAATTCCCGGAATGAAAGTCCGTTTAACGTGTATGATAAAGCTCTCCTTGAAAGGTCTGAGCGTGAATTCAAAATCTCCAGCAGTGAAGAACCTGTAAAGGCAATATGAAGGGCAGGGAACGAATCATATATATTCTTGATTTCCTGTGCCCAGAAAGGATACTTGTGGACTTCATCCAAAAACAGATACAGACCGCCGCTCTTATAAAAACTGTCTGCCAAATCATAAAGGCTATGCCGCGAAAACCAGATAAAATCAAGACTTGCATACAGGCTTTTAGCCCGCAAAGGTTCGCTCATATTCTTTATGTGCTGCAAAAAGAGAGTTGTCTTACCGGTACCGCGGGCACCTTTTAAACTTACAAGCCGGGAATCCCAATTTATCTCTTTGTCTAAGGAACGGACAAAAGAGGTTCTTATATGTCCTAAAAGACGGCTCTGTACTTCATACAACTGACTCAAGTCTTCCATACAGATAAATTATAGCCTCTTTTCCTAAAATTGTCATCTGCACCCGACAAAATTCAACCAAGATTGTCATCTGCACCCGACAAAATCGTGTAAATGACTCTTTAGCGCTCGCCGTTCTTGAACTGCATGTGCAGTTGCTCGCTAAGTTCCTTGAGCTGCACTTCGTTAGTAATAGAGAACAGCTCCAGTTCGTAGGCATCAAAGTTTGACCAGTCTATTATGCCATCGCTGTAGTGGTCAAGCAGGTCGCAGAAGTGTATCAGATAGACCAGCTTCTGCAGTTCTTTCGGCGCGGAGGCCGTGTCGTGGTGGTAGCGGATTGTATTCACTATCGCATCGGGGAAGTTCCACTTTTCCGCAATGAGCGCGCCCACCTCTCCGTGGTTCACGCCCGAAATCATGCGCTCGAACATCACGGGAGCAACTTCCTTGCGCTCGCAAATCTGATTGAGCTTGTCATACATGTCGTGCGTGGCGGTGACGAATACTATTTTACCCATGTCGTGCAAAAGACCGCAGACGTAGCTGTCTTCCACAACGCTCTTGTCCTCTCCGCCCTTCATGTAGCGGCGCGCCAGGGTGTATGCGTAGAAAGCCACGCGGTAGGAATGATCCCAGAGCTTTTTCTTCTGCGGATTGGAGTCCACCATGAGAGACTTCATGGAGCCGATTGAAAAGAGCAAGTTGCGTATGCCTCGTATGCCGACAAGCTTGGTGGCCTCCGCAATGTCGGAACACGGCGTGCTGAGCGCGAACGCCGCGGAGTTCACCAGCTTGAGCAGTTCGCCTGTGAGAGAAACATCGTTTGAGATTTTGCGCGCTATGTCGCCCATCGTACTTGCAGGGTCGTTAATCAGGCGGTTGATTGCCATGATGTTCTCCGGGAATTCGGGGAGGCCCTTTATAAGCTCCACGAATTTCTTTGAAAGGCGGGTGAACGTCTCGCGGCTGCGCTCGCTGAAAGGAAGAATCAAGCGCGTTATAGTCTCGCCGTTCTCGCTGAGCACCTGATAGTTCTCTTCGGTAAGACCGATTTCCTTAAGCATGAGCACCATCATGGTAAGCCCAAGGCCGGCCCCTTCAGACTCATCTAGCAGTGCGACCATTCCGTCTTCTATAGAGTCAAACATAGTGGCGCGGGTAATCTTGTCGTGAATGCGCTTGTACTCGTACACGTTCAGCTCGCTCTTGTTGCGCACCTCAAGGCGGACCTTGTTGTTGATTGCCTGCAGCGTTATCTTTATGTAAAGCCCCTTGTTCTTTTGCAGCGTAACCCAGTAGTCCTGGTTGTTCAGCGTCTCTTCCTTGAACGACTTCATTCCGCTCTCGTAGTCAGCCGCATTAGACAAATCAAGCCCCTTTTCGTCAAAGTACACGCGCTTTGTGTTGGCCTTCTTGCCGTTCTTGGCCAGCTCCTTCATGCAGAAAGATATAGTGTCGCACATCTGCTCCTGGTCCAGCTGCTTGAGGAATTCGCTTATTACCGCGTCTACGTACTGCTCAACGCCTTTAGGGAATGTATAGGTAGTAAGAACCAGAGGAACACCTGTCTTGATTGCCTTGCCGATTTGCTCTGCGTTTACGGAAATTTTTGTATCGCCCATTACGTTTTTTTAATACCCCTCTTTTAGAATATACTATTATAACATGGGTCTGCAGACAATGCAAAAAATGAAAACCTTTTCAAAAGCAAAAGTAACTCACATTTATCTGTATTGTTTTGTTTAGTATGAGCATAAAAAGAGGAAAATTCATTTATTCGCTGATATATCTGCTAGTTCTCATCGCATTCACCGGCTGCGGCTCCAAGCTCGCGCTAAAGGCTCAGGGCGACGGCAGCGCGACCGTTGCACTGCGCATGGACACAGGCAAGGCCGCGTCCGCAACGATTGCCGCAGTAATGGACTCCCTGTACGGCGGCTCATCCGCAGGAAGCAGGGCAGGGGAAATATTTACGGCGCAAAACGCAGCCGCACTTGAAAAGAGCCTTGAGGAAAGCGACCTTGTGCGCCCCAAAGTAAGGGCACTCTCCGGCACGGAACTTTCACTCGACGGCACTGTGCCGGATGCAAAAAGCCAGAAACGCGTGTCCTCAACCGGAGTAAAGATGGCGAACTTAATCCGCGTGTCAAAGGACTCCCTTTGTCTGGTGCTCTCTCCGGAAACTCTGCGGCAGCTGTATAACTCAATGGACGAAAAAACGCGGAACTACGTGGACTTGTTCATGGCGCCGGCCTTTACCGGGGAACAGATGAATAAGGAAGAATATCTGTCACTTGTAGCATCTGTGTACGGCAGCGAGCTTGCAGGGGAACTTTCCGACGCGCTCCTTTCAGTCACGCTGGAAGCCCCTTCCGGCAAGAAGATAAGCGGCCGCACGCTGCCCGG
>CAZKPZ010000119.1:0-2295 GCA_964554745.1 uncultured Treponema sp. | reverse complement strand
ACAATGTCGTCCCCGCCTGCCATGGCAAAGGCCTGGCGGATAGCCGAAGGGCGGTTCGGCGTAAAGAACAAGTCCACGCCGTCCTTCTTGCCGGCCTTGCGCGCGCCCACGGCAATCTGCTCCAAGAGCGCCATGCTGTCTTCACCGCGAGGATCCTCGTCAGTCAGAATCACCACATCACAGAAACGCGCCGCGACTTCACCCTGCAGAGGGCGCTTCTTTACGTCGCGCTCGCCGCCTGAGCCAAAGAGACAAATCATGCGCCCCTGGCATCTCTTGCGCAGCGGCGGAAAGATAGTCTCAAAAGAAGACGGCGTGTGCGCGTAGTCAACAATCACCTCGAACGGCTGCCCCTGGTCAATCACCGTCATGCGCCCCTTTACAGGCGTAAGACCTTCCGCAAGAACGGCAAGCTCTTCCAAATTCCTGCCGGTAACGCCGTGCACGGCAATCATGGCAGCCATGATATTGTAGGCGTTGAACGCGCCCGGCAGCTGCGCCTTTACGTGCACCACACGGTCCTTGTCTGCAAGCGACTGGTGGTTTTCAAAGCGGTGAATCGAAAAGCTAAGCCCAAAGCGCGCAGACGCAATGTTACGAGCCGCAAGATAAGGCATGTCGTCAGGAATCTTGGGCAGGGGCTTTGCGCTCAACTCCTCGCCGGCCTGCTTGCCCGCCTTGCCTTCCGTAGTAAAGCCGATTACCTTCTTTTTTGTGGCCGCGCAAAAGTACGAGGCCGCCGGATCTTCCAGATTCACCACGCCGAAGGACGGAATCTTCCTAAGCTGTCCGCCGATGTTCTTTTCGTGACTGTATTTGTCAAGCGCGCGGAAAAGGTTCGCCTTGTCGCTCCTGTACTGCTCGTAGGTTCCGTGGAATTCCAAGTGCTCAAGCGTTACGTTCATGAACAGGCCGCAGTCAAACTGCACGTCGCCCAAGCGGTTAGTCCGCTCGCTCAGACCGTGCGAAGACGACTCCACAACCGCGTACTCGCAGCCGTTCTGCAGCATCTCATACAGCTCGCGCTGCACAATCGGCGCTTCGGGCGTGGTCTGGTGCTCAGGGTTTGCAATCGCATCGCCGCCGAGCGAATACTGCACCGTAGAAATAAAGCCTGCCTTGTAGCCGCACAGGCGCAGAAGCTGCCAGATGAACGCCACCGTAGAAGACTTGCCCTCAGTGCCAGTCACGCCGAACACCACAAGACGGGCGGACGGATTGTCGTAAAAGGCGGAGGCAAGCGGCGACATGGCAAAGCGCGATGACGGCACTTTTACAAAGGCGACCTTCCCGGCGCAAGAGGCAAGCTCGGCGCTCTCGTCCGCGCTGAACTCATCCTGGTAGACGACCGCCACCGCGCCGGCCTTTATTGCCGCCGCAATGAACTTGTTGCCGCTGGTGTGCGTGCCGGGCAGGGCAAAGAAGAGCGAGCCTCTCGTAACCTTGCGCGAGTCAAAGGCAAGGTCAGAGACTTCAACGGCAGAAAGTTCCTCACGAGAGGGGGAACCAGTCAGTTCATATTTGATACCGCAGGAAGAAAGAGCTTCCAGCAGAAAAGAAAGAGTCTTTTTCATAGACAGACATTCTATAACAAAAACGCTATGTGGGCAATGAGATTTGCCTTGCAAAACGATATTCTAGCCATTACAGTCTAGCCAACATATTGTATGTTGACCAGAAAAAAATCCCCATGCTATACTGAATTTGTTCAACAAAGGCGCAAGACATCCGCCGGGAGGTGCATATGTGCAGGACTTCGATTTATGAAGCGCGGAATAATTTTTCCAGCCTGGTCAAGATGGCAGAAGAGGGCGAGGTTGTGGAGCTGACACGCTACGACAAGCCAGTTGCCGTAATCATCAGCTACAAGGATTTTAACAAGCCAAAGGAAGAAGGCCTGTTGGATTGGCTGGCAAAATGGCGGAAAGAACACGAAGGGGAGCTTGATGATTTTGGATTTGACATTACGCCGTCATGGGAATGTCCAGACTATTCAGTAGACCCATGGGCATAGAGGATTTGAGCAGAATGAAAAAGGTGTATTTACTGGACACAAATATTGTCTCTGAGTTTTCAAAGCAGACGCCAAATGCGCGGGTCATTGATTTTTACCATAAAAGGGCAGAACTGTGCGCAATTTCGGCAATCACCTGGCAGGAACTTGTAAGAGGCATAATAAGAATGCCGGAAGGAAAGAGGAAGAATCCGAACTCAAAGCGGCCGGAGTTCCCAGCTTGACAAATGTGCACATTCCTTTTGTTCTCGTCTTGCTCATCTGCAGCCTCGTAATCAGGC
>CAZKPZ010000118.1:0-6495 GCA_964554745.1 uncultured Treponema sp. | reverse complement strand
AAGGTGATATAAAGCCTCCGCCACAGATGTTCAGTGGAATTGGAACAGAATACATTGAAGGTGTCGTTCGCCAGCAGGATGATTCTTACCTTATAATTCTTGATATAAGAAAGATTTTCAGCGCAGGTGAGCTGCAGAAGATTGTTGATCCTGAAAGTGTGAGTGCATAAATTTTAAACGATGATAAATACATATAGCTCTACAATAAGACGCAGGGAGATGGAGGCTGTGCTTGTCTGTATGGTGGATGAGCGTCTCGGTCCTGGCGAAGCCGCCTTGCGTCTTACCCAGACTGTAAAAGAAAGCACCGGCTGTGACGGTGCCGTTGCTTTGCGCAGTCCTGCTCTTGCTTTGGAATATGCCCTTTCTGCTATAAAACTTCCTGATGGAACTAACCTTCCTAAAGATAGTCTTATTATGATAAGCGCACTTGCCCCGAGTTGGCAAATCCTCACTATAGAAAAACTCGGTTATAAGGCCATTGTTCTTGATGTTGCAGAGGAAAATGGTCTTGTTACTGTTGAAGAATGCACAAAGGGTATCGAGAACGGCGGAAAGTTACTTATACTGACTGAATCTATGGGGATACTTCCTGATCTCAAAGCTTTTCTTTCGTTAGGAATTCCTATAATTGAAGATATATCTCAGTCTGCGCTTGCTCATTTTCCGTTTGAAGGGGAACAGTCGCAAGCAGCCTCTGTTTCTGCTGGGGAAGACGGGGATGTAAAGGCTGAAAAAAAATTAGGAAAAGCAGCCGGAATGTATGGTTCGTATGCTATCTTTGGCATGGAAGATAAAGATATAATTACGGCCGGCGGCGGTGCTGTGCTTTTTGCTCCTGCAAGAAAAGAATGGAGTGCCTTAAAAGCTCTTGTTGAGCAGGCTCCCTCTACAGATCTTATGCCGGATATGAATGCGTCTCTTGCTTTTGTTGAGATAAAGGAGTATGGCCGAAACGAAGCTGTCAGAAAAGAGCTTTTTACTCTTTATTCCCGTGCTGTTATGAGCGGCAGGCATAGAACGTATATCAGGCCTGATGATGAAGGTTCTACCGTGTATTCATTCCCTCTTGTCTTGAACAGCGGTTTTAAAGACGTAAAGGCGTATGCTCAGAAAAAGGGTATTGAAGTTCGGCAGGCCTATGAAAATTCTGTTATTGCATTGAGACAAGAGGAGCTGTCATCTCGTTGTATTTGTGCTAATTCATTGCTCCTGCGCTGTGCATTATTTCCTCTTTATCCAAGGTTGGGGCAAAAGGATGCCGGCAGAATCGTAAAGGTGCTACAGTCTCTTCCTTGATTTTGGAGCTTTCTAATGAAAAAGTGTCTTATAATAGAAAATTCATTTAAAGAACGAGCCGTATCTCTTGGCATTGAGATAGCCCAGTATCTTGCCGAACACAAGATTGAAACTACGATATTTGAATATAATGGCGCTGCAATGCGCTTTAAGAACGTCTCCTTTTCTTTTGAAGGGTATAGCTTTGTTATAACCTTGGGAGGGGACGGAACAGTCTTATTCGCCTGCCGCGGCTGTGCGCCCTTGGGAATTCCTGTTCTTGCCGTCAATCTGGGGGAATTTGGTTTCCTGGCAAGTGTGCAGGTTCCTCATTGGAAAGAAGAACTTGACAGTTATCTTGACGGTTCGGCATATATCAGCGAACGAAGTCTGCTTCAGGTAGAAATACTGAGGGGCAGCAAGACAGTGTTTGAAACAAACTGTATGAATGATGCGGTTATTTCCAGTACAGCCACTTCTTCTTTGATAAATCTTGAAGTCGCATATAATCATGCTCTTTTAGGTCCTTTTAAGGCGAACGGAATTATTGTTTCAACTCCGACCGGTTCAACGGGTTACAACGCTGCTGCCGGAGGACCTATCGCTGATGCTACGCTGGAAGCGATGCTGCTTACTACAATCAGTTCTTTCAGTCTGTCTTCCAGGCCGTTGATGTTCGGTTCTGACGGAGAACTGGCGATTACTGTGCTCCCGTCAAGAACATCTGTGGAACTGACTGCTGACGGGCAGGTATCATTCAATCTGGAGCAAAATGATGTTCTTATTCTTGGACTGGCTGATTATAAGGCAAAACTGCTTTGCTCTACACAGGAAAAGTTCTATGCAGCCCTTCAAAGCAAATTGAACTGGGCAGGGGGACCACGTGCTTGAGGAACTCAATGTAAAGAATTTTGCCCTTATTGATAAAGCTCAAGTGGACTTTTCTAAGGGTTTCACTGTTCTTTCCGGTGAAACCGGTGCAGGAAAGTCCATCCTTATAGGCAGCCTTGCGTTTCTTCTTGGCGGTAAAGCTGCGGTCGAACAAATCAGAACTGGCTTCCATGAGGCGGAAGTGAGCGGGACGTTTCTTTTGGAAAACTCCGATGCCGAAAAATGGCTCAGCGACAGAGACATCGAGACGGAAGACTCCCGTATTATTTTGCGCCGCACCATAAAAGACACTGGGAAGTCTTCCGCGTGGATAGGCGGTGTGCCTGTTACCAAGGCGGATTTGTCAGCCTTTGCTTCATTCCTTGTGGATTTGCACGGCCAGCATGAGCAGCAGTCCCTTCTGAAAGTGCCTGAACACCGCCGATATCTTGACATTTTTGCCGGCATAGTAGAGGGAGTTTCGGTTTTTAACGGTCTTTATACACGCCTGCTTGAAAAGCGAAAGTCACTTTCCTCTTTTAACCTTGATGAAAAAGCCCGGCAGGAAAAGCTCGATATGCTTTCCTTTGCTGTTGAAGAAATAGACAAGGCAAAGCTCTCTGATGGGGAAGACGAAGAGCTTGAAGCAGAGGAAAATAAGCTTTCGTCCTTTGAAAAGCTTTTTGCGGATATAGAAGAGGCAAAAGCTCTTTTTGATGGCAGTGAAAGCGACGATGCTGCTGCAGGCGTTATTCCCTGCATACGCAAGCTGAACTCTGTCATGGAGCGTGCTTCCCAGTCCGACTCGAATCTTGATGCCATAAGCAACCGCCTGCAAAGCGCCTTCTATGAGCTGGAAGACATCGCAAGCGAGGTTCAAAAGTATTCTCAGAATCTTGTGTTTGACCCAGAACGTCTGGCAGAAGTGCAGGAGCGCCTTGACCTTATATATAAGCTTAAAAAAAAGTATGCCGACAAAACTGCTCCTATTTCGGCTGTCTTGGCCTATGCGGATGAGGCTCGTCAGGAGATTGAGCGCTTGGGTTCGCTTACCGCCGACAAATCTGCCCTTGAGGCGGAAGTGGCAGAACTTGAACGTGCTGTATACAAAGCCGCAAAAGCTCTGAGTGAAAAGCGAAAAGTCGCCTCCGAAAAAATGTCTGCGGCTGTTATGACAGTTCTTGCAAAACTTGGCATGGCCAACGCAGTTTTCAAGGTGTCATTCGCCGTAAAGCCTGGGGATGCGGAAGAACAGCGCTGCGGTCCGTACGGAATGGACAATATCGAGTTTCTTATAAGTGCAAACCCCGGTTCTCCGCTTTTGCCGCTTGCAAAAGTGGCTTCTGGAGGTGAGCTTTCACGCGTTATGCTTGCTCTTAAGACTATACTTTCTGATGCTGACACAGCAGGAACACTTATTTTTGACGAGATAGACACCGGTATCGGCGGTGAGGTGGCAGTGTCTGTCGGTGAGCATTTAAGGAAGTTGTCCGAAAAGAAACAGGTTTTATGCATTACGCACCTTGCGAGTATTGCAGTTTTTGCCGATAATCAGATAAAGATTCAAAAGGGCGTGGCTGATAATACGACCTCGACAGATGTGTTCCATATTGATGGGCAGGAGCGGATCTCTGAAGTCGCAAGAATGTTGTCCGGGGATGCGGCTTCACAGGAATCTCTGGAACATGCCGCTGCTATGTTGCATAAATTCGGAGGAATGTGATGGCAACTACTAATGAAAAAAGAGATGAATTCAACGAAAAATGCAAGCCTATAAAACAGCATATAAAGGAGATGCTTGAAAAAGAAAAGGCAGAAACAGCGGCTCTGAAGCAGAATCCTGATGGTGTTGAATACAAAAAACTGGTGCTTGCCGATCAGATGCTGTATCTTTGCTCTCTGTATATGTCAATCAATACGTTGTCTGTAACAATATTGAACTTTAAGAACAACGATGCTTTGAATGACGCAAGAAAAGTTATTTACAAGGCTCTTATTTATGTAGAGGATGTCGTCTCCAACTTTGTTGACTGCCCATATGCAGATTTGGAACCAAAGCTTGCGACCATAAGCGAATTGCCTATCGAAAAGCGCTTCTATCTTGTGCGCAAATTCGGACTTACCATAAAACTGCTTGCTGACGCTTTCGGTGATAATTCCAAGTGGAAATGGACTTTTGTAGAAATCCGCGGACGTTTTGTCGTTATCGCCAAGAATATGCTTGACATGAAGCAGGCTGCAAAAGACTACTTTGACCCTAATGCTCCTAACTACGAGACATCAGTCCTGTATATACGCTTGATACGCAAGTTGTTGGATGCCAGCGCGATGGACTACCGTGACAAGTACGAATTAGGTTCTCGCCGGGCAGACGATATGAAGAATGCCATCAATCTTCTTATTGCCAACCGCCGTGTTTCTATGATTTTAAGCGACAGCGAGTCTTCTGAGGAAATAAAGAAGAAAGCTGTCGTTTGGAAGAATAAGCTTGATGCCGACATGAAGTCCGGCGCAAGTAAGTAATTCTCTTTTGGACTTTTGTATGAACAAGGATTTTGCCCTCAAGATTTTTGAAGGTTTTTCTATTGTAAGATGGAATGACTTGGTGCGTCCTTTTGACATTGTTGAAATGGACAAGGACGCAGAAAAAATGGTGACGGCATACATAATTGCTAAATACGAAGAGGATAGGGGCGTACAGATTGACTGGGAATGGATGATTTACGCCTCTCTCTTTGACCTGTTGCGCAAAATCGCCCTTTGCGACATAAAAAGCCCAGTTCAGCGCCTTATAAAAACCGAATATCCCGATGAATTCATAAAGCTTAACGAATGGGTTCTTGAGCAGTACAAAAAACTCGTAGACGATACGTCGCTTTTCAAGCGCTTTACAATATACATCGGTAACATGAGCGGCACGATTCCCTTTGCAGATGGGCAGGCTGAGACAGCCCGCATTTTTCGTGCCGCACACAAGTATTCCACTCTCCGCGAGCTGGAGATGCTTTCTTTAGTGAATGAAGCCGTCCGGCTTGATCCAATCAGAAAAGAAATCAATGCGGATTTGCAAAAATACCTGGACTTACAGGGCTTGCAGATGCTCATGACCAGGCAGAAGCCATTTGAATTTCTTATGAGGATAGAACAGCTTCGCTTTCAGACCAGATGGAACCAGACTCCCCGCGTGCCAAAGACTTCTGTTTTAGGGCACTGCTATTTTGTTGCGGTCTTGACCCTGCTTTTGGAACGCGAAAGCGGAGTGAATCTGTGCCGCAAGCGCTTTTATGACAATTTTTTCTGCGCGCTCTTTCACGACCTGCCTGAATCTGTAACGCGCGACATAATCTCCCCGGTAAAGCAGGCTACCAGCGGACTGCCGAATATCGTAAAGAACATAGAAGAGCAAATCGTCGCCAAGGAGCTTGTTCCCCTTATGGAGGACTTCTACAAAGACGAGGTTCTGTATTTTACGAGCGACGAGTTTGCGAACAGAGTCCGCATAGACGGACATTCCGTGCATGTAAGCTGGGAAGACCTTAACCAAAAGTACAATGACGACTCCTATAGCCCTGTAGACGGCAGACTGGTACGCATCGCAGACCATTACTCAGCCCTTCTTGAAGCCGACCTTTCTATAAAGCACGGCATTACCAGCAAGCATCTTACCTTTGGACGCGACAATCTGCTCAAGGCCTACAAAGAAGGCAACATCATAAACGGAATAGACGCATACAAATTGTTCCATTCATTTGTTGCGGCTAGCCAAAATAAAGCGGAATGAGCTTAACCTGAACTTTTTTTTCTTTAAACCTTGTACAAAAGCTTAACTTTCAGTATAGTTTCTCCATAAAGAAAATGTTCATGCCTAGAACGTGGAGGATATATGAAAAAACTTACTCTGAAAGCTGCCGCATTAGTTTCGCTCGCTTTCTGTCTTACATTTTCAGCTTGTAGCGGAAAATCTTCTAAAAAGTCTAAAAACTCATTGAAGATTGGTGTCATTCAGCTTGTGGAGCACCCTGCCTTGGACAAGTCATATCAGGGCTTTGTTGACGGACTTAAAGAGGCCGGCTATGTAGACGGCGAGAATATCACCATAGATTATGAAAACGCCCAGGGTGAGCAGGCAAACTGTGTTACCATCGCACAGAAGCTCGTCTCTGACGAAGATGACCTGATTCTTGCAATCGCAACACCTGCGGCCCAGGCCGTTGCAAACCTTACCTCGACAATTCCTGTTCTGGTAACCGCTGTTACTGACCCACTGAGCGCAAGCCTTGTCCAGTCAAACGAGAAGCCTGGCACAAACGTTTCGCTGCCATAGTGGTGGTGAATGCCGTTGCTGAA
>CAZKPZ010000117.1:0-6499 GCA_964554745.1 uncultured Treponema sp. | reverse complement strand
TTCTGCTAGAATAAAAAAAAGACCAACATAAATCGAGATTTTCTGCTAAACTTTATGGAAGCAAAAGAAATGAAGAATAGAAAGTACGATAAGGAATTCAAGTTGGACTGCCTGAAATATTGTGCGGAGCGTAAAGAGCTGACACAGGTGGAGGCGGCAAAAAAATCTTGGCGTCAGCGGCAAAACGCTAAGCTGGTGGATCTGAGAATCAAAACGGAACGAAGAAAATGCGTTCCGTGGAAGCGGGAACCGTTCATCCGATTTGGAAAAAGAGAACGTCCGCCTAAGATGCGAGCTGAGGAACGCAAACGGTGCGCTTGAAATCCTAAAAAAAGCCATCAGCACTCTGACTCAGAGTCGAAGTGGGTATGGATTTTCACTCCGCTGATTGTCGTGGTGTCTATCAGCTTTGTATGCCTGTCGAAAGTGTTGGAGGGCTTCCCGATAAGATTCCTGTAGTAATCGAGAAGATGAAAATAGAACTTTTGGAAAACTTCACACGTCCTTCTCTCATTTGCGTGGGCAAGGTTTGTACGAGTTATGTGCGCATTGATACCCGCGTGGTACAAATCATTCTCGCTTGCCAGTGCGTTTTCGATTGAACGAAGGCCGCAAAATCTGGCAAAAGTATTTTGAGACTGACTTTAACCGCACAATCCGCGATACATACAAGCCAACCGCCCTGATGTCGGTTGGTATCAAATCCTCATGGCACTAAAGGTCTGGAACGAAAGCGGCGAGAACATTCCCATACGCTTTGAAGTCTTTGACAACGCATACGAAGTCTTAACAGAAAAATTGTATCCCTTGATCTATGAATACGGTTTCCTAAAATAGGGTTGCCAAGCGAAATAGAGTCTTAACCATTTGCACTATACGTGCTATCCTTATAGGCGATGTCCGTACGTTTTTTTCATTCCGCGTCTACCAAACTGTCTCTGCGTTTTATGGTGCTGCTTTCGGCGGCGGTTATCATGCTTTCTCTTTTTTTTACCTATCTGCTCAGGACGTTTGTCAGGTTGGAACAGTCCGCAAATCTTGTGGCTTCCTGCGAGCAGATAGAGAATTCTCTGCAAAAGAATTCTCTCGACTTTCATCTGCCGTATTTTGTAACCTACGTTGTCTGGAAGGACGGCGCGGCTGAGTCTGTATACACGAACGATCCCTTCCTGCCACGACTGCCGGTGACCGACGGCAAGGCGCGGCACTATCTGCAGAAGAACTTTTTTATTGACGGTGACCTGAATATTCTTTATTCGGCGCGTACTGTGCTTATCGGCAGCGATAGCTATACGATAGAAACCGCCATGAACATGGACACTGACACAACGGCTCTGTTGCTCAAGGGAGTGCCGTCTTCTCTTGCGTTCATCGTGATTCCTGTTCTGCTCTTTTCGTTCTTGGTCTCACTGTTCATTACGCGCAACACAATGCGTCCTGTTGTAAAGATGACGGAAAAGGCGCGGCGCATAAGCAGTGAGAATCTGGGTGAAAAGCTCAGTGTGAAGCATATCGGCGATAGTATGGACGAAAACGACACTCTTGCCGCCACGTTCAACGACTTGTTCGCCCGCCTTAAGGCGGACTTTGACCGCGAGAAGGCCTTTACCAGTGATGTCTCCCACGAACTGCGCACGCCTGTCGCTGTTATTCTGGGGCAGGCAAAGATGCTTTTGCGCTGGGGCAAGGATGACCCTGCTCAGACAGAAAAGTCTCTGGGCATGATATTAAAAGAGGCGCGCTCCATGGAGAGCACCATAAATAATCTGCTGCAGCTCTCGAGGCTTGAAAGCGGGCGGCAAGCTCCCAAGGCCGAAGAATTCAGTCTGCAGGAACTTCTGCTGCAACTTGCGGACGAAACGCTAACCTACGAGGCTATGGCTAGTGTGTCGGTGGAATGTGACGAGGGGATTCGCATAAAAAGTGACATGGAGCTTTTGCACCAAGTGCTGACAGTCTTGCTGTCTAACAGCGTTAAGTTCTGCAAGGCATCTGGTGTTGTGCCGGAAATGCGGCTTAAGGCTGTGCTGAAAGCCAAAAAGGACGGTGACTGGCTGGTGATTTACGAGTACGACAATGGACCGGGGTTTGCAGATGAGATACTGCCGCATGTATTCGAGCGCTTTTACAGGGGGGACAGTTCCCACAACCGTAAGGCTGGAGGTTCTGGTCTGGGGCTTTCTATTGCAAAGGTGATTGTTTCGGTCTTGGGCGGCTCCATCAGCGCCTCAAATGCAGAAGGGGGCGGCGCATGTGTCAGCGTGGAACTTCCTGCTTTGCCGTAAGCATCAAAAAGTGCCTGCTGATGGCGCAGCACGTACTCCATTGCCAAGAAAGTATGTGCCGCATACTGCTGAATGTGCAGTTGTGTCAGCCTTTAACCGCTCCGCCGGTAAGCCCTGCTACGATGTATTTTTGAGCTGTGATAAAGAGCACGATGGCCGGGAGCATAGCCAGTGAAAGGTATGCAAGAATCATGTTCCAGTCCGCGGAATGCTGTCCTTGGAAATTCATTACTCCCATAGGGAGCGTGTAGAACTTTTCGGTGTTGAATACCAGCAACGGCAGAAAGAAGTTATTCCAGCTTGAGATAAGCACGATGATGGATGTGGTTGCCAGAATCGGGGTTGAGAGCGGAATGACCATCATAATCAAGAAGCCCAGTGCGTCGTAGCCGTCAATCTTGCAGGCGTCTTCCAGGTCATTTGGTATACTCTTGAAAAAGCCGATGAGCAGCATGACTGTCATAGGAATCTGGAACGCTGTCTGAGGCAGGATTACACCCAGGTAGTTGTCGATTAGGTTCATGTTGCGTATAGAGATGTAAAGCGGCAACATGGCGACTGTGAGCGGAAAGAGCAGACCTGCCATAAAGTAGCCGCTGAAAAGCTTAGCGGCTCTGAATTTAACGCGGGCAATCGCGAATGCCGCAAGGACTGCGACTACTAGCGTAAGCAGGACTGTAAAGAACGCAACGATTAGTGAGTTGCACAGGAATTTCCAGAAGTAGCCTACTTTGCCGGTAAGAATGTTGCCGTAGTTTGTAAAGTAGAACGGATTTGGGATTCCAATCGGATCGGTAAATAGCTGACCCAGAGACTTAAAGCCGCCGAAGATTCCCATGTAGATAGGGAAGAGCACAAAGAGCGACAACGCTATGCAGAAAGCGTATTTCCAGGTGTTTGAGATAATCCGCTGTGTTGTGATAGACTGTTTTTTTATTACCATAATTAGTTGTCCTCCGATTTGAGCAGTGTCTTGCTGTACAGAATGCTGAAGATAAGGCAGAGCAAGAAGATTGTTACGGCGACGGCGCTTCCGTATCCGATGTTGAAGCGCTGCATGCCGAATTTGTAGAGGTAGGTGACCAATGTTTCTGCAGAGTTCACCGGGTCGCCCTTGCCCATTGCCCAGATGATGTCAAAGAGCTGGAATGAACCTACGATGGAGAAGAAGACTGAGACGAGAATTGTCGGCTTTAAGAGCGGCAGTATAATCTTCCAAGTGGTCTGCCTTTCATTCGCTCCGTCTATTACGGCGGCTTCCATTACTTCGTCCGGAATGTTCTGCATTCCTGCAATCAGTATGGACATGTGGAAACCGAAATACTTCCATATAATAACAACCATGATTGCCCAGAGGACGGTAGATGGGTTTGCCAACGGCGCTGCTACGACGCTGTTCGGCGCGAACACGCTGTATAGCGTTTTGATGAGTCCGTAGAGAGGGTTATAGATGAACTGCCACAGGAGTCCGGATATGACTTCTGAAAGTACGTATGGCAGGAAGAAGAACGTCCTGAACAGGACTGCTCCCTTGAAGCTCTTGTTGCATATAATCAACGCGCATAAGAGCGCGAGCGGAATTTCTACAATCAATGAGACGACGGTTGCCGTCACAGTGTGCAGAAAGGCCTTGTGGAAGATTGGGTCGGAAAACAGTTTTACAAAGTTCTGGATTCCCTTGAATTTCATGGGGCCAAGGCCGTTCCATTTGAAAAAGCTGAAATATGCTGCCCGGAAGACCGGGAATACTACAAAGAACGTGAACAATATTGTTGCTGGTGCCAGCAACAGTACTAAGAGCGGAATTTGTTTTGTATTTTTAATCATAAACTAAAATCAATCGCATGGGTTAAAACAAACTGCCGCTTGCACTGAAGCGGCAGTCGGTTTATCTGTAACTGTCAAACTCTCTGACTAGTCTTCCAAAGCTTCCTGCATGGCTGCGCAAGCCTGTGCAGGTGTTTTTGTTCCGGCAAGAACAGCCTGAACGTTGTCGTTCAAAGCGGCTCCCTGTGCAGGAGAAAGATCCTGGTCTGGATAGAGCATGTAAGAAGTACTCTTGTCTACGACGCTCTTTACGAGGCGTGCGTTTGCGTCTGCAAGGCCGACTTCTGCACCCTTTACTGTCGGGATGATTCCGCCTGTGCGTGCGTATGCTGTGTTTACTTCTTTGCTGTCAAGGTACTTGAGGAATGCGATGGCTTCTTTTGGGGCTTTCTTTCCGATGGCGAATCCGCCGCCTCCGCCCATGACTTCTGAAATCTTGCCTTTTCCGCCGCTGACTCCTGGGAATGGTGCGCATGCGAGTGCATCGCCGATACCTTTCTTGTCTACAGAAGTGTCCATTTCAACTGTCGGTGCCCACTGGCCCATGAGTTCCATTGCGGCCTTGCCGTTGCCCATTGCGGTTCCCTGGTCGTTGTATGTTGCGCCGAGGTATCCGGTCTGGAACGGATTGAGGTCAACAAGTTCCTTGAACATGGTCATAGCCTTGATAAACGCCGGGTCATTGAAGCCCTTTGAATTCGGGGCGGTGAGGTTCGGGAACAAGTTTGCGCCGCCCAGGCGGAGTGCAAGATATGAGAAGTAGTACATGGCCGGCCATTTGTCACCGCCACCGAGTGCTATCGGGGTGATTCCTGCTGCCTTGAGTTTCTTTACGAGAGCGATGAAGTCGTTCCAGTCTGTCGGGAATGAGTCATATCCGACTTTCGCAAGGAAATCTTTGTTGTACCAGAAAGTAACGGCTCCCATGTCGTGCGGTACGCCGTACTGTTTGCCCTTATACTGGTATGGCTGCCAAACGCCTTCTGACATGGAGTTTTTGAAGTCGCCCTTTATGTCTTTTGTGATGTCCTTTACGAGACCTGCGGCTGCATATTCCTGCAGAACGCCGCCGCCCCATGTAGTGAAGACATCCGGCGGATTCTTTGACTGCATTACGGTGGTGAGCTTTGACTTGAATGCTTCGTTTTCAAGAACAGTGATGTCGATTTCAACGTTCGGGTTTGCCTTCATGAATTCGTCAGCGACGTTCTGGAAGAAGATTTTGTCCTTGTCTGCTGTGCCGATGTGCCACCAAGAGAATTTTACCTTTTTAGCCTTAGCCGCAAAAGCTGAAAAAGAAGCCATTGTAAGTACTGCCAGACTGGCTGCCATTACTTTTTTTAGTTTCATACTGCGAACTCCTGTTTTGTGTTAGAGATTTTGGAAGTTACAAAATACACTTCTGTTATATTTGATTATGTTTCTGAAAACTGGCGCAAGCAATAGGGCTTTTTACCTATCTGTAAACTGTTTTAATTTTCTGGACAGGCAGGACTAGCAAAACTCGTGTGCCGCCCTCTGTCTTTGGTTCAATTGAGAATGTTGCGCCAATCTGATCAGCACGATATTTCATGGAAAGCAGCCCCATGCCGCTGCCTTTTTTCTTGTCGCCGTGGCTAAGAAAGCCTGTTCCGTTGTCTTCGACTGAAACTTTCAGAGCGAGAGAATCTTCTTGCAGCGATACGGTTATGGTGTCTGCCTTTGAATGTTTTACGGCATTGTGGAGTGCTTCTTGTATGATGCGGAAGATGTTTATTGTCTTTACGCCGTCTGCAAAGTCTGTGACCATTGCATTCCAGACGAAGTTAACTTGGAATTTGCCGTAGGATTCTCGCTGCACGGCCTCGCAAAGGGAGCCAAGCGCCTTTTCAAGTCCGAGTGATTCCAGTTCCACCGGAAAAGCCTCATGGGCGTACTGCCGTGTTCTTCGCAGTGTTTCGTCTATTAGTGCGGACAGTTCTTCCAGCGATTTGTTGTTTGCGGAAAGCCCTTTTGCGAGCATGGAGATGCCGGCAAGGCGCTGGCAGATGTCGTCGTGCAAATCCATGCTGAATCTCTGTCGTTCCAGTTCGCTAACCTTGAGCACCTGCGCTTCTACTTGTATGCGGCGCTCTGATTCTTCCGCAAGCGCGCGGTTTGCGTTAACCAAATCCTGCGTGCGCTTTTCGACTTCGCTTTCAAGCCATAGGTTACGCCGCTTTTCGTCGCCGAGGTTTCGCAGTCGTTGCAGTGCCGAGGCTAGAAAGAGGCCGCAGTTGCACATCTGCGCATAAATCGGGAAGCGCGTTTTGTATATCATTAGTCCTAGTTCCCGGTTTCCGGACATCAGTTTATACACCAGGTCACTGCCGTCATCATAGTTCATGGAAAAGCGGTAGGAGCCAAAG
>CAZKPZ010000116.1:4132-6953 GCA_964554745.1 uncultured Treponema sp. | reverse complement strand
GGAGTTCTTCCGTCGTCATTGTCTTGAACGGCTCTTTGCCTGTTGAGTATCTGATATCTACTGCCATAATTATACCTCTTGTATTGTCCTGTTATATATGCTTATTTGGGCTGCTTGCCGATGTATGCCAAGATTCCGCCGTCTACATACAGAATCTGACCATTTACAAAGTTGGAAGCGTCGCTGGCCAAGAATACTGCGGGGCCTTCCAAGTCCTGTATTTCTCCCCAGCGGCCGGCCGGTGTTTTTGACACGATAAAGGAGTCGAACGGATGTCTGCTGCCGTCCGCCTGGCGTTCGCGCAACGGTGCTGTCTGGCTTGTTGCTATGTAGCCGGGGCCTATGCCGTTGCACTGGATGTTGTATTCGCCGTATTCAGAGCAGATGTTGCGAGTCAGCATCTTGAGTCCGCCCTTTGCCGCCGCGTATGCGCTCACAGTCTCACGTCCCAGTTCGCTCATCATGGAGCAGATGTTTATGATTTTGCCGTGTCCTTTTTGTATCATCTGCGGTATGACAGCCTTTGACACGATGAAGGGAGCTGTCAGGTCTACGTCGATAACATCCTTGAATTCTTTTACGGACATTTCAGTCATGGGAATGCGCTTAATCATACCTGCATTGTTCACCAGAATGTCTATGGTGCCTAAGTCTGCGTTTATTTTTCTTACTGTGTCCGCGACTTGCTCTTCGCTGCAAACGTCACAGACATAGCCCTTTGCTTCTATGCCGGCTTCCTTGTAGGCTGCAAGTCCTTTGTCTACGCTTTCTTGGCAGTGGCTGTTAAAAGCGATTTTCGCTCCTGCATTATACAAAGCCCTTGCTATTGCAAAACCTATTCCGTGTGAAGCGCCTGTCACCCAGGCGATTTTCCCCTCAAGTGAAAAACTGTTCAGAACATTCATATTTACACTCCTGATGTCATTTATTTTATAGTTCGTTATGAATCTGCTCCACTGAATCGCTGCAGCACTTTTTTGTTTCCTGTTTTTTCAATCAGAACCAGATGGTCTCCAGAAGAAAGAATGGTGTTTCCTGTCGGAATTTCATAATTTTCCGCACCTATCTTTTTTACCAAGAGCAGCAGGTATTCGCCGGGGCTTGCAATATCTTTCAGGGCTTTGCCTGAGAATTTGCTGGTTGAGGGCAGGTCGCATTCCACAATTTCAAATGCTCCGTTTGATATGGTGTGAATGCCAGTTACGTTCTTGCCGTGCAGGTGGCTCATAATGCTGTCTACAACCGTATCACGCAGAGGAACTGCAACCTCAATGTCAAGCTTGCGCGCAATTTCCGCAAAAGAAGACTGGGCTACAAGAGCAATAGTTTTGCCTACTCCCAGGGATTCCATATATGCCGAGATGACCAGATTCATCTCATGATTATGTGTCGCGGCAATTACCAGGTCGAACTTGTCTAGTCCTTCTTCCTGCACCAGACCTTCGTCTGTAATGTCTCCGCACAGAACCTTCGCCTGCGGAAAATTCTCCGCCGCTTCTTTGCACAAGTTCTTGTTGCTGTCTACAATGACAAAGTTCTGCACGTTCTTGTTATATGACTGGTCAAAGATTTTCTTGTAGAATGGTGTCTTAGTCCGTTCAATCAAGTGGTCTGCTACAATTGTGCCGATTCTGCCTGCACCAACAAGGACAATCTTGCGAAGCGCATCGACTTTTACTCCGCACAAATCTACCATCAGGCTTAAGTTCTCCGTTTCGGTAAGCAGACCTACCCTGTCACCTGCATGAAGCACCGTTGTTCCGGACGGCAGTGATGATACTCCGCAGCTTTCCACAAATACCACAATAAATTTAAATGGGGCAAGCGTGTGTATGTCTTTTAGCGCAATGCCGTCAAATTTGCTTTCTTTGGTAATCTGCAGCGCCGTAAGCTCAAACTTGCCGCCGAATGTCACAATATCACTTATCGCTCCGTGCTCAACGGCAGTTACAATGGCTTCCGCCGCCTCTGTGTCTGGATGAATCATGTAGTCAATGCCGTATAGAGGCCGGTGCTTGCCAGAAAAAGTGTCTGCGTGCAGTTTGAGGGCTTCGTTAGTGTTTATGTAATAGGCGTAGTTTCGTACACGGGCAATCTTTAAGAGTGACGGATACACAGAATCCACGAGGGAACAGGTAATCATGTTGATTTCGTCACTTTCGGTAAGCGTAATAAGGGCATCGGCTTTTGCAATACCTGCATTCTCCAGTGTCTCAAGGTTATTGCCGTCCGCCTGCAGTACCTGGCAGTCCAGCCTGTTGCCGGCATGCCGTACCGTGTCCTCGTCGTTGTCAATGAGGACTACATCGTTCTTTTCGCTGATAAGCCGCTTTGCAAGCTGTATGCCGGTAAAACCCGCACCTATTATTACAATATTCATTCTATTAGAGTAACACAAAAGGAACGAAGTTTAAAGGTTCAGCCTTGTGCTTTTGCCAAAATCGGGAATTTTTGTTGTATAGACTGCTAAAGCAATATGGGGCGTTCTATTTTTACCGTGGAAGCGCACAGTGCGCTTATTACAGGGCGGCCGAGCAACACCGTGCTCACGCCGTAGCTCGCTGCTTTTGCAATATCACTTTGATTCCGTATACCGCCGTCAACCCAGAGCTTGCCGGCTGCAGAGCGCAGTTCGTCTGCGTGCTGCTGCAGGAATACCGCCGTGCTGCCTTCTCGTGTTTCTACACGTCCGCCGTGGTTTGAGATAAAGGCGATGTCAGGCTTTACGGCTTTTACTGTCTCTACGTCTTCCTGTGTAAAGATACCCTTTATTGCAAAGGGCTTGCCGCGCGCGTTGAACTGCCGCTTGAGTTCTATCAGC
>CAZKPZ010000116.1:0-4122 GCA_964554745.1 uncultured Treponema sp. | reverse complement strand
GCATATTGATTTATATCAACTTTGTTGTTGACTTTTTTTCAAGATGAACCAGATTTCGCATCGTTATGTTGTTTTTTGCATTTATTTATATGCCGAAAATCTCCGCCACGCTGTCTGCCCAAAGGGAACGCTCGATTATCTTTGAGTCAGGATACGGCTTTATAAAGACAGCGGCTTTTGTCTCAGGGGTCTTTTCCTGTATTTTTTTTACAGCCTCAATGCCGTACAAGAGCTTAAAGTCCGGGGTTCCGTCGCCAATGCTTATTTTAAGCTTATGCTCCGCCGCGAAACGCACTATGTCGTAATAAAAGAATTTTTCGACCCAGTAGCCTACGTTTTCAACGGCACCTGTAATAGGCGAAAGGCGCAGTTCCGGCGTTATGCCGCTGACAGGCCCTGCCGGTATGCTTGCCCAGTCATTGCAGTTATGGATAAAGTTTCTGCTTGCAAAGGGACCGCCCATTCCGGGCATCTTGCCGATACAGCCGTAGCCGTCACATACGGGGCAGAAATGGCAGTTGAACTTGGAAGGGGCATTGCTTAAATTTGACATAACAACCATTATAGCAAAGAAAAGGCCTGTTTGAAAAGGGCGTGCGCGTCAATGCACATTAACCGGGAACTGTAATGTACAGTGTTGTCATTCCTTTGTTTCGTAGGCGCTTTGCGGCATCATGCTTGAGGCGGAGTGTATGTAGCGGATAAGCTCAGCAAGAAAGAAGCCTCCCGCCGTTACTGCAAGTCCGGTTGAGATGTTCGAGATATGCGCCCAGTTGTCAACGGTGTCTGCGGTTTCTGCTCCCAGCTTATAGCCGTCGCTTGCCGTAAGGTATTTACCATAGGCGAGCATTGCTACAGGAACTGCAAGCATGAGCGCGGAATAGCCGCGGTATGACCAAAGGCGTTTTTGGTCTACTTCTTCTACTGTATAGCGCCGCCGCAGGTTTACCGCCAGCTCCGAGTCATCCTGCTGCACGTCGCCGCTCACGTAGTAATAGGAATTGTGGCTTTTGCCGTCTTGGTCTTCGACCACAAAATGACCTAGCACCGGCTTGCCGTTTATCTGCACCGGAAGACTTCTGTTGGTTTCGTCAATGTAGCCTAGCAGCGCGCCGTCTGCGTAGGCATTGCCGCTGTCTTTGTTCGTGAACGTGATGTTGAACGTGCCGTCGCTCATCGCTTCCATGGGGACAACCATAGAATAGTCTGCTGATTCGGTGAATCTGTATGAAACAGACTTGGTAAAGTAACCGGGTGCGGAAATCTCTATCTTGTGCTCTCCGTAAGCAACAGTCGCCATAGATGAGCCTTTTTTTTGCAGGATGCCGTCTATAAAAATCTGCGCGTCCTGCGATGCGCTTTCGGGCGTTACTGTAAAGTATATGTCAACCGGAATTGTATTTGCAATTTTAGGCAGAAGACCTATTACAAGGTTGTCCGCAATCTCTGGAAGCTCATCGATTGATCCGATTTCTGTTACGCTTCCGGGGCTTTGTGTGCCGGGGTAGGTGTGCAGCTCTGCAGTCACGGCTACAAAGCCGCCGTAGGATTCTATGCTGCCGGTTATAAGACCGCTGAAGCCCTTTGAAAGCGCAAGTGAGTCCAGCGTGTCATGGCCGCTGTTTTCGAGCGAGACCAAGGCCTTGGGGTCTTTTTCGTAGACGGCGATTTTCTCTACCAGTGAATTTTCCTTGCCGTCCCATGCCGTCTTTGCCTTTGCCTTGTCTGTCTCAATCAGGTTTTCCTGAATCTTGTCCTTGAGTTCGGCAATCTTCTTTTCTTGGGCTTTTATCTTCTTGTTCAGCCTTCGCTGGCTGTCGTTGCCGAGAATCAGGCTGTCGCGTACTTTAATTTCCCTTGACAGCTGCAGAAAGAGTGAAAGCCGCTCCGTCTGCAGGGCGTAAAGACGGCGGTCATTCTTTTCTTGTATAGAAAGAATGTGCGCCGCGTCTCCGCTGATTTTTTCAAGCATTAATGACGGAATGGCGGCAGCTGCATCCTGCAGCGCTTTTGCCGCGTGTTTTTCAACGCTGAATGCCGCCGCGCCTAGAATCCAGTCTCCGCCGTCAGTATAGGCTGTCTGCTCTGATGACTGGGAACTGTCCGCCGCACCCTGCGAAGAGACGCAGAACGCACGGAACGGAAGCGTCGTGAGCAGCATTGCCAGAATGACGGGAAGACAGAATCCCTTCATTACATATCGTCTCCGTTGTCGCTGTCGTCGGTAGGCAGACCTTTCCATTTTGCGGAGAGGAATGCGTCCAAGAATCCGTCAATGTCGCCGTCCATTACTCCGTCAATGTTGCCGACGGAGAACTTCGTGCGGTGGTCCTTAACCATTGTGTATGGCTGGAAGACATAGCTGCGTATCTGGCTGCCAAAGGAAATATCCTTCTTTTCGCCGGCGAACTTGGAGTTTTCCTTTTCTTTTTGTTCCTTATAATACTCGTAGAGCCTTGAGCGCAGAATGCTCATGGCGGTGGCGCGGTTCATAAGCTGGCTGCGCTCGCTGTCACAGGCAACTACTATTCCTGTAGGCAGGTGAGTAAAGCGGACTGCGGATTCCGTTTTGTTTACGTGCTGGCCGCCCTTTCCGCCGGAACGGTAGGTGTCCACGCGCAAATCCTTGGGGTCAATCTTGACTTCAATGCTGTCGTCAAGAACAGGGAATACATAAACGGATGCGAATGACGTATGGCGTCTTGCATTTGCGTCAAACGGACTTATACGGATAAGGCGGTGTACGCCGGCCTCTCCCTTTGTGTAGCCGTAGACGTAAGGGCCTGAAATCTTCATATTAATAGACTTAAGGCCGCCCTCGACTTCTTCCTGGGAAAGAACTTCTGTCTTGTAGCCGTGTCGCTCTGCCCAGCGCTGGTACATGCGCGAAAGCATAAAAGTCCAGTCGCAGGCTTCCGTTCCGCCTGCTCCTGCATGGACTGACAAGAAGCAGTCGTTACGGTCCACTTCGTCAGAAAGCAGGTTCAGTATGCTCTGGTGGTCATACTCCTTTTGTATGCTGTCGTACTGTTCCTTAAGTTCTTTCTCAAGGCTCTGGTCGCCTTCTTCTATTCCGAGTTCGTACAGCGTCTCCAGGTCTTCGGCCTGTTTCTTAAGCTCTATCCACGGCTCAATCCGCCCCTTGAGGGCTTTGATTTCGTTCATTACGCGGGTAGCCTTGTCGTTGTCATCCCAAAAGCCTGGTGCCTGGGTGAGCGCTTCTTTCTCGGCTATCTTTCTCTTTATGTCGTCCGGGTCAAAGACGCCCCCAGACGTCGAGGATGTTTTCTTTTAGCTGGTCAATTGATTCTTTGTAGTCTTCAAGCATAGTTTCTTCCTTATATATGTTATAAAAAATGGGGCGTGTTATTTTGCCGGGCGTTTTGCCGCGGACGGCGTAGAATTACCCTTGAACTGGCACTTTCGCCATTTTTTTTCTTTTAGCTCAGTGATGACAAACAGGTCGTTTACCGGAAACTGGTAAATGCGGATGCTGTCATAGTAATCGGTTATACGGTCAATTTCCCGTTTAAGAGTTGCCAGGTCATCTATGCCGACCTTCATGTTCTCGTAGCAGGAACGCTGGGCTTTGGTAAAGCCCATCTGGGTAAGTAAGTTGACTAGCGCCTTGGCGGTATCTATGCTTCCCGGGTCTAATACGACAGAAACAAACATAATGTATAGCATAAATCAAACCGGAACTATTGTCAAACCTTATGGGGCAGGGGATTGTAAATATCTGTAGCAGCACCGGGTTGTTATTGGACTATATGGATAATTATAATCAGTTAATAGGAGGTTTGCGCCAGACGATTACAAGGTCTTAGTCAGCTTGTTGGAAGACTTGAATTAATAGAAGAATAAGTTTCTGATAATAAGAGAGTGTTTTCTAATTAATAGAAACGAATCTTTGGGTTCGTATAACTCAAAGATTCTGACAATGCGGCTCGGAGATGTTTTTATTAAGAATTTTGAAAAACTGCCCCTTTGTGATATTGACAATACAAGCTGAATCCGCTATATTTACGGAACGTATATTAAAGATTTATGCTCTTGTAGCTCAGTCGGTAGAGCACATCGTTGGTAACGATGAGGTCAGCGGTCCGATTCCGCTCGGGAGCT
>CAZKPZ010000115.1:0-7010 GCA_964554745.1 uncultured Treponema sp. | reverse complement strand
TTTATTTGATGTTCTTTTTTCCAATAGCCGGGCTTTCCCTCATTATATTTTTTCAAATCACTGTCACGGAAATTTGGATGCCCAAAATCTATCGTCTGAACAGGAACATCCACATCCCTGAGCATATTTGCAACATCAATGACCATATACCAGTTTCCGGGAATTTCAATATAAACCCTGTGTGCACCGTCCTGTCCAAATGCTATATTGCTTTTCCGTATGTAACCAGTAACATCGGCGATTCCACGCAACAATGCCTTCTTTTCATCTGTAGTCATTGCAAAAAGCTCATCATTCATTTTCATTGTCGAATGGTGGCGGCCGGAACCTATTAAACGCAAGATTTCCCTCATGACATACTCTTCATTTGGTTTAGAAAAAGTTAATTTTGTCGAATGTTTACTTTGCGAAACCGTTAAACCATGTCCGATTAAGGGCTCTACAATATCCCGGATGTCTACGACACTTGCCTTCACATAAACAGCAACGTCTTTTAAATCATCAGTGCGCATATTTTTGTGCGGAATATCGATTGTCACAGTTGTCTCTTTAACACCCTACTGAATTTCGCCGTTACCTAGAATCATTCCGATTAGATATGCCATTTCTAAATTCATTTTTTGTCTCCAAGTGTTTTATAAATCGTATCTGCAATTGCTTTGGCCAGTAATGGCGGCACAGCATTACCAATCTGCTGCCTGACAGCAACTTTTGACCCTAAAAAAATAAATCTGTCATCAAAAGACTGAAGCCTTGCCGCTTCGCGAGGAGTAATCGCCCTGTTTAGAAAAGGATGGTTGTTTGTTCCGTTCGAGCAAGCATCAAATCTGGTATCTATCGTAGGCGACGGCTCATCCCATTTTAACCGTCCCCAAGTTCCCGAAAATTGCTGGTTTCCGAGCAATTCCTTCGGCAAATGCTCTTTCCCACATTCAGGAGGAATCAGCCTTAACTTTTGAATTGCAATCCGTGCATGATTCGATGCCTTGTGATTATATAGTTTTTTTGAACCTGAGCGCATAATTTTTTGATAACCGCTTTCCACATCAGTTTTATAATCTTGCTCAAATTCTCCTTCCGCAGAATTCAGATAGGCAAGGTCTGAAATAGCATCCCTTACAGTCACTGTTTTTCTTGCCATAGCTATTGGCAACGACACGTCTTTTCTCTTTGAACACAAGAAAAACGCCCTTTGCCGTGACTGAGGAACCCCAAAATCAGAAGCCGTCAAAACGCCGTAGTCAACAAAATAACCGAGTTCAGAGATTCTTTCCAAAATCTGATTTTTGAACCAGCCTGCAGAGGTAGAAAGAAGAGCCTTTACATTTTCAATTATAAAGACTTCCGGTTGCAAAATCTCAACGAATTTCAAATATTCTTTGAACAAATAGTTGCGTGGGCCATCCAGTCCAAGTTTTTTCCCCTTCAAAGAAAACCCCTGGCAAGGAGGTCCACCGATAATCATGTTCACATTCACGTCTTTGCTTTTTTGAATTACAGTTTCCTTTACATCAGAATCAGTAATATCGCCACAAACAGTATCAGTTTCCGGCATATTGTATTTGAAAGTCTTCAAAGCATTTTCATTAAAATCCAATGCCACCAGAGTCTTAAAGTGTGGATTCTTTTCTATCCCGTAAGAAAAACCGCCTGCACCGCAAAACAAATCCAAAACACGGAACTCAACAGTACTTTCGTTCATAATTCCTGTTTCGGATTAAAATGCGCTTGAAAATCTCTTTTCCGTTGATTGTGGGCTTGAAAAAATCAAACTCATTGTCAGAACCGTGGTTTGCTTCGCCTATGATTTCAAACTGCTCGTAATTATATCTATTGATGATTGTAATGGGAACACCCATTATCCCCTTGTAGTCTATAGGAATTTCTACAATGCTTTTTACATGTATTGCATCATAATTATCGTATTTAGGATAAGTATAAGCGTCAAACCTTTTTGTCAATTTTAAATCTTGATGTCTCCGCTCGTTATCAAGATTTGTAAGCCACATAGCATTCCCCGAACTACGCCATTTCTGGCCGGTTTCATCTATCCAAAAACGTGTAGCGCGAGGTTCTGAATATGCAGGAACGCGGAATTTCATTTCACCAAACTGGTATCCTGTCCAAACTTGATTATTCTTTATAAGAGGAAAAATCTCCTTATATGTAAGTGCATTCTGATTTCCGATTATCAAAAACTGCTTATCATACTTTTGCATGAGAGTGACAAACTCTTTGAAAAGTGAAAATGGCGGATTTGTTATTACAACATCAGCCTGTTTTAAATATTTAATACATTCAGGACTTCTGAAATCCCCATCGCCATTCAATTCTTTTACAAAGTCTGAAATAGAAAAGTTCTTCTCTATATCACCCTGTTTAATATCAAGAAGAAATCCTTTTTTTTGTACGGAAAATCTTTGCTGCTCTTCAAACAATGAATATTGCATTTCATAAGGAGAGGAAATGCAGAAAGATGTGCATATCAAGCGTTTTAATTTTAATTAGCAAAAGTGAGTAAGAAAATATTTTACGAAATTTGAATTAAACGGATCATCGCAATTACAAAGTACAACTTTATTTTTAAGCTGGGAAGCATAATGGTTTACTTCTGATTCTACAGTTTCATAAGTCGTATAAAATTCATCATCTTTCATCCGTTTTGCATTATGAAGATTTGAATTTTTGTTAGACATAATCCCACCTTGCCATAAAGCTGATAAGACTATATCATAAATTGCGGAAAATGTACACCGTCAAAATTAAGATATAAGATTTATAAGTTATTTTAATTTTTAATCGACATTGGAACAGCCTGCGCACACAGAACAGCCTGCGCACACTTGACAAAAGCCCATGCAGCTTTTAGACTGGAAAAAACAGGAGGCGTGTATGAAATCCGTATTCCAGAAAAACGTCCCACCCGTGCTTTTGGCGGTACAACTCTTACTCCTTCTGTTTTTTGTGCTTTCCTGCCAGGGTGCGGCTTCTTCCGCAGATGATTCAGGCGATTCCAAAGTGGCTTTCCAACTGAACATGCCCCGGAGCGTCTCCACCCGCCAAGCTTCTTCAGGCCGCGCCGCAGCGGACATGAGCCTTATTATGAGCTTGTCCAGCACCAGCTCAAGCGCCATAGAGTATTCAGACACAAAGACAACATCCTTTACAATGCGGGGAGACATGCCAGTAGCGTCAGTCACATTCCATAGCGTACCGGTCGGAGCCACCGTCATTGCACGCGCCGCGCTGACCTATGACGGCGAGACTTATTACGGCCGCTCAAAAGAAACGCTAATTCGGAGCGGCGGAAACGTCATCAGAATATCCCTGGGTGATGAAGCAGAGGACGGCTTTTCTATAAACGTAACTGCAGGAAGCGGCTCCACCGGCTCTGCCCCCACATTCTATTTAGGCGGACCTCATTCAGCTGTAAAACTGGAGACGGGAGTCATCGGCACGAGCTACACATGGTCAGTAAAGCTTGGCTCCAACACGGCAAAAACGTACACGACAACAAACCCTTCTCAAATCGTCACATATTTGGATTTACCTGGCGCAGAAGACGAATCCACCTTCCGCACAGTCGCAGCACTCTCAAGTCCCCAGACCATTACTGCAACATGCACAGTCCAGACAGAAAGCGGAACCACGGTCAGCTCCTCCCCAACGACCTTTACCATAGCCTATCCAAAGTATGAGTTCGAGCCTAAATTTGAACTGGGCGGCTCCGGCTATACAGTCGGTTCCGGTTCAGACGGCTATGACTATTCCGTTACTGACATGAACAGCCTGAACATTTCCGTCCAGCGCAAAGACACGACCACGGTCTATCCTGGCATCTCGTTCACCACAACAATAACAGTCAACGGAGTGAACCAGGGCGACAGCTTCAACAAGACATTCGGAGACTTGTTCCCAAGTACTGCTTCTGGAACAATAAAAGATTTTACATACTCTTGTGAAGTGCGCGTCGAAGGAATAAATGAGTGCCAGAACTACGGTCCATTTACCGTAAGACTGCGGAAGCAGTAAGACCTACAGTACACTGTCACGCGGTGCGACAGTGCACTGTTTTGCTGCGTGCAGTTATGCCACAGGTCGTCATGCTTTCCAAATCCTAATTTTTTCTTCTTTGCCTCGTATAGGGCTTTCGCACAAAAAGACAGGGCCGTTCCCTGCTGCACGGGCAGTCTCCTCACTCATCAAAAGCGTCTCGCCGTATTCCTTGCACAGCCCCTCTATGCGGCTTGCAACATTCACCGTATCGCCGATTACCGTATACTCCATACGGCTTTCCGTTCCAATGTTGCCGGCAGTGACGGAACCTGTATGCAGCCCTATTCCGTTCTTAATCTGCGGCAGACCAAGAGCGGCAAACGCAGCGTTCACGCCAGCAAGAGACTTGCGCATCTCAAGGGCGGCACAGTAGGCGTCGTGCGCGTGGCTTGCATTTGCAATCGGTGCGCCGAACAGCGCCATAACGCAGTCTCCGATGTATTTGTTGATTACGCCATTGTACGCGGAAATACATTTTTCCATCGCGGTAAAATAAATGTTCAGCATCTTTACGACATCTTCTGAACGGAGCTTTTCCGAAAGGCTAGTGAACGACCTTATGTCGCAGAACATCACTGTCACGTTCTTTGTCTCGCCGCCAAGGGTCACTTTGTTATTCAACAGAAAGTCGCGCACCTGCGGCGTTACGACTTTACCGAACGTGTCGCGCATGAATTCCTTTTCCTTAAGAGAGCGCGCCATTGCGTTAAAGCTGTCACCCAACGCACCCAGCTCATCGTTTGAGCAGATGACAGTCTTTGTGTCATAGTTACCGGCCGCAATTTTATCTGCGGAATCCGTCAGTTTTTTGAGCGGTTTCCTAAAATAGTTGCTGATTAGAATAGTCAGAACAAAGCCCAGCAGCGCCAGAATCACGCTGCACAAATAGTCCCTGAATACAGGATGCTCCACGCAAGACAGACGAAGCCCGATGAGCGTCGGGAAAATTCCTGCGGAAATAAAGTATAGAATGAAGGTGTTCCGTATAGAAGAAAGGCTCATCCGTGTTACACCGGAAAGCTTGCCTTCAGGATAGAGCGAGGGCAACACGATATTGCGGTTCAAAGTCTCAAGCGTAAAATAAATCATCGTAAAGGTAAAGACAGAAAGAAAACTGAATGACAATACCATCGAGATAAGAATCGTAAGAATCTCAAACTGCGAAGTGAATTTTAAGTACAGAAGGAATGCCACGTCCAGCACAAAAAAGCATATCCAGCCCAACGTTCCCCTCAGGGCATAAGAGGCAGGAAGATGAACCATAATCTCTATATAGCGACCGTCATTCTTCTTGAGCTTTCTTAGCGGAAGCACATACAGAACGCAGCAGAGAAGAGGAACTGCGTAACAGAACAGACCGATTGAGTCCAGCATAGACTCTTTGTCTTCCAGGGCATGCTGCCACTGCAACACAAGTGCATTGCTCGGAACAGAAAGCAGACCTGTAGCAAGGACTGCAAGTATGTTCATTACAAGGCAGATGATGCCGTAAAAAAAGACATGCTTGTCTATAAAAAACTTCCGGAACTTTCCGTTTGAACTGTCTGCAGTGCCATTGCATTCGACTTTTTTCATAGAACGAGTATAAATCGTGCGAGCGAAATAGACAAGACAGAAAGACGCTCAGCACCCCGGAAACACCATCGCCGTCTGCTACATAGGAAGGGTCAGTCCGCTTCCCGGCGGCGGAAAGCCGTTCTGCTTGGTCTGCAAGAGATTTTCTATTTCATTAAGCTGCCCGTAAAGGGCTGAAAACTTACCGTCAAGGACGTTTCTTAGAACGTCTACCGTGGCGTTGGCAGTAGCTTTTGCCTGCTCGTAGTTCACCTCGTGCTTGTAATCACCGAAGAGCTGGGCGGGCGAGACTTCTAGAACCGAAGCAAGCTTGCCGATGAGTGATGCCGAAGCGAACTGCGCGCCGGTTTCTATAATGGAAAGGTGCTTCTGCGAAATCTTAAGCTTTTCGGAAAGCTGTTCCTGCGTCATGCCGCGCTCTTTTCTGAATTTCTGCACATTCGTTCCAAACAGCTGGGGAATATTCAGCTCTTCTGCGTTATCACTCATATATTCTATTATCTACGCAAGTCTTTTTCAGAAAACCTGTATTTTGGTAATAAACACCACTCGTAAAGTAATAAAAAACATTGCAGTACAGCAAAATCCATGCTATTCTATTACTTAACAGGCGGAAAACTCCACTTTTTACAGGTACACAGAAGACTTAAGGGGGCACGTATGAGACGATTTGCAATACTGGTATCATGCCTGATACTTTTACTGGCGGCGGCACCGTTGTTTGCGGCAAGCATGGACGGCCGTGTCCGTTCGATAAATGCGACGCTTATGGAGGCTGTGTTCAAAGAGCCGGAGAAGAACCTGCCGGCGGTTGTAAAAAGCCTTACGGGCGGCAATTCGGGAACGGCGGTCACGGCAAAGGTTCTGCACGACTGGATATGCGACAACATCGCCTACGACACTGACGTGTTCGACAACCCCAGAATCGCCTTGGAACAGGACTACGCCAGCATACTCAAAAAGAAGAAGGCAATCTGCTCCGGCTACACGAACCTGATGAACGAGATGTGCCGCCTTGCCGGGGTGGAGTCAATCGGCATCACGGGCTATTCAAAGGGCTTCGGCTATTCAGGCACGATAAAGAAGGGGCAGCGGCCGGACCATGCATGGAACGCAATCCGCATAGGCAACAGGTGGCAGCTTGTGGACGTTACATGGGATGCAGGGTTCTGCGACTGGAAGTACTTTGTTAAGCATTACTCAACGGACTATCTTTACCTTACGCCTGAGCAGTTCATCTTTTCGCACCTGCCGCAGGACGAGCAGTACCAGTATTTAAAGAAGCCTGTCACTGTCGAGGAATTTGTTGAGCAGCCTTATGTGCCTGGCAAATTCTTTGCGCAGAAGCTTGCCTTTACAAAAGAGATGCCCATGTACAC
>CAZKPZ010000114.1:0-7037 GCA_964554745.1 uncultured Treponema sp. | reverse complement strand
GCCTTGATAGGATTGTATAATCTCTTGAAAGAGTATACAATAGTACTGTATGAAGCGGAGATGTGCAAATATTGTCGTTATTTTATTGGCGGCAGTCGCTGTTTTTTTTATCGGTTGGATTCAATTCTCTATAAAACCCGGTGAATGCGGTGTAATGGTTTCTAAGACGGGGGGTACATTAAAAGAGCCTCTTTTGCCGGGGAAGTTTATGTGGCGTTGGGAGAAGTTGCTCCCCACTAATGTGACATTGCATAAGTTTTCTCTTGAGCCGCACAAAAGTAAAATTAATTACAGTGGAGCTTTACCAGGGGCAGATATATATTCTCAATTATTACCATCAAATCCTGATTTTGGTTATGATATTGAATTAGCTCTTTCTCTTTCGGTAAAAGCAGAATCCCTTCCTGATTTGGTTTCAAAGGCTCATGTTGACACTCAGGAAGCATTAGATGTGTTTCTTGAAAATAAAGCGAATCTCGTTTCTGAATATGTTGTTAATTCTATTTTGTCTAATAAAGATGGTCAACTTATCAGAGAAAAGGCCTTGGCTAACTCTGCTATAGAAAAAATTGCAGGTCATTTTTCAGATGATTTAAGCCACGTCGTAATTAATTCTATAGAGCTTGTTTCTGCTAAAGTGCCAGATATGGAAACGTATGAAAAGACTAGAGAATTATATGACCTATATAAGGCAGATGTACAAGAAAGCCTAAAATCTAAAGCGGATGCGTATGCTGGAGATATATATGAAAGAAACAAATCTATTGAAACTCTTGAAAAATATGCGGAACTTATAAAGAAATACCCACAGCTTAAGGATTTAGGCACAATAAATGAAATTTCAAAATCCTTGAAAGCTCTTTCTGGAGAAGGTAGCGAGAATAGCATTCCTGAGAAAGTTATTGAAGACAAGCATGAGGAAAACTGAGTCTTGAGGTTTTGTATGATTGGAAAAAGACTTTGCTGTATCAGAGGAGCAACTTGCTCTAAAAATAATAAAGAAGATATTATTAAGAATATTGAAGCACTTTTTAGAATTCTCATCGCCGAAAATTCTTTACGGACAGAAGATTTTGTTTCCATTCAATTTACTATGACCGATGACTTGGATACTTTTAATGCTGCAGCTGCGCTTCGCCGTTCTGATATTGGTATAGATGTCTCTTCTGTTCCTCTTTTTTGTTCTCAAGAGCCAAAGATTAAGAACATGCTTCCTTTTGTAATACGTACGATGCTTACTGTGTATATGGACGAGGGCAGAGCTGTTCATCATGCATATATGAATGGGGCAGAGTGTCTGCGTCCTGATTTAGCTACAGCCTCTGTGCAGTAAAAAGGAAGTTTGATGAATATTTGGACTGTCGCGCGCGAATATTCAGGCATTGCCGAGGCTGGCGGAGTAAAAGATGTTTCGTGTGCTCTAAGTGAAAGCCTTGTACGAATTGGCGAAACTGTAACGCTGTTCATACCGCTGTACGGATGCACAGACTTGTCTTCTATAAATGATTTTACATGTGTATGGCATCGTCCTGTTGAGATATCCGTTTGTCAAAAAAGAATGATTGTTACGTTTAGCTGCGGGACGAAAAACGGGGTGAATATCGTCTTTATAGGAAATAAAGCGTTTAGTGAAAAGAATGCTGTCTACACATATACTTGTGATGATGAACAAAAAAATCCTAATCACAAGAAAGGGTTGGGGCACGAGGATGCACAATTCTTAAATACCCTATTTCAAAAGGCTGTCGTTGCCTATGGTCGTACTTGTTCTGCAGAGGAAGCTCCTGATATTATTTTCTGCCATGATGCAACGGCTGCAATGGTACCTGTCTTTGTTCACTTTGCAAAAGAAAGAGATAGAGAGCTTTTTCATTTTTATAGAAACACAAGTTGCATTGTAACAATCCATAATGCAGGCTCTGGCTATCATCATATTTACAAAAATGTCGATGAGGCAGTTTATTACACTAATTTGCCGGAAGAGTTTCTTGCAGGCGGATTAAACGGAATGCGAGTTGAGCCTTTCGTTTTGGCTGCACATTTTGCAAAACTAACGACCGTTTCTCCTCAATATGCCAGTGAAATTATGGATTCTACAATTGATACTGGTGAGCTTTCCGAACTTTTTAGGCGAGACAAACGTTCGGTCATAGGCATAACAAATGGAATTGATTTCGAGTTTTATGATCCGGCAAATAGCAGAACTTCATGTCTGCCATTTGCCTATAATCCTGCGAATGGAGATTTTACTGGCAAGTATAAATGCAGAGATTTTTTAATTTCTAACTGGGCTTCTGATAGTTCAAAAATCGATACAGGGTATTGCATCGCCCGCTACGGTTTTTTGAAAGAGACAGTTGATAATCCTGTATATATTGCATATCACGGCAGGGTAGTGCGCCAAAAGGGAATATCTGTTCTTGTTCAGTCTGCAGAAAAGATTTTGCAATCAAACATTGGAGCAAAATTTATATTTATCGGACAAGGAGAAAAGGAACTGGAAGAAAGTCTTATTCAGCTGGCAGAACGGCATGGCGGAGACTGTGTTTATTTTCAGGGTTATGATAAGTCTCTTTCACGGCTTTGTATAGCTGCTGCCGACATAGCTGTTTTTCCAAGTAATTTTGAACCTTGTGGCACCGCAGATTTTGTTGCCCAGATACTTGGCACGCTTTGCCTTGCGCATGCAACAGGAGGATTAAAAAAGATTGTCGATGGTGAAACAGGTTTTCTGTATGAGCCTAACACGCCAGAGGTGCTCTATGATTATCTTTATTCGCTCATTCGTCTTATAAACAGAGCTGGACGTGATATCTTTAGGCCAATGCTTTCGTATACCGCAGCATATATAAAAAATAATTACTCATGGGATATTATCACCAGAGAAAAATATCTGCCGCTCTTCAAGGAACTTATGCAAAACAAATAACGCTTATTGTGTGCGTCCAAGCTGACCACACGCACCTGCAATTTTTGTTCCCCGCCTGGTTCGCAATGATGCTTTAATTCCAGCCTCAGTAAGCGCTGTAAGAAAGAGATTACATTCTGCGTTTGAAGGCGTTTTGAAAGGCAGTGTCGGAACAGGATTCCAAGGAATAAGATTTACATATATGTCCAACCCTTTTGCAAAGTCAATAAGCCTTTGAGCACTTTCAAGATTCGTGTTCTCGCCAGATAGCAGTGCTGCTTCAAGGGTAACTCGTTTTCCTGTTTTTTCGATATAATAGGCAATTGCTTTTTTTAATTCAGGAAGCGGATTGCCTTTTGTAACAGGCATGAGCTTTTCTCTAAGAACAGGGTCGGCTGTCGTAAGTGATATGGCAAGCCGTATAAGCGGAGCGCCTTGTAGGAATCTTTCTGTTAAATCGTAAATCCCTTTTACCAGACCGCATGTGCTTAGTGTTATCCGTCTTGAACTCAAGGCACGTCCATTTTTGTCTGTCAGAATCTTTACTGCCTGTATTATGGCGTCTAGGTTTTGTAGCGGTTCGCCCATTCCCATAAAAACGATGTTGTCAAGTTTGCCAGCAACTTTTTCAAGGTACAAAAATTCTTCTACAATTTCACCTGCCGTAAGACTTCTTTTTAGACCCAGCTGCCCTGTCTGGCAAAAAGCGCATCCCATGGCACAGCCAGCCTGGCAACTGACACAGGCTGTCTTTCGCTCCTCTCTGTCTGTAAGCAGAACTGTTTCCACCGCAGCTCCGTCTTCTAGAGTTATCTGGAGCTTTATTGTTCCGTCTGGGTCTTTGAGTGTTTCTGTTACAGCAGAAGAATATAAGCGTGCTTTTTGTGGAAATAGCTCCCGGTCGGCTTTGCTTAGTGTCGTCATTTCATCAAATGACTGAACTCCTTTTGCAATCCATTGGTATATTTGCTTTCCTCTAAAAGCAGGAGAAAGAGAGAGTACCTCACATATTCTGTCTGGAGTCAAACCTACTATGGCAGGCAATGCGTTTGTTGTCATGAACTTAGAACAAAGGCTTGTTATTCTGCAATTTATCGAGCATTTCGTTCACCGCCTGACTTCTGATTCCCTGTCTTTGGAATGCCTGCAGCGTCTCTATCGCTTTATTCTTTTCGTTCAGCCGCAGATAGCAGTCTGCCAAATCGATGTAAAGCCGGTAGTTCTTGGGGTCATCCCTGGTAAGGGCAGAAAGCCTGTCGACTGCTTCCGCATATTTTCCCTCTCCCTTGCAGATGAGTGCAAGCCCCAATGCCGCATAGATGTCAAAGTCAATATCCATCGCCCGGTTGTAATAGTCCGCGGCCGTCTTATAGTCTCCTGTATTGCGGTAGGCATCGCCTGCGCGTGTGAGAATGACCTTGTTGTTCGGATCCATATCAAGAATCTTATTCCAGTACTCTACAGAGCGGAACTGTTGGTTCATTCCGCGGTAGCAGTCAGCCATTCCAAAGAGGGCATAGAAATTCTTTGGATCTATCTCAAGTGCTTTCTCGAAGTAAATAAGACCTTTGTCAAAAGTCTTGAGTTTTCTGTGACAGTTGCCAATAGAAGTCAATACACGGATATCTACGTTCTCTGGATTCAAATCAAGCATTTTTGTCCAGTAATACAGAGCATCCTTGTACTCTTTGAAATCATAGTGCAGGTGACCGAGACCGATTAAGGCATAAGCGTTTGTCTCTTCCATCTCAAGAACGCGCAGGTAGAGCTGCTTCGACTTCTTAAAGTCGCGAATCTTGCGGTAGGCATCAGCTACGCGTGTAAGAACGGTGATGTTCCGGTCATCATGCACCAAATACTGTTCCCATATTTCTATGGCTTTATGATACTGGTTTAGCGCCTTGTAGCAGTCAGCCAGACCAAAAAGTGCGTAATTGTTCCCGGGGTGGAAAGAAAGACATTTTGAATAATGTGCAATCGCATCCTTGAAATGTCCGCGTTTGCGCTCACTGTCACCCAGACCGACCAATGCGTAGTTGTTGTTATCCTCTATACGGAGAATCGCCTTGAAATTCTCAACAGCCTCATCAACATTGTTTTCTTTTAAGCTCGCATATCCCTTTTTAGACAATTCACTTATTTCGTTTGTTGCAGAATTGTCTGAATTTGGCTCTGAAAAATCAGGGCTGCTTACTTCGCCTAGCAAATCCTCATCCTGTTTTGAACCCTGCATGAAAAAGCCTGCGTTTTTTTTGATTTCATCCATTTTTCCTTCTCCACAAGTTTAAATGTTCCAATTTATAAAATAATCAACCGTCTTGAAGCATTGCCGCTACAAGGGAGGAAAATTTTTCAATCAGCGGATCAGACTTCCGTTTGTTGTGGGCAAGCAGGTATAGCTTTAAAGCTTTCATGTATTCATGCTTTTCCGCATACTTATCGCCACATCTGGTAAGACCGTCCGAATAGCCAGTTGTAATGAAAATACGTTCTGCCATCTCAACTTTGCCTTCATTAAACAGAGCGTTTGCCTTTCTGTTTAAAACTACTCTCTGTTGAGGGGAGAGATTGCCGACGGGAAGGTCAGTTACTTTAATAAAGCCGTCCTTGCCCTGCTTGCTGTCTATCTGTTTTTTTAAATCATCATCCATGCAAGATGTCCTTTTTTCTATATACTTCCATTACATTCTTATAATTTTACCTTACAAAAATTATTTGTCAAGATTTTTCTACGTATTTTCCTCTGTTTTTATCATGGCATTCTGATTTGTAAAGAAATCAACGATTGAGCGCCCGTAAATACGTTGGTCGGTACGTGACAGACTGCCTATGGATTCCGGGAGGTCGTCTTCTTTAGGGTGATGTATCAATGCCTTGCCACCCTGTGTCAACAGTCCGCGCTTTTCAATGGTCTGCAGCAGTTCCAGCCTGAATTTATAGGGGAAAGGCGGGTCCAGGAATATGTAGTCAAACTGTTTTTTGCATCTTTTTAGGAACAGTTCAACAGCCATAAAATGGCAGTCTATTCTTGTTCCTAACTCTTCCGCCATCTTGACGTTTTCAATTACGATTTTAGCCTTGCTCTTGTCCATTTCGCACAGGGAGACGTCTTTACAGCCATGGGAGACTGCTTCGAGCGCTATTGTTCCAGAGCCGGAAAACAAGTCAAGAAAGGTTTTTCCTTCCAAGTCTGTTCCTATTATATCAAAAATCGACTCCCTCATCCTGTCCATGGCAGGGCGGATAGCCATTTTTCCGTATGGTGTCTGTGTTACACGGCCTTTGAGCAGGCCTCCTGTTATTCTCATACTGGATTAATCCCCATTCAATGTTTTATAGATGGCGTCATGCGGAAAAGCAGGATTCGCTTTTGCATAGTCCAAGGCTGTTTTACCGTTTTTGTCTTTCAGTTCGGTCTTAGCTCCGTTTTGTATAAGAAAATCCGCAACGGCAGAGCTTGAATTATATTTGCAGGCATACATCAAAGGCGTAAGCCCTTTCCAGAAGCCGTTTATTGGTACGTTTTTGCTGATAAACAAGCTTATTTTTTCTTTTTTGATAAAATCCGGCGCATGGGTGTCCAATACGGCCATTATAAAGGCGTTGAATACTTCTTCCTCGTTGCCTGTGCGTTTTGCAAGGAGCAGGGCGAGAATGTCCGGATTGTTATTGTAGGACGCTGCCAGAAGCAATGGGGTTGCATTATGGTTGTTCCTGATTTGCAAGGCGGCACCGCTGCTATAGAGTATATTTATTATATTGTAATTATTTTGGTTCCTCACGGCATACATAAGCGCCGTCCAGCCGTCCTGGTCTCGGGCATTCACGTCTGCACCGGAATCCAGCAGTTTTTTTACCAGAAAATCATTTCCGTCACCGGCGGCCTGCATTAGCAGCGTTTTGCCGTTTTTATCGACAACTGCATTCACAAGCTTCTTTGTGTCTTGTGCAAAGGCTAGGGTGAGAGACAATAGAAAAAAAAGAAATGTAAGTTTCTTTACAGGTTTCAAAGCTGTCATTTGATGATATATCTTAAGTTTCACGAAAGGCTCGTTACACTCGCATTGTAAGCTACGTTACACTCGCATTGTAAGCTACGTTACACTCGCATTGTAAGCTACGTTACACT
>CAZKPZ010000113.1:0-7075 GCA_964554745.1 uncultured Treponema sp. | reverse complement strand
GTCGCTCCCTCACGGGGGCGTGAATTGAAACTTCCATTGCCGTACATTAACGTTCCTATGGGCTTGTTGGATTGTCTTCAATAGTATCTTCCCTTTTTACCTTCATGCGTATGACCTTGATTATTTGCAACTTGCCCCCATTGAAAAAGTTGTAGATACTGAGTAAAGTATCGATAACGGCAGGAGGTAAAAATGAAAGCAAAGCATATATCAGGCAATGAAACAATTGGCGTGTTTTCCTCGTCATCACCGGTTTCGGCAACGGTTCCCGCACGCTACGAACGGGGAAAGTCGTATTTAGAAAACAAGGGATTCAAAGTCGTTGACGGCGCTCTGTACGGCAAGCAGGATTTTTACCGGGCAGGAACAATACGGGAGCGGGCGGACGAATTCAATCAACTGCTTCATGATGAGTCAATTGACATTCTGATGGCTTCGATTGGCGGCAACAACACCAATTCAATTCTGCCCGCCATTGATTATGACTATCTAAAAAGCCACCCCAAAATCATAATCGGGTATTCTGACACAACGGCGCTGCTTCTGGCGGTATATGCAAAGACCGGGCTTGTCACGTTCTACGGGCCGGCACTCGCTTCCTCGTTCGGGGAGTTTCCGCCTTTTGTGGATGTGACGTTCAGCAGTTTTAAAGATGTATTGTCTTTAAAGTATAACGTTCCATATTCATATAAAATGCCGGAGTTTTGGACGGACGAATTCATCGACTGGGCAACGCAGAGCCGTTCCAAGACCTGCAACAAGAATGACTGGACAACGGTGCATGGGGGAAAGGCGCAAGGCAGACTTATCGGCGGCAACCTGAACACGATGGAAGGCTTCTTTGGCACGCCCTATATGCCGCAGATACAGGACGGAGACATTCTGCTGATTGAGGATTCCCTAAAGAATGCGATGACGATTGAGCGCTCCTTTTCGCTGCTCAATCTTGCCGGTGTCTTTGACCAGGTGGGCGGTATCATTCTGGGCAAGCACGAAAAGTTTGACAACAACGGAACCGGGCGTAAGCCGTATGAAATCTTGCTGGAAGTTCTGGGGAACAAAAACATTCCGATACTTGCGGACTTTGACTCGTGCCACACACACCCCATGCTGACTCTTCCCATCGGCTGTGCGGTCGAGCTGAACGCAACGGAGAAAAATCTTGCTTTGCTAGAAAAGCCTGTCGTGTAAAATGTCGCGCGGAAATAGAGCTGACAAAAAACGGACACTATACTCGTTACGCCCATATATGGACGACTGGCCCTGCCTTTGCAAAGTCAAGGGTGGCGGTCAAATCTGCGTCATTCAAAAATGAAAGTGCGCTGCTGTCTGTTTTTAACGTTGGCTTCCATTCGCCGTTTTTGTTCTGGTTTAGAATTTTAATCTTGCAGACTTGTCCTGCAAAATCTTTTCCGCACAGGGTATAATCTGCAGAAAGCTGGCAGCGTCCGTCCGTAAAGTGAGTCTGACTGTCACAGCCTTCTGCCAGAAGTCCGCCCTTGAAATTCTCATTATCACACCAGGCGGTAAAATAGACTTTTGAATACTTGTCTACACCGTCTGCTCCTGCGGCGTTTTTTTCTTCTACATGGGTAATAACTACAGAAATCGTAAGGATTTCTTTTTTACCGGAAAGGTACAGGCGGATTGAGTCAAAAGAAAACTTCTGTTGTTCCGCAGAAAAACCGTGACCTGCGTCTGGCATAAGAATTAAGTGGCATCTTTCCTTTCCGTATTCTTCCTGCGCTCGTTCTGAATATCTGTAGTTCACGATAAAATCATTCTCTCCGTGGAAAATAAGAACTGGTCCTTTGTAGGCTGAAATTTCAAGAAAGATGTCTGTGGCAAGCAGAGCGTGGTGAAAGCTGCGGCTGAGTTTTATGCGTCCGCAGTCCAAAATCTGGGGAACATTATGAACATCGTATTTTGCGCCGCCGAGGATTCCTCTTCGTGCATGGTCTGGAATGCAGAGGGCGGGATAAATTAGAATCAGGTTTTCTACGGCACTTCCTAGTCTTGCAGCCGCCATTGCAGAAACAACTCCGCCCTGGCTTTCCCCATAGAGCAGAATATGTTTTTCGTCAGTAAAACTCTGCCTTTTTGCAAAGTCCAGAACGGCGAGCAAGTCTTGGACTTCCGTCCAAAGGGTCATGTCCAAAGACGGACCCTGGCTTTTTAGGTCTGCGTCAGTCTCATCGGCAGAGCCTCCGCAGAAGCTAAAAGAAAAAGCCGCATAGCCGATGCTTGCAAAAAACTCGCATTGCTTTTTCATGTCTCCATAGTTGCCGGTAAAACCGTGGCTGAGTATGGCGACAGGAAACGCTCCTTTTCCTTCTGGCTTAAAGTATTGTCCTACAATCGAAAGGTTGTCTCTTTTGCAGATAAAAACAGTATGATCCATATTTATTTCTCCAGAATTTTGCAGCAATTGCAGAAAAAAAAGCACCGGATGACTTGTTGCCCCGGTGCTTCCTTTTATTTATTACGCGACTTTTTATCTTCCCCAGGTCATAATCAAATCGTAGTTATCCTCGCGGACTTCAAAATATTGATTGTATTCACCGCAGGTAGGGCAGTATTCCGGTGCTGCCGTGCCTACGACTATGTGTCCGCACTTAAGGCATTCCCATACCTTGACGGAACTTTCCTTCAGACGTGCGGATGTGTCTTCGTCTTTGAGCAGTGCACGGTAGCGTTCCTCATGGCGTTTTTCGATTTCTGCAACTGCGCGGAACTTTTTTGCAAGCTCGGGGAAACCTTCCGCCTCGGCTGTTTTTGCAAAGCCAACGTACATGTCTGTCCACTCGTAGTTCTCTCCTGCTGCAGCGGCTTCAAGATTTGACTTTGTGTCATTGATGCCTTCAAGTTCCTTTAACCACATCTTTGCATGTTGCTCTTCGTTTCCTGCAGTTTTCTCAAAGATTTTTGCGATTTTATCAGAACCTTCTTTTTGGGCTACCTGCGAAAAATAGGTGTATTTGTTTCTTGCCTGCGACTCGCCGGCAAAAGCTGCCAAAAGATTTTTTTCTGTCTGCGTTCCTGAATATTTACCCATAACTAGCTCCTGATTATTTAATAAAAATTCCTTTCTTAATTATATTGCACATTCAGCAAAAAGCAAGTGTTTATTTTGCTTGGAATTACTGCAACCGCACGCCTTCTTTCCAGTCGCCGCTTGCCGTCCGTGTATAGATACATATTTCACTGGCGGTAAACTGCTCGCTCAGATTCAGTTGTGCAAAGTGCTTTAAGGCTTCGTCCATAGCTCCTGCCGGAATGTCCCGGTTGGCGACAGACAGGTGCGGATAAAATCTGCGGTCACTGCGTTTTATTGCGCCCGGTATCACCTTTGAAAATTGACTTATGAACAGAGAGTGCAGTTTTTGCCAAGTCTTGCTGTCTTCCACGTGGGCAAAAAGCGTCCGCTCCGAAAAGCAGCCGAATCCGTTTATACTCACTTCAAATGGAAAAAGTCCTTGCAGGCGGCAATCGCCCAAAGCTGAAAACGCGCACTCGTATACGCTGCGGTCGGTCAATCCGTCCGGCAGGGTAAATGGCGCTATCAGCGTGATATGGGGCGGAGTTCCGTAGCCGGACTTGCAACCGTAGGCTGACTGCATATAATCGCGGCAGTCAAAAATCATCTCTTCAATCCCGGATGGAACAGGAAGCCCAAGAAAGTGCGAGTGGTGTACAAATACACCGGATGTCTGCTGTGTGTGTTTCTTCATTAAAAATACTATAGCAGATTACAAAAATAATTTTAAGAGCTTTTTTATAAAATGGCTGATAGTTGAATTTTCGATTTTTCATGCTATAATGTCTTCTATGAGCCGAAAAAGTTTTGTCGTTGCTGTTTGCGCGCTTTTTTTATTTATCCCGCTTTTTTCCAATTTTATTTGTGTTTTAATTCCGATAGTTTTTTCTTTTATTACGCCGGATACTAACGGTTATGCAGTTTGGGAAGATTTTTTATGCAGAAACAATGCACTTCAGGTTTTCTTGAGTATACTTTCTTTTTCTCTTCCAGCTTTCTTCTGTTTTTCTTATCTCGCTGAAATTAGGAAAACAGAAAAAAATATTGTGCGTTTGGTGAATGCGCCTATTGTCCTTTCGCTGATTGGAACGCTTGGCTGGATTTTTCAATTCGTAGTAGAGGTCATTCTGATAACATATTTGTGCCTTGTCAAAAAAACACCCTGCTGGGATGTCCTGCCTAGTTCCATGCTTTTTACTTTCCTGGATTCTATTCTTGCGTTCACCTGTGCCTATTTTATTATGGAAATTCTGAACCGCACTTTTATATTAAGGCGCATTTTTCCCGATGGAAAGATTTCTAAATTGCCCGGACTTAAAAAGCCTTCTATAGCAGTTTCTTTCATCGCATTCTATTTGGGGTGCATAGTTTTTCCGCTCTCCTTTTTGTTTTGGACTATATGTAATATATGGAGAAACAATTCGCTTCCCTATGATAAGGCTATAATTTTATCCGTTATCTTTTTTATCCAGCTTTCATTGTACCTTACAATTTTACTGATGCGATTCTTTAAGAAGCCGCTTGAAGATTTGACAAAAGCTGCCGAGCGCATTTCTCTTGGAAACTACAAGGAGCCGCTTAGTGTTTCTTCTGCGGACGAATTGGGAATTCTTTCTGATTCTTTTAACGAAATGCAAAAATCTCTTGCGGAAAAAGATTTTATGCGCGACACGTTCGGTAAAATCGTAACGCCGCAAGTGCGCGACTTTATGCTGAACAACAAGGTGGCCCTTGGAGGCGAAAGCAAGAATGTTACCGTCTTGTTCTGCGATATTCGCTCGTTCACTTCCCTTTCCGAAAAGCTCCCCAGTGAAAAAATCGTCCAGATGCTGAACATTTATTTTACCGCAATGGAAAAATGCATTTCCGCTCACGGCGGCATAATCAACAAATACATTGGCGACTGCGTTATGGCGATTTTTGGTGCTCCAGTGGAAAATAAAAATCATGCCTACAATGCTTACTGCGCAGGGCTTGAAATGCGCTCTTCTCTGTCCGCAGTAAATAAAAAATTGGTGGAACTGGGGCTGCCTGAAATCAAGAACGGAATTGGTCTTCACTCCGGCTTTGTTACCGCAGGGAACATCGGAGCGGAAAACCGCATGGAATATACCGTAATCGGCGACACCGTTAATGTTGCAAGCAGGATTGAAGGACTTTGCAAGGAGTATAAAAAAGATTTTTTGATGAGCGAGGACAGCGCAAAAGAAATTATTCGTGTTGCAAAAAATAATTCAAATAAAATTTCTTTACCTCGCTTTTTATGTGAAAGTTCAATCCGCGGAAAAGAAGAAAAAATAAATTTGTGGGTAGGCTAAAATGACAAAAAAAATTAAGCGCATAATTATCTTTTTCTTTATACTATTTCTGCTTGTACTGGGAATTGTTTTAAAAATCAAACTTTATTCGAGCAGTGAATTGGAACTAAAATATGACGTTGACTATTACACAATAACAGATTCAAGCGATGATGGTAAATGGATTTACGAAAAAACTCTTTCCGGGCTTTCTTATTATCTGTTCATTCCAACCAAATATAAAAATGACCGCAACAACAAAGACGCAAAGCTTCCGCTTGTTGTTACATTCAACGGCTCGTGCAACAAAGGTGTTAACTTGCCGATCTACGGAAGAATGTTTACGAGCGAAAAAATTCAAAACATAAAAGAATGTTCTGTTCTTGTCCTCTTGGCGCGTGGCGACTATTATTCAGACTGCCACGACGTTTCGCTTTTGATTCAAAACGTGCTGATGAAAAATCTTTGCATCGACAAAACAAACATAATTGCGTTTGGACATTCGCAGGGAGCAGAGTTTGCCGTTGAACTCGCCTGCCACGAACCGGCTCTTTTTAGGGCCGTGATTTCGGGCAGCGGATATTATCAGCCAACATTCAAAGAGTACATAAGAATTTTGCCTGTTCAATTTTACTGGAAGATTGCAAAGCGCGACAAAGGAATTTATGAGCAAGGTTTTAAAACCGGCAGGCGACTTGCCCGCTTTTGCAAAAATTCAATCAACATTGAATTGGATTCTCAAGTGCATTTTTGGGTAGAACTTGACGATAAAGTTCCGGACAGCGACATGACGTTTTTAAAATGGTTTGAAAGCATTGTAACAAAATAAAAATCACGGAGGAAAAAATGAAATTTTCAACAGACTTAGAGGAATTGCTGACATTTCGCGTGGAAGCCGGCGCAAACACTTATGCAGGCTATGGAGCGGAGACTCCTTCATCGCGGCCAAATGCGCACGAACTAAAATACCAAAAAGGCGACTGGCTTTACATTGACTCATATTTTGGCGGACCGAATTTTTGTGGCGAAGAAATTATTTACAAAAAGCAAGTTCCTCTGTGGAGTATGAACTATTGCGGACGTGTTTTGAAAGATGATTTTTCCGGCGACTTTTTAAAGGAAGCACTCCGTCACGCAAGCCTTGAACATCCCTTCCGCGGTCCTGACATTTACAAGAGTGGAGAATACATATACAAGTCGACGGTAAGCGGAACTCCAGAATGGTTTCAAGGTTTTGAGGAGATATTTTTTTATGAACAAAAATGCTACGAATGCTTTTTACACGGCGGTGTGATTAGGTAAGGGAATGGAATGGAATGACGTAAAAAGACTTTAATACCTGTTTTGTCATTGCTTCCAAGCTGTGATTATTGTGGACAGATTATTACGGACAGCTTGAACTTCGCCTTAAAATATGCGACTATTTACACAGAATCAAATAAAATTCTAAGGAGTGTTTTATGGAAAGAAAAAAGAAAATCCGTATCATGCCGCTAATCGTGTGCATTTTGATTCCGCTTGCAGTCGGCGGAATTTCCGCATTTCTTACAAAAGATTCAATGGCGCAGTTTGCCAGCATGAACCAGCCGCCGCTTTCCCCTCCCGGAATTCTGTTCCCGATTGCGTGGACGATTCTGTATATTCTTATGGGCATTGCAAGCTACCTGGTCTTTGCCTCTGGCTCCACGACCAAAAGATTGTGGCTAGTTGTATATGCAATTCAGCTTGCCTTTAATTTTTT
>CAZKPZ010000112.1:0-7275 GCA_964554745.1 uncultured Treponema sp. | reverse complement strand
GCATTGCGCAGGCAAACTGGGGGTCTACGAGCACAATAAAGTCCGGTTCCACACCGACAGAAAGACAGGCATGCAGGGCTGTGTCGACGCATATTATCATTGCGCACTTTTTTAGTTCCGCAAGGTGGGGGAGTATCCGTTCAAGGCTCGGCCCTGCCGCAAGCACGACAAAAGGAATTGTCTCGTCCCCGCAGGCAGAGGCCAGGTCTGCATATTTTGCAACGCCGTCGAGCTGTTCTATATAGCGCAGATTCCTGCAGGAATTAGAAAGCCACAGGTGCGCGAATTTTTCTAGCGTAGCTGTATTCGTGCTGTCCTTACTTTTTTGCTGCGCAATTATCAACTTGATTTTCTTAAAATAGTCCTCGCTGTGAGCTGTCTGAGACGGAACGGCGAATATGCAAGTCTTTTTTGCGTCATACTGAGCCAGTACGGCTTCCGCGCTTTCAACAGGTGCGTTTATCAAAAAGACAATCTGCGGGTGCTGTAAGACGGCTTCCCAGTCCAATACGGTAAAAGCCTGAAAGATGTATTCCGCCTTTTCTTCTATGATTACGACCGGTATGGACGGATTCTTTTTGCAGAACGCAATCGGCGTGTAGCCCAAACCGCATGAAAAAAATACTGCCGCCGTATGTTCTTCCGGTAAAAACTTTGAGACTGCGCCCTCTGCTTCACGTTCGGGATTGTATTTTGAGTGCAGCATTATGCCGTTTTCGCTTGCCGTAGGTAAGGAATTTTTTGCAGCCTCGATTTTTAGCGGAAAGTCTGCTCCGTCTTGTGCGGCCGACTCAAATTCTGAGATTTTATCTTTGAGCATATCCCACAGCGCTGGAAAGCGCTGTTTGAAACTGCTGATGTTTTTATTCCAGAGAGAGTTCAATCGTCATGCCCTCCGTGATTGGTGTGCCTTCCGGCGGATATTGAGAAGTAACCCAGCCCTCGCCTGTTATGCTGAAACTTACGTCGGGGTTGTCCAACAGAGGGAGAATGTCCCGCTTTGGACGCCCTATAAATGACGGCACAGTTCCGTTCAGAACAATCTGCGGGTTTTCCATTACGGTGATGTTGCCGGAATGCTCCACACCCACGGCTTCCTGCCTGTCCATTCCAAGATGGTCAATTATTGCGTCTGCGGCCTGTGCGATTACCGGTGCAACAATGCGTCCGGCATAGGTTTCTCCCTTGGCCTTTTGAATTACAATGTAGAGTATTATCTTTGGGTTTTCTACAGGGAAGATGGCCAGACAGTTTGAAAGGAAGTCTGTCTGGCTGTATCCGCCGTTTACAGGGTCTGCCATTTGTGCAGTTCCTGTCTTTACGCCTATTGATATGTCTCCAAGCGAAGCCCTGTGACCTGTTCCGCTCTGTGCTGTCGTTTCCATGCAGCTGAGAATGTAGTCTGCCGTAGCTTTTTTGAGTACGCGCTCACCGTAATGCGGAGTCAGCGTGTATACGTCCTTGCCGTAGTGGTCTGTAATTCGCTGTATTACCGTCGGCCTGACGGGAATACCGCCGTTTGCTATCGCGGATGCCGCCTGTACCATCTGAATCGCGTTTACGGAAAGTTCCTGCCCGATAGACATGGTTGGCTGCGTGCGTGCGGACCAGTACTTGTCGTTTATGTTCTTTATAACTCCAGTAGTTTCCGCAGGCAGCTCTATGCCTGTCCTGCTGCCGAAGCCGAATTTATGTATGTACGAAAGAAAATTGCCTGTATCGAGCAGCTCGCTCATCTGTGCAAGCGCATCGTTACATGAATACTTGAGGGCATCCCGCACGTTTACCCAGCCGTGGTGTTCAAGACAGCTGATTTTTATGTGGTCGCCCAAGTTTGTCACTCGCTCGTACAGACCGTCGCAGAGGAATATCGTATCTGCGTCCAGAACTCCGCTGTCTATGTATGAAGCCGTTGTAAAAATCTTGAATACGGAACCAGGCTCATAGGCGCTCATGGCCGGTCTGTCTATGGTTTCCTCGGTGTCTGCTTCTGTGTAGTTGTTCAGATTGGCCGACGGCAGACTGATATAAGACAGCAATGCTCCTGTGCTCACGTCTGTGGCGAGCAGCATCATGCTTTCGGCCTGGGTGGTCTGCATTGTCGCGTGCGAGATTTTTTCAAGCTTGTACTGCAAGTCCGCGTCGATGGTCAAAAATATATTGTCGCCGTAAAGGTCACCTGCTGCCAAATCTGTGACTACCGGCTGCAGAATATTCTGCTGAGAATACTCTATGCCGCTCAGGCCCTTTCCGTCATCACCCATGTAGCCAATCAGCTGGCTCGCAAGGTCGTTTTCCGGGTAAACGCGGCCGGGAATCTTGTCGAATCTGGAAAACGACAGGTAGCCCTCGCTTTCAAGCACGGCGGAAAGCTCGTCGTATTGCTCCTGTGTAAGTTTCTTCTTAAGGTACATAAAGCTTGAGGACTTGTTGTTCATTATCTTGGTTGCAGTCTCTTCTGCGTCAAGCCCCAGAATGCCGGAGACTTCAAAGGCAAAGGTCGCCACGTCTTCTTTTTTCATTGCGCGCGGCGTAATGCCGTAGTGGTAGAAGTTAGTCTGCACAGCCAGCGGCTTGCCGTTCTTGTCTACAATGGAGCCTCGTTCCACCGATGGAGTCTTTGCCGAAAAAGTCTTTTGCTCCCTGAACGACAGGCTCACATAAGAAAAATATACATAGCAGAGTATAAGAAAAGCTCCTGTTCCGGCTACGATAAGACGGCCTTTGTTGAAAAAAGAATTCATTTGATTGCCTTTCCGAGGATGTTTTTTACGGGTATGAAGCCATAATTTCGTGAATCTATGGAAGAAACCGAATTGTCCCCTATGGCTAAAATCATGCCTGCCGGAACTGAATCGATAGTACGCATATTCTCGTACTGTTCTTCAGAAAGTGGAAATGATTGCCCGTTCACTGTTAGAGTATATCCGTTATCAATAGAATAATCCAGTGGAAAACCTTCTGTTCCGGCACAGCGCTTTATAACAAGCTTTCCGTCATGCATAAAAATTACAATATCGCCGTTTTCAGGCTTTTTCCAGCTAAAAAAGACTGATGCCCCGAATGGAATCACCAGCCCGTATGCCAGTTTGCTCACCGCCACCGCATCGCCGTGCCTGTAGGTCGGTTCCATAGAACTGCCGCTTATGTGAATTATGTCTATAACGAAGAATTTTAGGAGCGTTCCTAACAGAACTCCGAGTAAAATGCTTAGTAAAAGCGATTTTCGTGTATTTTTGAACATAAACCTTATTCTAATATCGGATTTGGATTATGTCGATAGAGTAGATATGGAAGTTATAAGTTTTACAATAAGAGGTTCTTCATCTGCTGTTAAAAAGCCGGCGTTCGGAAACGGTTTTGTACACATGCGGCTGACCAGACCCGCAGCAGAAAGAAATACGTCTTATCACTTCCATAGCGAATCCGGCAGGGCGAGAAGCCGTTCAGTAAAAAAGTCCCGGATAGCCGCCATTCTTGCATTTGCAATTCCTCTGTACATTGTGACATCTGTTTTGTGCTCCAAGATTGTGAAGTTATACGACAACCGTGTTCGTAAGGTTGATTTTACGCTGTCTGCCCTGGAGGAGGCCGAGACGAACTATGTGGATCAGGCCATGTTCGACTTTGCCGTGTCCTCAGAACCCTATTATGACAGCAATGGTGATATCGTCTCTGCTGATGACAGCGAAGAGGGGGAAAGTGCGGTAAGTCCTGTTACTGCAGATGGAGTCTATAAGGATTCCATTAGCTACAGCACATATACCGTAAAATCAGGCGACAGCATAAGCTCCATAAGCCTGAAATTCGGTCTTTCTAATATTTCAACCTTGATAGCAGTAAATGGTATTTCAAATGTACGCTATCTGCGTTCTGGGCAGAAACTGAGAATTCCGTCCATGGACGGCATGATTCATACAGTTTCTGACGGCGAGACCGTTGAGGGGCTGAGCGTTAAGTATCATGCTGCCGTAGAAGACATCCTTGATGTGAACGATTTGGATTCCTATACACTTACTGCCGGACAGGAACTCTTTATTCCCGGCGCAAAGCTTGACAGCACGGCCCTGCAGCGGGCGATGGGAGAAGTCTTTGCATGGCCTATAAAGGCAAAGTTCAGAATTTCCTCTATGTTCGGTGCCCGAAAGGATCCCTTCACCGGAGCGGATTCCTACCATACCGGCGTTGACCTTGCCTGTCCTACAGGAACCCCGGTAAAAGCAGCAATGAGCGGAACCGTAGTGCGCGCCGGCTGGTCGAATGTGTTCGGCAACTACATCATAGTAAAGCATCTTGACGGCTACCAGACTCTGTACGGACACCTGAGCAAGATAGAAGTCAGCAAGAACGCCTTCGTGAACCAGGGAGACGAAATAGGCCTTGTGGGTTCTACAGGATATTCAACAGGACCGCACCTGCACTTTACTGTCTACAAGAACGGAAAGCTCGTTAATCCGATGAATTTGCTTAAATAGACTGATTGTTGCAAAAGCTCCTCGTATCTGCTATTATGGCTGCATTATATTGAGGAGTTCACACAATGGCAGATCAGAAAGAATCTTTCCGCGCCCTTGTTACAAAGGCGATAAACGAATATAAGACCGCAGAGTCTCTTGAAGGGGATGCTGTTTCAAGCGAGAGCATAAGGGTTGAAAATCCCCCTAAGCCCGAAATGGGAGACCTGGGTATTCCGATGTTCCCCTTTGCAAAAGTATTTAGAAAAGCCCCGCCGATGATTGCCAAGGGAGTCGCAGACCTTATTGCCGCAAAATATGCTGATGAGGCTGCCCAGCTGGGAACTGTTGCGGCGGTCGGCCCCTATGTAAACGTAAAGCTTAACAAGGCAAGCGCAGCCGCTGACATTATCAAGCAGATTCTTGACCAAGGAGACGAATACGGTTCCCTTGACGCAGAGGGCAAAAAGCCTCTTGACGGCCGCAAGGTCATGGTGGAATATTCCAGCCCCAACACAAATAAGCCGCTCCATCTCGGCCACATGAGAAATGACGCTTTGGGCGAGAGCGTTTCCCGCATACTCAAAAAGGCCGGCGCGGACGTATTCCGCACCAACATCATCAATAACCGCGGAATCCATATCTGCAAGTCAATGCTCGCATACAAGCTTTTTCATGAAGAAAAGGGCGAAACCCCGGCTACACTGGGCATTAAGGGCGACCACTTTGTCGGCCAGTGCTATGTGGAATTTGACAAATACGCCAAGGAGCACCCGGAAGCCCAGCAGCAGGCGGAAGAGATGCTGGTAAAGTGGGAAGCCGGAGACGCGCAGGTTCGTGCCCTGTGGCAGAAGATGAACGAATGGACTCTTGCCGGCGTGCAGGAGACCTATAAGAGAACCGGTGTCGGATTTGAGAAGCTGTATTTTGAAAGCGACACATACCTTTTGGGTAAGGAAATCATCAAGAAAGGACTTGAGCAGGGGCTTTTCTACAAGGCTGATGACGGTTCCACCAGAATCGACATTACAGAGGTAGTCGGTAAAGACAAAGACGGCAATAACCAGAGCAAGGTTCTTTTGCGCAAGGACGGAACGTCTATCTATATTACGCAGGATTTGGGCACTGCGCTCAAGCGCCACGAGGACTGGTCTTTTAACCAGATGGTCTACGTTGTGGCCAGCGAACAGATTTATCACTTTAAGGTTCTTTTCTATATACTCCGCAAGTTGGGCTTTGACTGGGCGGAAAAACTCTATCACCTTAGCTACGGACTTGTGAATTTGCCTTCAGGACGTATGAAGAGCCGAGAAGGTACAGTTGTTGACGCTGACGATTTGATTGACTCCCTGCATGCTGATGCGCTCAAGGCAATTCAGGAGCGCGGACGCGACGGCGAAGTCGGCGATGCCGATGACGTTGCCGAAAAAGTCGCCCTTGCTGCCCTGCATTATTATTTGCTGCAGGTTGCCCCTGTTAAGGACATGCTCTTTGACCCTACGCAGAGCCTTTCATTCAACGGAAACACCGGCCCCTACCTGCAGTATATGGGCGCGCGCATTGCCTCAATCCTGCGCAAGGCACAGGAGCAGGGGCTTAAGGCCGACTCTTCACAAAAGGCGCTTTCGCTGCTTAGCCATGAAAGTGAGTGGGCTTTGATAAAGAACTTGCAGAAATTCCCGGAGCTTGTTGCCAAGGCCGCCGATACCCTTGACCCTAGCATTATTGCGACGTACTTGTATGACGTCTGCAAGGATTTCTCCGCATTCTACCGCGACTGCCCGATTTTGAGCGAGGCGGAAAAGAACGGCGAGCTTGCAGGCGCGCGTCTTGTGCTTGCAGAATGTACGCTTACGGTTCTTAAGAGCGCAATGAATCTTGTTCTTGTTCCGTATTTGGACAGAATGTAGAGCAGCTTTATTCAGAACTGAATTCTTTTTGAGTACTAGGCTACATGTGCCTGTGTTAGCCTAGTAACATTGCCTTGCTCTCTTAGTAACACTGCCTTGTCTTCTTAGTAGCACAGCTTTGTCTTCTTAGAGGGCGCACCTTGCCTTCCTAGTAACACAGCCTTGCCTTCTTAGAGGGCGTGCTTTGCCCTGCTGTAGATGGATTTTGGCATAGTGGCGCCTACAACTTTGCGCACACAATCCTGAACTGGCACATCAAAGCTTCTGAAAATCCGTAATCCGTAAAATCAGAAAGCCACAAAAAAAAATCCTCACCACGACATTCTATGACGTACTGCCTGTGCTATCATGAGTTAAATCAAATAGCGTAGGAGGAATCGTATGATTTAGAAAATGCTCTGGGGCTGCGCGCTGACAGCCGGCGCAATGGTGGCAGGAGCCTGTATTTCGGAGTTTGCGGAAGACAAGCCCAAGCTCAAAAATGTAAAAGACAGGCTTTCAAAGACCGGCGAGGACTTTGTTAAGGACTGCAAGAAAGTGGGGCAGGGCTTCAGCATGATAATAAAATCTTGGCTCTGAAATCGTCGTCGTACATACAGCTCCGTCTGCCGAAGCTCAGTGTGTCGTAGTCTGGCTGCATTTTTATGCGGTTGTAGATTATTCTTCTGACGGTCGCGAGGTTTTCCGCGGTGTTCCGTTCGATGACGGGGCTGTCGTCCTCATGGAATATCACGTCAAGGCTCCAGTGCAGTAGGGCTTTGCCCGGTTTTCAATCGCCCAGTGGCTCCTGACCGCGCCGGCGAATTGTTCGACGTCGGTCAGCGTCGTGATGAAATACCTGGTCTCCGTGGTTTCCCGACCGCTTTTCTGTACAGTGACCCGGCTCTCGCACTTTCCGAAGGCGGCAAGCC
>CAZKPZ010000111.1:0-7278 GCA_964554745.1 uncultured Treponema sp. | reverse complement strand
ATGATCTATAATAATTCCTATCTTATTGCCTTCTATATTCAAGATTATAAAACCACCGTCATCCTCGGTGTCATCCTCGCCAGAAACATACTGCTTCTGGATGTGAAAACGCTTATGAAGATTTATAATTGGTATAATTTCCGCACGAAGGTTAATAATTCCCTCGACATAATAAGGTGCGTTAGGAATAGGACGCACATTCTGCACTCTGACGATTTCCTTGACATCCATAATGTCAACACCGTAAAGTTCCTCGCCGAGTCGGAAAGTTACAAGCTGGAGCTGTCTGTTTTCATCTGCCATCTTATTCTCCTATTATCTGAATATTAAAAATACTCTTGTTCTATTTTACAACACAAAGGGACATTAGTCTACTATAAAAAGTGAAAGAACATTAACTTTTCCGATGCCGCCCCTCTTCAAAATATCGGCACATTCGTCCACAGTAGAACCAGTTGTTATAACATCATCTATTAAAACAACCTCTGAAAGCATTATACCACATTTTTTCATTTCTGCAAAAGTTCCTGATATACCAAATGCATTCTTATTGTTATGGCGCTCAATGTAGTTCTTTTTTTTCTGCTGCTCCACAGTAAAGCGCACCAAAAGCTTCTTTTCCTGATAGCCATACAGATTATGCAATAATAAGACCAGTTCGTCCACCTGGTCCCAGCCATAACGGCGTATCTTTCCCGGTCTTGGAGGGACAGGAACTAAACAGATATCAGATTTTTTCCGGTTTGCATAAAGCATAGAAAGCGCTTTGTCCACCGCAGAAGCAAAAAGAGGCGATAAAGCTCGCTGCCCCTTCATTTTCCAATCAAATAGCAGCTCTTTCCGCCAAAGTCTGTAAGGATAAAGCGGAAAAACAGAATTTATATGCGAAAAACCGTGCTCCCGTCTGCAGATTACACAAAGAGTATCATTACTTTTAAGGATTCTACCGCAGCAGCAACAACGCCGTGAGCCGGAAGGCTCAAAATTCAAGATAAAGGAATCTATGCATGTCTTACATAAAGGTAATCCGCAGGTATTCTTACCGCAGCATATACATTTTGAACTAGAAAATACTATTGAAAAAGCGGTAAAAACAATTCCATACGCTTTATTTTTTGCCCTAAAATAATACTGTTTAAACATACTGTCCATACAATATAAATATCTGGAGCAATATGATAAAAAGAGTAAAATAAAGAGCAGGTTTATATGATTTTAGGCTTTTCCTTCCAACTGCATTTTCCACCTTGTTACAAGCTGCAAAGCTTTGAGCGGAGTAAGATTATCTGGATCAGAGGATAAAATCTCGTCCAGAACAAGTTCCTCATCACTGAACAAGCCGCCTGTAAAAGACTGCTTATTTTCAGAACTTTCTTCTTTTTCATCAGAAAACGAGCCTGCATCCGGTATAATAGGCTTGTCTTCTCCCTCGTCCTGGACTCGCTCAAGAATTGAAGAGGCTCTTTTTATAACGGGGTCTGGAATTCCTGCCAACCTAGCGACATGTATTCCATACGAATTTGCACTTGAACCCGGGATTACTTTTCTTAAAAAAACGACATCCGAACCAGACTCATTTACAGCCATGCAGAGTTTCTTTAAATGGGCATTCTCAAGCCGTGTAAGCTCGTGATAATGGGTTGCAAAAAGCGTCTTGCAACAAATCTTATCAAGCAGATACTCACTCACGGCCCAAGCAATCGAAAGTCCGTCTTCGGTACTTGTGCCCCGCCCTACTTCGTCCATTATGACAAAAGACCTATCAGTGGCCGTCCGCAAAATACGAGCCGTCTCGCTCATTTCAACTAAAAAAGTAGATTCCCCGCGCGCAAGATTATCACTTGCGCCAACTCTGCAGAAAATTCTGTCGACAACTCCTAACCGAGCCTGAGAGCAAGGAACAAAACTTCCAATCTGACACAACAAGGTAATAAGAGCATTCTGCCGCAGGAAAGTACTTTTTCCTGCCATATTCGGGCCTGTTATCAATGCAAAAGTTGCGTCCCCTGAATCTGACATAAGGCTTAAGTCGTTTGGAACAAATTCCCCTGACGGCAGGTGTTTTTCTACAACAGGATGCCTTCCCTCTTTTACTTCAAAAGCCTTGTCATCGCTAACAAAAGGGCGAACCCATGTATTTTTGACAGCGGCCTCAGCAAGTGCAGAAACGCAATCCGCATAAGCAATTTCTCTGGACACCTGACGCAAATAAGCCACATACGGCTTCAGCGATGACCTGACACTTATAAAAAGGTCATGCTCCAACTGCAAGATTCGCTCACCTGAATCGTTCAGACTGCTTTCAAGCTCCTTCAGTTTTTCCGTTGTAAAGCGCTCAACATTTAAAAGTCCACGCTTAAGGATAAAGCGTTCTGGAACCTTATCAACTTTTCCTTTGCTTATTTCTATATAATACCCTAGTCCGGCTGTTTGCTTTATCTTAAGTTTCTGAATTCCAGTAGCCTGACGTTCCTCTTCCGCATATTTTTCAAGGATATCATTAAAGTTATCATGCACATCACGCCAATGATCCAGTTCTTCTGACCAACCGGATTTTATAATTCTGCCCTCGGTAAACACTGTCGATGGATCGTCAGTTATGGAACGATGTATAATATCGATTATCTTTTCTGCATCTTCAGTTCGCAAAAATGCGAAATTAAGATTTCCAAGAAGCCTTTGCGCCTGAAGCCACAATAAAAGACTGTTTTCCAAAGCCTTAAGGTCTTTTGCATGCGCCCTATCCATGGCAATTCTGACGGCAAACCGTTCTATATCAAGAATTCCGTTCATCAGCGAGCGAAATTTTCGCTGCAGAATATTATCAGAATAAAAAAGCTCTACATGTTCCTGCCTGTTACGAATTTGCGAAACGTCTTTTAGAGGAAACATCAGAAAATGCCGCAACATTCTCATACCCATCGAAGTAGCTGTATAATTCAAACATTCCAGAAGGGTAAAAGCCGATGTACTGTCTCTAAGATTTTCTGTTATCTCAAGATTCTTTCTTGAGGAATCATCAATTATTACATAATCACTGTCACGGTATATGGATATGCCAGCGACATGAGGCGACTGTGTATTAGTGGTCTTTTCCAGATAATCCAATAAGAATCCTGCAGGCGGTATCTCAGGGGAATTCTCATCAAGAGAAAAAGAATTTAAATTGGCTGTTTTAAAATGCTTGAGTAAAGTACCATAGCATTGTTTTACATTAAAATGCCAGTCAGGATAATAAGAGACAGAAAGAGAAGAACGCTCCGAAACAATTTCAGTAATGAAAGAAACTTCTTTCATGCTGTCTGGTAAAAGAAGCTCTTTTGGTTCTGTTCTTCCCAATTCCTTTTTAAAATTCTCAAATGCAGTTTCGATTGGAAAATCAGTTGCCCGAAACTCACCTGTAGTAACATCAATATAGGCAAAGGCGGCACTTTTTTTTGCTATATAGAATGAAGCAAGGTAGTTATTCGCTCCGCCGTCAAGATACTCACTTTCCAGAGCAGTTCCCGGAGTAATAGTTTCTACAACTTCACGTTTTGTAAGACCTTTTCCATACGCAACATCCCCTATCTGCTCTGCAATAGTCACTTTCTTGCCGTAACGAAGCAGACGGGCTATATAAATTTTCGCAGCATGGTAGGGGATACCGCACATATTATGTTCTGCACGATGAGTAAGTGTAAGATTAAGCAAGCGTGAAACCTCTGTTGCCTGCTCGTCAAACATCTCATAAAAATCCCCGACCCTAAAAAACAAAATTTCACCGGGATGAGAATCTTTTAATCCCTGATATTGGATAAATAAAGGTGTATCGTCTGCCATTGTTTCAACCCAAGATATTACAATCCCAGCTGGGATATAACATCTTCGGTAATATCAACAGACGGACTATACCAAAGAATTGCATTTGCCTGCTGCAAACTCATAACAACGCTATAACCGCCGTTTTCGGCAACTTTTTCGATAGTCGCATACAGTTTTTCATAGAACTCGTCATTATTCTGCAGAGAATTCTTCATCGATTCAAGCTCTGCATTTTTTGCATTAGTAAACTCTGTTATATAATCAGATTTCTGTATTATCTTTGCTTCAATCTTTGCCGCAGAAACAGAATCTCCATTTCGCTCGTATTCAATTTTTTTATCATGTAAAACTTGTAATTCCTGAGTTAAACTGTCTATTTCTGTTTGATAATCAGCCTTTTTGCTTTCATAATTACGCACAGGGGAAGAATTTCTAAAATATGCCTGATAGACCCGTGCCGTATCAATTACAGCAAATTTTGTAATCTGTTGAGCTGTCAACGACGCCAACGGTATAAAAAACACAAAAGAGAACAAAACAACTATTCTTTTTATCTCAGTTTTCATATAAAACCTTCTATTATCTATTTGGCGATGTTATAGACAAAACAAAGTGCCAGCCTTCCATAAAACGCTGCAAAGTATCACCTGTCTTATCTTTCCATACAATGGAACCATCTTCATATTTAAAGTTGTTAACAAAGAACAACCGCAGCGGCAACTGCTGCATCGTAAGACGCAATCCAGGACCGAAGCTAAAATACCAGTCTCGTGCATTGTCAATATCTGAAATATCAGAAATATTCTTCTTTACAGTCGACGCGTCAAAGAAAAAGTCAAATGCAAGAGCATTAGGGAAGATAGGAACACGCAGCTCAATGCTATTAGTCCAAGTAACATTTCCTTCCCCCTCATCCATATCAGAAATCTCCCAACCTCTGGTCGCAATCATTCCGTCCAAGGACAACTGGTTTGCTGATGATATACCGGAATCAAAATAAGGACGCTGCATCGTAAAAGTTGATATTCCGGCAAGAACAATCTTCAAATTATAGCTGTCAGTCAAAGGAGCATTAAGCAAGGTAAAATACTTTTCAGCAACTGTAGTTGAACGCAATATAAATTCCGTCTCACCAAAATCTTCAGGAAAGAACAATGCGCCCTTAGGCAAAAGACCTATCCACGTCAACCTCTGGCTGAAAAACCATCCCTTGCTAGGATTAAAGAAGTAATCGCGTCCATCAAAAGAAACTTGCGTATAAACACTGTTTCGTGGATTCCATGTATTATGATAATTTGAGATTGACTCATACGCCGGAATATACGTATCACCGTCATAAATATTAGTTAAAAGAGCAGTTGATATACCTCCGCTCAAAATAAAAGTTCCCCACTTTTGCGCCCATCTTCGAGCCAAAGAATCGGCTACAGTAATTTTATGCTGGTAAAACTGCATATAGTAATTCGAAAAATTGGTGGAACCATCAGGCATGAAGGCCAATCGAGGAGCATAATAAGTAGAATGTGTATATCCCAATGAAATATTATTGGAAATAGGCTTTCCAAAGAGCCAGTTCTGCCCATATCCCAAGGTTAAAGACTGCTGATTACTGGCAAGCGATGCGGAAATACTTCCTGTCTTTCCCTCTCCAAACATATTTGAATCAGATATGCCGGCCATTATAGAAATCGGAAAAGCATTAGTAGCCGATGTACCGGTAAAAGTCAAACCGAGTTGCAAACTGCGGGTACTCTGCTCCTGTACGTTCAAATTTATGTCAACAAGATTATCTTCCGATCCAGGAGTCACTTCAGGCACAATACTTGAAAAATACTGTAAATTATACAGACTTCTCAATCCCATGGTAACTTTCTCATTAGAGAAAATATCGCCCGTTTCTATAGGCATTTCTCTTAAAATTACTTCATCTTTTGTTTTTGCATTGCCGGAAACCGTCAAAGACTCGACATGGCTTCTGCCGCCCTCTTGTATATAAATGCGGTAACCAACAGTCTTCGCATTGGAATCACGGTCAACTTGAGGAATAAACTGATTTGACCAGTAGCCGTTGTCATAATATTTGCTTTGTATAGCGGTTATGCCTTCCTGCAGTTTCGTCGCATTGAAGACATCGCCTTTTTTCATTTTTACCAGAGATTCAAGTTCATCACTAGAAAAAACTTTGTTGCCAGAAACGGTTATGCCATCAAACGTATAGCGAGAACCTTCTTCAAGGTTATAAGTGAGGGTAACTTCCTGCCGCCCCTGCTTTTCGTTGTATTCGCTTTCTTGAGTAACGTTTATGATATTTATATCAACATATCCGTTTTCCGCATAGTACAGCGCGATATTCTTCTTGTCCTGCTCGATAGTCGCTTCCTGAAAACCGCCCCTACGAAAGAAAGAGTTCTTCTTCATTGTAAGCTTGCTTCTAAGAGTACGAGCCGAAACCATTCTGTTTCCAGTGAAAAGAATTTCTTTTATAACGGTCTGATGCCCTTCCTTGACGTTATACGTAACGACAACCCCGTCACCATCATTTGTAAATTCAGAACTTACCTCAACTTCGCTGTATCCCTTAGAAAGATAATAATTTCTGACAGCAGCTTCGTCAGACGACACTTTGCTTTCATCAAAAATCTCTTTCTCTTTTAAAGCCATTATGTCCGTCAAGGCAGAAGGGCGAATTCTTCTGTTGCCGATTATTCGAATCTTCCTGACGACAGGTTTTTCAACAACATCTATCACAATCCGCACCGTCTTATATCCAGAATCCGCAGGAACGGCAGAAGGACTGATGTCTTCAAAATAATCAACAGCGAACAATCTATTTATAAGGTCGGCAAAAACGTCATCAGAGAAAACTTCACCGATATATTTACTGGTTATACCACGAAGTTCTCCTTCCGTAAAATTCTTGAGTCCGTTAAATCTTATTTCCCGTATAGGTTTACCATAATACCAATCATCGGATTCCAGTTCAGAAACATCGCTTGCTACCGCAAAAGACAAGCTTGTAAAAAAAGCAAAAAAAACGATAGCAAAAAATCTTCTTAAATGCATATAAGTCCCCATTTTAACAACTAAAACGTAAATCTCCACGAAAGGGTTATTGAAGTACCATCTACTATAGAAGGTGGATTTCCGTAACGCAGAGACTCCAAATCAGGAGCAAAGTTCCACCGGATATTTGCGAAAGGAGCCTCAAACTCTATACCGATTTCAGGTCGGAATACGATTCCACTTCCGAATATACCCGCCGATTCTTCCCTGTCAGTATTTGTTTCATACGTAAACTGAAACAAGGCATCCGCATAAACAGTATCACCAAAGTATTTACCAATATAAACACTCGTATTATCAAAAAAGTTACCTAACACATTTCCAGAACTCCTAAAAGTCCCGTTATAGTCCTTTTTAGCTGATGACATTCCATAGTCCAGCGAATTCTTTAACAAATTAACGCGTAGTGAG
>CAZKPZ010000110.1:0-7278 GCA_964554745.1 uncultured Treponema sp. | reverse complement strand
GGCTAATAAAGACGACATGAATTAGCAACTCTTACTTCACATCTGAATTTAAAGGATAAAATTGATACTATGGTTAAATTCACTTGACTATTTTTGCACTACGCTCTATAATACGAACTATGAGAATGACAGTCCTACTACTACAGCTAAGTTTTCCTCTTGCTGACCGAAAATAGGTTGTTTTGGCTGTCCTTTATTCGTGTTCTAAGGATTTTGCAAGACCTGTTGCTTCGGCGGCGGGTCTTTTTTTGTTTTAAACAGTATGATTTTATAAGGAGTTAAAGAATATGTCTATCATGAATCCAAAAGGTAAGTACGCACCGATTGCCGACATTCCGCTCACAAACCGCGAATGGCCGTCCAAGCACATCACCAAGGCTCCGCTCTGGTGTTCCGTTGACCTTCGTGACGGCAACCAGGCGCTTGTGAATCCTATGGGAATCGAAACAAAGCTCGCTTTCTTTGACCTGATTGTAAAACTGGGCTTCAAGGAAGTTGAGGTGGGCTTTCCTGCATCGAGCGACACCGAGTACGAGTTCATCCGCCGCCTGATAGAAGAAGGGCATATTCCTGACGACGTAACAATCCAGGTTCTCTGTCAGGCGCGCGAGCAGCTGGTGAAAAAGACCGTGCAGAGCCTGCAGGGCGCGCCGAGGGCTATTTTCCACATATACAACTCTACATCTCCGGCTCAGCGCAAGTACACCTTCGGCAAGAGCAAGGAAGAGATAACAAAGATCGCCGTAGACGGCGTGAACTGCATAAAGTCCTGCCTGAGCGAGGAAGACCGCAAGAGAATACGCATTGAGTATTCCCCGGAAAGCTTCTCCATGACAGAAATTGACTATGCCGTTGAAATCTGCGAGGCGGTAAAAGAAGCCTGGGGACTCTTGCCGGGCGAGAAGATTATCATGAATCTGCCTACTACTGTTGAGTGCGCAAGCCCTAACGTCTATGCCGACCAGATAGAGTACTTCGGCAAGCACATTTCGGGGCGCGAGAACGTTATCTTGAGCACACACTGCCACAACGACCGCGGAACCGGCGTCGCCTCTGCGGAACTCGGACTTCTTGCCGGCGCAGACCGCATAGAGGGCTGCCTTTTTGGCAACGGAGAGCGCACCGGCAACCTTGACATCGTGAATGTCGCCCTCAATATGTTCAGCCAGGGCGTAGACCCGGAGCTTGACTTCCACGACATCGAGTCCGTGGCCGAAGAGTACAAGAAGTTCACCGGAATGGAGATTTTCCCCCGCACGCCGTATGTGGGCGACCTTGTGTTCACGGCATTCTCCGGCAGCCACCAGGATGCCATCCGCAAGGGTATGGCCGCGCGCGCCGGCATGCCAAAAGACTCACTCTGGGACGTTCCTTATCTGCTTATAGACCCGCATGACATCGGCCGCCAGTACGAGGGCATCATAAGAATCAACAGCCAGTCAGGAAAGGGCGGCGCGGCGTTTATTCTGGAGCAGGACTACGGCATTTCCCTGCCAAAGGCCATGCACGTCGCACTGGGCGCGGTTGTCAAAAAAGCCGCGGACGAGGCGCAGCGCGAGCTTAAGCCTGCTGAAATCTACGGCATCTTTGAAAAGACCTGGCTCAAGAACCGCAAGAACCTCTCTATCGTTGACCTTGCGCAGACTCAGATGGAAGGCAAAAAAGAGGGCGAAGACCAGGAGACAACGCTTTGCCGCGCCGTGGTTACCTGGAAGGGCAAGCAGTATGCCATCGGAGACAAGGGGAACGGACCGCTTGACGCATTCTCAAACGCTCTTTCAAAGACCCCTGCGCCGCGCTTCAGCACCACAGCATTCCACGAGCACTCCGTCGGCAAGGGAAACGATACCTCTGCCTATGCCTATATTCAGATTACTTGTGACGACGGCAAGCAGTACTGGGGCGTCGGCAAGTCCACAAGCGTAGGCCGCGCCGGAATTGATGCCGTGGTAAGCGCCCTGAACCAGATTTAAACAAAAAAAGGCACAGGCTTTTTACCAAAAACTCTGTGCCTTTTTCAAAAATCCCACAGCCTTTTTACCAAAAAGCCAGTGGGAAATCTTACAGTTCTATTTCCAGCACAAGCGGCGTATGGTCCTGCCTTGCGCCTGAGTCCAGCATAGTGGACGATGCTATTTTGTCCGCAATGCGGTTCGAGACAATAAAATAGTCGATTCTCCAGCCAGCATTGTTCACTTTGCTTGTCTTTATTCTCTGCGACCACCATGAATACACTTTTTCTACCTGTCCGTTCACAGCACGAAAGCTGTCGGTAAAGCCCGCCTCAAGGAGCGCCGTAAAGTCCTGCCGCTCCTGATCGGTAAAGCCTGCCGAAAAATGGTTCGAGGCCGGGTTCGCCAAGTCAATCTCTGTGTGGGCGACGTTAAAATCCCCTGTCGCAATCACCGGCTTTTCAGCGTCAAGCTTCTTTAGGTAGTCCGTAAAGCGCGCGTCCCATACCTGCCTGTCGGCAAGTCGCACAAGACCGTCGCCGGAATTCGGCGTGTAGACGTTTACAAAATAGAACGTCTCGCAGTCCAGGCAGGTTATTCTGCCCTCATTGTCCATAGTGCCGGGCGCGCCGATTAGCGGAAAGTCTTCTTTTACGGCCAATTCTTTCTTGTAAAGGCTCATTGTTCCGGCATAGCCCTTTTTTGCAGGCGGCTTTGAACTGTTCCAGACAAAGGCATAGGCAGGCAAAGCCGCTTCAAGCGCCTGGATATGAGCTTTTGTTGGTCCGTCCGCGCTGAGTTTTGTTTCCTGAATTGCTATAAAATCGGGGTTTTCGGCATTGATTTTCTGCAGAACCTCGCGCGAAAGCTTTGAGCGCGGCGAGTCGCCGGTAAGCGCGGCATTTAGCGAATCTATGTTCCATGAGATTAGTTTCATTTTAACAGTATACATCTCTTTGTAACTACTGCCAAGTAAGCCCCTGTGCCCGGTACTTTAAATTTTGTGTGAAATTCAATACACTTTGTATCCAAAATTAAAGAAAGGGTTTTTATTTTTATGTCATTTGGTTATATGCTATATTCTATTCTTATCCTGCCGATTGAAAGCGTCATAGAGATGGTCTTTACTTTTTCGGCCGAAAGATTAGCAGTGCTGGGTATTGGCGGAGCCGTTTTTTTTGTCAGCATGGCCGTCAACTTTCTGGCGCTTCCCTTGTATAATATAGCAGATGCCCTGCAGCTAGAAGAGCGTAAGATTCAATCGGGCATGCAGGGCTGTGTAAGGCACATAAAGAAGGCTTTTAAAGGCGACGAGCAGTATATGGTGCTCAATGCCTATTACCGGCTGAATGGATACAATCCGCTGTATTCTCTGCGTTCATCGCTTTCTATCCTTATAGAAATACCGTTTTTTATTGCTGCCTACCACTATCTGTCTAACTGCGAGGGGCTTAAGAACCAGTCGTTCTTATTCATAAAGAATCTGGGAGAGCCGGACGAGGCGATAAGGCTCTTTGGTCTTACGTTCAATCTGCTGCCGATACTTATGACGCTGATAAACTGTATTTCCGGCTGGGTGTATTCAAAAGGCGCGCCCTTGAGGGAAAAAGTGCAGATTTATGTACTTGCCGCCATTTTTCTGTTTTTGTTGTATCAGTCTCCCAGCGGCTTGGTCTTTTACTGGATTTTGAATAATATTTTCAGCCTGATTAAAAATATTGTGCAAAAGTACTGCAAGAAGCCCGGTCTCATCGTTGTGGTCTGTATTGACACTCTGTGTGTGCTTCTTGCCGTATATTACACCGTCTTTAAGTTCTCGGCGACCTTGAATGCGCAGATAGTGATTTCTGCCGCGACGGTTTTTGTGCTGCTGACTCCGCTCCTGCTTTCGCTGTTCGGCAAATGGTATCTAAAGCGCCGTTCCGCTTTTATGGCGGACAGGCAGTCATATTTTGCTTCTTTCTTGTTTTCCGCAGTCAGTCTGCTGCTGCTTTCTGGCGCAGTGCTGCCTTCAAGCATGATTGCATCCAGTCCGGTCGAGTTTTCTTTTCTTGGCAGCACGGATTCGCCTTTAGCGTATATTGCTTTTTCTCTTGCGCTGTCTTTGGGGCTGTTTGTCGTATGGCCTCTGGCGGTTTATCTGATGTTCGGTGAGAAAGTAAAATACGGTCTTACGTATTTTTTTGTTTTTTTGTCGCTTGTTTCTTGCTGCAACGCGTTTATATTCCGCCAGAATTACGGTACTGTAAATGTGTTCGGCGTTCTTGACAATGCAAGAGCCTTAAAGTCCTTTTCTCCCTTTTTGCTTTTTGGTCCTGTGGTAGTAGTGCTGGTCGCTGCTCTGGCTATGGTCTTTCTGGAGCAAAAGCGCAGGATGAATGTGGTGGCGCTGTTCATGCTGGCTTTGTCTTTGGCTTTTCTGGCTATGACGGCAAAGAATTGCAGGGGAATTAGGGCAACCTATGCCGAATACCGGCTGGCCAGGGAAAAAACTCTCGCAAGCGGCGGTAACGGCTCCGGCGGCTCTGAGTTGCCGACTGTTTTTAGCCTTTCAAGAACTAAGAAAAATGTTTTTGTCTTGTTCCTTGACAGGGCGATTGGCATTTTTGCGCCGTATATTTTCCAAGAATTCCCGGAGTTAAAAGAAATATATTCGGGCTTTGTGTTTTACCCCAATACGGTGTCGTTTGCTGACTCAACGAACAAGGGCGCACCTGCGCTGTACGGGGGCTATGAATATACGCCTGAACAAATGAATCTTAGAAAAGACGAGCTTTTGCTGCAAAAGAATAACGAAGCTCTTTTGCTGCTGCCCAGACTGTTTTCTGAAGCGGGCTGGCAGGTTACTGATTTTGACCCTGCGGATTCAAACTATTCAAGAGTGGAAGACTTTACGCCGTTTGAAGGGCTTGCTAATACTAAGGTGCTGGCTTCTATTCCCGGGGCTGCAGAAAAATACAAAGCTGAACACGCAGAAGCTGCAGGAGATGATGATGTCAGTCAAGATGTCAGTCAATATGTAAAGAAAGCCGTCTCGAAATTCGCTTTTATGCAGATGCTTGTTCCGGTGGCAAGAAAAGTGTTCTATAATGACGGAGAGTATTTTTCAAAATCGTATATAGGACTGTCAGAAGAATTGATAAAGCAGTTCAGCGAGCTTTATTATTTGCCCCAGATGACAGATTTTTCTGCTGAGCGCAACACATATACAATCATGCACAACTTGCTGACGCATGAGCCTGCTTTTTTGAATCCGCCGTATTATATGCCGAAAAATAATGTTTCCAAAGTTCCGGAAAATTTAAGGTGCGCATATCCGTATAGCCCGGCAAACATTTACTCTGATTTACAGCATTACGAGGTCAATGCCGCCGCGTTACTGCAGGTTGCAAAGTGGATACAATATTTAAAATCCAATTCCTGCTATGATAATACGCGGATTATCATTGTCTCTGACCATGGGTTCAGGGATACTATTCTGCATCTGGCACCCGGTTTTTCTTTGAATACCGATTATGCCAGTTATCAGCCGCTGCTTATGTTCAAGGATTTTGACAGCACCGGGGAGGTAAAGACCGATAATAGCTTTATGACAAATGCGGATACTGTTGAATTGTCGTTGCAGAATCTCGGTTTGGATGAAATAAACCCCTTTACTCATAAAAAACTGACCGGAAACAAGACAAACAGCGTTAATCTGTATAATGCGAATGTGAAGGCAGATGACTGGAGTCCGTATGCGCAGAAAGACAATACTCAGTTCTATCTTGATTGCGTAAAAGCTTTTCATGTTCAGGATAACATATTTGATGAGTCAAACTGGGTGCCTCTCAAAAAATGGTTCGACCTGCATCCAGAGGAAAAGCAAAAGGCGATTGAGTGCGGTGTAAAAGTTGAATAATCAGAATATCGATGAATCTTAAAATTGACGGAGGAAACATATATGCTTAATTTTGCTGTCGGCCCTGTTCAAAGCGAGGAGTCAATACTGGAGCTCGGAAAGGAGCAGGTGCCATATTTTCGTACTGATGATTTTTCTTCCCTTATGAAGGAGAACGAAAGAATTATTCTGTCTCTTTTTGATGCGCCGGCTGATTCAAGGGCAGTTTTCCTTACCGGAAGCGGAACTGCTGCCATGGAAGCCTGCGTTATGAACCTGTTTACTGAGCGTGACAAGGCGCTGGTTGTGAACGGCGGTTCCTTCGGGGCGCGCCTGGCAGAGCTTTGCACAATTCATAATGTTCCGTTTGACGAAATCCGCGTTGAGTACGGCAGGGCATTGAGCGGAAACGAGCTTGCAAAGTACGAAAACAAAGGCTATACGGCTTTTTTAGTGCAGCTCTGCGAGACTTCGACCGGCGTCTTATACGATATGGACGCAATCGGAGACTTCTGCCGCCGAAATAACATCTTTTTGTTCGTGGATGCAATCTCCGGCTTTCTTGCGGATAGAATCAGCATGAACAAGATGGGGATAAGCGCCGCGATTACCGGCAGCCAAAAGGCGCTTGCCCTGCCGCCTGGTCTTTCGCTCATCTGCCTGGATAAAGAAGCCGTCAGGCGCTGTAACGAAAACAAGGTGCGCTCAATGTACTTTAACCTCTGCGACTATCTCAAGAACATGGAGCGGGGGCAGACGCCGTTTACGCCGGCTGTTTCCATTCTGATACAGCTTAATGCGCGGCTTAAGGGGCTTGCCGTGGACAACGGCGCAGGTGAGCATGCAAAGATTGCGGAGCGGGCGGCATATTTCCGGGGCAAAATAAGCGGTCTGCCGCTTGAGATTTTTACCGACAGGAGCGCCCTGTCCAACTGCGTGACGGCTCTCCGGGTTGACGAGCGCGGGATAAGTGCCCACAGGATATTTGAAATCATAAAGGACGAGTACAAAATATGGGTTTGCCCGAACGGCGGAGACTTAAGGGACTCTGTTTTCCGCGTGGGGCACATGGGGAATCTGACGCTCCCGGATTATGACAAATTGCTTGACGCTCTCTGTGAGGTTCTAAAATGATAGGAAACAAGACTGTAGTATACACAAGCGGCACATTTGACATGCTTCACGCAAACCACATCAAAATGATTGAGTACGCGCGCGCGCTTGGCGATATCCTGATTGTGGGAGTGAATACTGACGAGCTGGTCGCCTCTTATAAACGGGAGCCGATTATTCCGTTTGACGAGCGGATTGCCCTGGTAAAGGCCTTGAAGTATCCGGATATCGTTATACCGCAAAAGACTCTCGACCACAGCGACAAGGTAAAGAAGCTGCATTTTGATATTTTTGTGGTAGGCGATGACTGGGCAGGTAAATATGACTATCTGG
>CAZKPZ010000109.1:0-7323 GCA_964554745.1 uncultured Treponema sp. | reverse complement strand
GGACCGGCGTAAAGGCTGCGCCTTTAGCCTCAAGAATTGCTTGGCCGCAGTCCGCGTCCAAAATTGCTACGCAATTTACGCAATTCTTGGTAATTTTTTTTGAAATTCCAATGCGAATTCTCAAAATCCTACCCAATCGGGTAGTGGATTTTTGGGAAAATACGGAGGATAACGATTGCTGACTTTATTTCAATAACAGGAGTTGCGTATGTTTAATACTAACTTAAAACGTGGGGGGGGTACAAACCCTCTAGGCAGTTTCCGTTAACCGCTGCTGTTGTGGCTCTGCTGCTTTTTATTGCCGCAATAGTCTTCAGCGGCTGCGCCGGCGGTGCAGGTGGCTCAGGTGCCGATGACGTTGAAGATGGCGCGGGTACAATTGCGCTAAGTCTTGCGCCTGTCACTAGCTCGCGTTCTGCACGCGCCGCAGGGGAATGGTCAACCGCCACGGGAACCTTCTCCGTGAGCATCAAGTCTGACAGCTATCTATATTCAGATTCCAAGTCCATAGAACTTTCCCCCGGCTCGCCGCGCTCCGTAACGTTCAAGGCAGTGCCTGTGGGAATTACCGCAACAATAAGCGCAACATTCACCGGCACGTTTGAAGACGTTCCAGAAAGCAAGACCTATACAGACCGTGTTACCAAGACCATAACAAGCGGCACAAACGTAATCGCGCTGCACCCTACGGAAGTTGCCGCGCCTGCTGTGCTCGAAACGCTGCCGGAACCTGTTGTTACGATAACACCGGACGGGACTAACTGCATCCTTAACAGCGGAACTTCATATTATGCGGGCAGCTCAGGTACATTCAGATTTGAGGCAAGCGGCAGCGGTGACGGAGTTGAGTATTCTTGGACGGTGCAGGGAAGCACTGTAAGGACGTATACCGGTGCTACGGTTACAGACGTAAGTGTAAGTTCCGGCATGGGCATAACACTGTCTGCAACAGCGTCCAGCGTTACCATAACTTGTACGGCAAGCAAGGAAGGCTTTGAAGACGCAGAGACGGTAAAGACAATTTCCGTCGGAAGACCGTCCGGTACTGTAACCGTAACTAACGACAATTATGCAATGATGGCCACTATGCTCTCTGGCAATGTGACTATCAATTCTGCAAGCGGATTTGATTGGTATGCGGCACTGCGTGAAAAGCTGGAGGCTAACAGCGATGTTACAGGCTACAGCATAGATATGCGTGGCAGCGGCAGAACTTATTTGGCGCAGAATGAATTTGCAGGTGCATCCAAGATGACCAGCCTTACTATTAACAGGGAGGTAACAGAAATTTACCGTGCGCAGTTCTATGGTTGCTCGCCATCGATAACTATGGAAGACACAAGTTCTACATGGCGTATTTTGGAATTCAGGAGTGACAACAATACATATCCCGTAGAGGGAAAAGAAGCTGTACCCGCGTCTCAAATAGGAGCGGACATGATAAGCGCGACTTATAACAGCTCATATGAGTTCCATAAGAATCAATAGTTAAAGCTTTGTTTTTACGCAAAAAGACTCCTTATGGAGGACTTCATGAGCGGGCCTGCCAGAAGTGGTGGGCCTTACTCAACCCTCGGCGCGCCCTGCTTATTTTTTTCTTGCACAAAGGCGTGCTTTTTGGTAAACTGCTCCAATTATGAGTACTAGATGTTTTGCCATGTTGAAGCCTGGTGTTTTGAACCGCAGGCTCGTTGGAGAAGTTATCAGCCGCCTCGAAAAGAAAGGGCTAAAGTTAGTCGGTCTTAAACTTATGAATATCAGCCCTGATCTCGCCGCCAAGCACTATGCCGAGCACAAGGGCAAGCCTTTCTATGATCCGCTCGTGGACTACATTACAAGCGGTCCTGTTGTTGCCATGGTCTGGCAGGGGGATGACTGCATTACTTTGGTGCGCCGCCTTACCGGTTCCACCAGTCCTGCTGAAGCTCACCCGGGAACAATCCGCGGAGACTTCTGCTCACACACTCAGCACAATATCATTCATGCCAGCGACTGCGAAGAAAGCGCAAAGCGTGAAATAAATCTCTTCTTTAAGCCAGAGGAAATCATTGACTGGGAAGACCAGGCTTCTCTCTGGTTCTAGTTTTTTTGCATAATCTGTTTTAACTGTGGGGTGCCATTATTATGGAAGAATATGAATGTCATTCAGTAGGGGTTATAGGAGCCGGTGCATGGGGTACCGCCCTTGCTACTGCGCTTGCCCGTGGCGGAAACTTGGTTCAGGCATGGGCTTTGGAAGATGATGTAGTTTCTTCTATTAATAATGACCACGAAAACAAACGCTATCTTCCGGGCTATGTCTTGGATTCTCGCCTTACTGCCTCAAAAGACATAGAGGAAGTCGCGCGGAACAAAGATTTTATTATTCTTGGCAGCCCGTCACTCTATCTTGCTTCTACGGTACGGAAATTCGCCGGCGTGGAGAATATTCAGAACGGCTCGACAATCATTGCTGCCCTTACAAAGGGCTTTGTTCCATCAGAGAGTGGCCCGGACTTTGTTCTGCCTACAGTTGAGAGTGCTCTTCCTGACTGCTACAAGGATGCCACGGTGTATGTGGCAGGCCCCAGCCATGCGGAAGAAGTCGCCATGGGCAAGATAACGGGGCTTATTGCCGCCAGCAACCACCACCGGAATGCCATAAAGGTTCGCAACTTGCTCCGCGTGCCCGGAATCATGTCTTATGCTTCTTTTGATACAGTGGGGGTGCAGGTGTGCGCGGCCACCAAGAATGTGATTGCCGTTGTGTACGGCGCGCTTGACGCCCTGTCTGAGACGAGTGCGATTTTTGGTGACAATACAGAAAGCCTTGTGATGGCCGCCGGTCTTAACGAGATTCAGAAAATCGGCTTTGCCATGGGCGCAAGCTACCCGGAGACTTTTACTTCCATAAGCGGAGTGGGTGACTTGGACGTAACGTGCAAGTCCAAATTCGGGCGCAACAGGCGCTTCGGCCAGGACATAATAAAGACCGGCATCCTCTCCCAGTTCAAGGATTTGGATGACCTCATCGCCAACGTAAAAAAAGTGGGCTATCTGCCGGAAGGTGCGATTGCCTGTAAGTATGTGCATCAGATTGCAGAGGCCAAGAATCTGCGCCTGCCTATTTGCGATGCCCTGTACAAAGTGCTGAATAAAGAAAGCTCCCCTGCGCAGTGTCTGAATGAATTAATCGGCAGCAGCGGGGAACAGCAGAAGAACTTTACCAGAGTAGACTTGTTCAGCAAAATTTAGGAGGAAAATAACCCATGTTAGAGAAATTAACCGGAACATTCAGCGATATTGTCCGCAGTTTGAGCGGAAAGTCTAAGATTACCGAGAAGAATATAGAAGAAACCGTTGAGCAGATAAAGATGGCTTTGCTTGAGGCCGATGTGAATCTGCGCGTTGTCCGCCGCTTTGTTAATTCCACTGTTGAGGAAGCTAAGGGCGACAAAGTTCTAAAGTCCGTTGACCCGGGGCAGCAGTTCGTAAAGATTATCTACGACAAAATCGTTGCCATGCTGGGCGACACCAAGACCGACTTTACGCTCAAAGGTCCTGACACTCAGTCGGTGATTCTTCTGCTCGGTCTGCAGGGTGCCGGTAAGACGACTGCCGCGCATAAAATGGCCGCCCGCCTCAAGAAAGAGGGGCGCAGACCGCTGCTTGTTGCCTGTGACTTGATTCGTCCTGCTGCTGTTGAGCAGCTTTCTGTTCTGGGCGAAAAGATAGATGTTCCTGTCTACAAGGAAGAGGGCGCAAAGGATGCCGTAAAGGTTGCAAAGAATGCCATTGTGTTTGCAAAGAAGAACGGTCTCGACACCGTTATTGTGGATACTTCCGGCCGTCTGCAGATTGACCAGGACATGATGCAGGAGCTTGTCAACATCAAGAAGGCCGTTGACCCGATTGAGACGGTGCTTGTTGCGGATGCCATGACCGGTCAGAATGCCGTAGACATTGCAAAGTCCTTTGACGAGCAGCTGGGGCTTTCCGGCGTAATCCTCACAAAGTTTGATTCAGACGCCCGCGGCGGTGCGGCGCTGTCTTTAAAGACGATTACTGGCAAGCCGATTCTCTTTATCGGTACTGGTGAAAAGACAGAGGACTTTGAGCCGTTCCACCCGGAGCGCATCGCAAGCCGCATCCTGGGCATGGGAGACGTTGTTTCTCTTGTTGAGAAGGCGCAGGAGACTGTCGACCAGGAAGAAGCCCTTAAGATGCAGAAAAAGATGGCCCGCAACGAGTTCACCTTGCAGGACATGCTTGACCAGCTGCAGTCTGTTAAAAAGATGGGCAGCATGCAGCAGATAATCGACATGATTCCGGGGCTTGCCGGTCAGGTTAGCGAAGACCAGATAGACAAGGCCGGCCTTAAGAGGCAGGAAGCCATAATCCAGAGTATGACGGTAAAGGAGCGCGCCAACCACTTGATAATCGGCCCGAGCCGCCGCAAGAGAATCGCGAAGGGCAGCGGAACTACCGTGCAGGAAGTTAACAAGCTGATAAAGCAGTTTGAAAAGACCAAGCTCACTATGAAGAAGCTTACTCGTAACCGCGGTGCACAGGCAAAGCTGATGAACCAGATGGCTGCAGGAATGGGCGGGGCCGGTGGATTTGGCGGTTTAGGCGGCCTTGGCGGAGCTGCCGGCGGTATGCCGGATTTGTCTAACATGAAGCTCCCGAACGGCTTTAAGCTGCCCAAGGGCTTTAAATTCTGATTTTATCGTATTCTGAAACGGTTAAAATGAACATTCGTGAAATTCTGAAAGACACCCATGAGCTTGAGATTATTCAGGCCATGGATAAAATCTATGAGAATATAGAAGAGAAGCAGTCTGTCTGGAAGCAGGCTGCCGGCTTTTCCTGTCTGGACGGTTGCGGTGACTGCTGCGGCCACTTTGAGCCGGATTTGCTTGAAGGCGAGGCCTTGTATCTGGCTGCCTGGATGCTTGAGAATAAGCCGATTGTTGCAAAAAAGATTCTTACCGGCACGTATGAGTCGGCTAATAATCCTGACGGTTGTATTCTGTTTGAGCCGCTGTCGGAGTATCATTGTACTGTGTACGAAGGCCGCTGCCTTATCTGCCGTCTGTTCGGCTATTCCGGTGAGTGGGACAAGAACGGCAAATCCCGCTGGAAGCCGTGCAGGTTCTATCCTGCGGCAAAGCTTTTGCCATTTGAGCACCGTATGTACAGCGGCGAGGAGATGACGCAACGGTTCGGCTGTGAGCCGCCGGTTATGTCTACGTTTATGGAAAATGCCCTTGCCCTTACGCCTGACAGCAATGGTCAGACACTGCCACTGCGTGAAGCCTTGAGATCGGCCTTGCAGAGGCTGATGTTCATTGTACATGTCAAGGGGTATAACGGCGATGATGACAATAATGACAACGACACGCCGACACCGATAAGTGCCTAAATGCAGGAGCGCTGTTAGTTTACTGTAAGCTGAGAGGCAATTTTGCCGTCTTTGGTGTAGCAGCGCTCCGGATTTGTGGTGTCTACCAGAACGTTTACGCCTGTGTAATAAGAATATTGATATGTTCCTGGCGGCAAGCTTAAGTCAAACTGGTAGAGTCCGGGCTGTACTTCTTTCATTTCATAAATCCAGCTGTCCCAATTTGTGAATGTACCGCCGAGCCTAATCTGCCTGCCTGATTCCCCCTTGTACACAAAGCGAACGACGCGGTTAGGCAACACTTCCGTTGCCGGCGGGATTTAGCGGCGCACATCGCAGCGGGAAAGCTGTATGCCTGTACGGTCGTCGTAGATTTTGTCGCTGTTCGTGCTGTCGAGCGTCCACAGTCCGTCCACAACAATGCGGTATCTGATTTCCTGCATGTTCTTGGAAAGCTTGAGCGCGTAAAAGAAGATTGATTTTTCTACTTCGCCGTTCTCGTCATAAGTGTTGTGCTTCATGTAGGGATGCACTTTATTGAATTCTTCAAAGTCGAATGCTATGCCTACAAAGCGAGAGTCAGGCTTGGACGTAAAGATGAGGTAGTCGCCCTTGATGTACGGAGCAGTTACTTGCGTAATGCTGGTTACAAGATCCGTATATTCAGAATCCGGCTCTGCGGTTTCTGCCGCTGCGGCAGTGAGAACCGGCAGCGTAAAAAGTGAAAAAACAAATACTAAGGTACGGAATAATTTCTTATCCATATAAATAATATCGGTCTCCTTATTGCTTACTTTATCATTATTTACTGCTGCATGCAAGATTAAGAAGCTTGATTTAGCTTTAGAAATACCGCCTTTTTTTTATTCCGATAAAGATGTTGAAAGAATGTCAATTTGCGGAGTATAATGATAAGGCTATGCCAGGATTAAATCAGCTTAAACAGTTTAACGCAGATATATTGAACGTAGGCGATGAGGTTAAGATTCGTTCTGCCAGGGGAGAAAAACCTGTTACGGTTAAGATTCCCAAGAAGATAACCGTTGCCGATGACTCTGAGGACTTTTTGGATGGAATGCCGCAGGTTTCTGAAGAGGAAGTGCAGCAGGCAGAGGCAGCTGCGGCCGAACGCGAAAAAGAAAAGTACAATGTCTCAGGTCTTTTTGATGAACCCAAGGCTGACAAGGGGGCAGAGAGCAAGGAAAGCGATGCACCTGCCGTTTCTTTGCCTGATGTTTCTGATATTTTAAATCCTGGCTCTGATATTGACATTTCTGCTGATGATTTAAGTGAATTTGAAGAACCTGCCGAGCCGGAACCAGAGCCAGAGCCGGAGGAAACTCCTATAGAAGATTTGGACTTGGATTCTTTGCTTGCCTTTAGCGGAGACGGAACGGTAAAAGGCGAAGAAGAAAATGAAGCAGAAGAAGAGGCTCCCGAAGAAGACTTTTTGGACGGCAAGGACGCAAGTTCTTCTGCTGCCGGAGCAGATGCCGGTGCGGACGATGACTTTGACTTGGCCTCGTTTGTCGCTGACTCTCTTCCGCCTGGCGCTGCACAGAAAGCTCCTGAGGAAACAAGTCCTGCTCCCCGGGAAAGTGAAGAGACTCATAAGGAAGAATTCGAGAAAAAGCTTGATGAGCTTTCTGCCGCTCCAGAACAGGCGGCAGAGGCTGACCCCTTTGACTTTGATAGTGCGGATAAGGACTTTGAGGCTAAGGAAGACGATTCCGTTGACTTAACAAGTTCCCTGCCGCCTGATTTGTTCGAGATGCCGGATTCTTCCGCTGCGGAAGAAGAGCCTGTTACTGACGAAAGCGCTTCTGTAGAACCGGTGCCTGAAGTTCCTGCAATGGAAGAACCGCTTGCCGATATGGGTATGCCAGAAGAACCGGCTGCTGAAGAGCCTGCTGCCGAAGCTCCGGCTTCTGATACGCTGG
>CAZKPZ010000108.1:6037-7576 GCA_964554745.1 uncultured Treponema sp. | reverse complement strand
TAGGGCAGCTTCCCTATGTGGCACTGTTTGCCCTTTTGCTTTACGTGCTGCTTAAGAAAGTTAAGACCTCAAACCCAGTCACGCGATTCCTCGGAAAGATTTCATACGAGACGTACATGATGAACGTTCTGGCAATAAACATCGCCTCAAAGGCGTATCCCGCCCTTATCGGCAAAGAGATGTATTGCGTGCTGGTTGTCGCGCTTACCATGATTCTTGCACTTGTGTACAGGGCGGTGAACCAAGGTGTGCTGAAACTTATTAAGAGCAGGAGATAGACAAGAGCAATTCACGTGTCCGTTCTGATTAGCTCGACCAAAGCCTTGTTGCGGTAGTTGATGCCCATTTTTACCCCTCGTTTATTTGTACCGTATATTTTTCCAATCTTCTTGCGTGATGTCGGCAAAAATTATCGGGCTGTCAGCCGAACCTGCGTAGGCATCGGCGAATAGTTCTTTTACCGCCGCCTCAATTCCGTTTGTACCGCCTGTAATCTTGTGCGGAAAAGAATAGCACCTTTAAACATCGCTATGATACACCTTTAAACATAGCGATGATAGACCCTTTATCATAGCTATGTTGTACCCTTCATTTTAGCTTGGATTGCCAGTTAGGCAAGAAACACTCTGGCACAGCCCAGTTCATAAGTAAAAATCCTTCGTTACAACGACTTTTGCAGCACAACCATGTCAACCAGCTGTATACCGCACTCAAAAATCGGGTGGTCGTAATTTTCAGTGAAAAAGTCCTTGATTCTGTGACTTTCGCTAAAGCCACACTTTTTGTAGAATGGAATCGTCAGAGGGCTGTCGCCTGTGCCTACCCGCAGCATCCTGTATCTTCCTTTGAATTCACCTTCAACAAAATCAGTCAGTGCCCTGCCATAGCCTTTTTTCTGGCATTCCGGTAAGACGGCGATGTTCTTGATTTCAGCGACTCCACCTCCTTCGTCCGTAACGACGCATTCGGCCTTAACTCCGTCATCGTCCAGGACGAACATCCGTCCGCGCCCAAGGTACTTTTCCACCATTTCGGGCTGCTCATCGGCGAGCAGGAGCAGGTTCATAAACTGACTTTTGTCTGACGTGACTTCGTAGATTCTCATCTGCTGCATACAATTATGCCTCTAGCGTGTGAGGTCGCGAACCCATTTATAGCGGCCGAAGTGGTGTAGCACCCAAGGGATTTTGCCTACTTCGTCAAGACAGGTACAGGCGTAGATAATAAGTACGTTCCAGTGGAACACAAATGTTCCCAAGGCTGCCAGCGGTACTGCAAGTCCCCACATGCATACCAAGAGACTGTACATGTCAAAGAGCGTGTCTCCGCCAGACGCAAAAATGCCGTTTATGATGACTGAGTTCACGCAGCGTCCAATCATGTAAACTGCCATTATAATCATCATGCCGACAAGCAGCTGTCTGGCTTCGTCTGAAAGCTTTACAAAATGCATGACAGGCGGTGTCCGGATGAGCAGTACTGCCGTTGAGGCAAGGCCCAGCACCAAAGAGCTTTTTGCTAGCTTGATGCCGTATTTCT
>CAZKPZ010000108.1:0-6027 GCA_964554745.1 uncultured Treponema sp. | reverse complement strand
TCAAGCTGGCCTGCTCCAAGTTCGTTGCCGACGATAATGCCGGCGGCGCTTGATTTGCCGGTACAGGCGCAGCACACCAAGTCCCGCACGACAGAGGTGACGGAGTTTGCTGCCGCAGCGTCCTGCCCCAGGTGCCCCATGAACGCAGTGTACGATGTGAAGCCCACTCCCCAGAACAGGCATGCGCCCAAGAGGGGTAGACTGCACTTTACGAAATCAAGGGTGAGCGGTTTGTTCTTCTTGAAGAAGTTCGACAATTTTGGAGAAATGAAATCTTTTTTGAGCGATATTGCTACAACCCAAAGACATTCGATGATTCTTGAGATGAGTGTCGCAATGGCTGCTCCCTGGACTCCCATTGGAATGAAGCCGAACAGGCCGAAGATTAAGACTGCGTTCAATGCGATGTTTATTACTACTGTAACAGAGCTGATGCAGGCGCTTTGCTTGGCATGGTCGCTTATCTTCATGACTGTAAGATAACATTCGATGATGCCGGTCATAAGGTATGACCAGCCGGCAATCCTTAAGTAGGTGCAGCCGATGGTGTTCAGTTCTGCATCGTTGGTGAAAATTGTCATCAGCAACTGCGGAAGGAATACGCACATTATAAAGAAGACGACTGATACCAGACCGCAAATCTTAAGGCTCAGGCAGAAAATCTCGTTGACAGTTCCCTTGTCATTCTTGCCCCAGTACTGAGCGCCCAATATTGACGTTGCGCCGGAAGCTGCTGATATAACCATGTTCTGGATGAACTGTATCTGTGTTGCCAGCGAGACAGCCGACATCATGTTCTGTTCCACATTGCCGAGCATAAAGGTGTCTGCCGCCGCGACTGCTGCGAGCATTAAGCTTTGGAGAGCTATGGGGAGTGTCAGCCGTGTTAGTTTTGAATAAAAGTCTTTGTCTATCATTGGCATGATTATAATAAGTAATCAGATATTTATCTATATCACCGGACGGAGCCGATTAAAAAGAATGTAACATAGAGCTTTCTATTCTGTTCTTATATCAGTTGACATTAAGATTTTTGGAGGATACGAAATGAAAAGAATGGACTTTCTGCTTGCTACGGCCGTAGTCTTGACAAGTTTTTTCTGCACTGCAGCTTGTGCCAAAAAGAGCGTAAGCTATGCAATGCAGGACGCGGCCGCTGTTGAAGCTGAGGGCGCATACAATACATCGTTTTCAACGGCATCTGCAAAACTCGCTTCCCGCGGGGAAGTCCCTGCTGCTCCGGCCCCTGCTCCTGCGGAACCTGATTTCGAGCGCAAGCTGATTCGTACTGGAAGTGTCAGCCTTGAGGTTCAGAATCTTGCGGATACAAAGGCTGCTGTTGAAGCCTGGGTGAAAAAATACGGCGGATATGTCGCAAATTCCTCCGAGTGGCGCAACGGTATAAGCATGACGGTAAAGATTCCCAGTCGTTCTTTTGAGCAGGCGATGGGCGAGACCTCTGGCTTTGGCAAGGTAAAGAGCAAGAACGTGAACAGTCAGGACGTGACAGAGCAGTTCTACGATTTGAAGACTCGCTTGGAGACAAAACAGGTTATGCTGGAGCGTCTGGAGAATTACCTTAAGAGCGCAAAAGACATCAAGGATTTGATTGAGATAGAGAGCAAAATCAACGAGGTGACGGCTGACTTGGAGTCAATGCAGGGGCAGATGAACCGCCTTTCTTCACAGATAGATTTTTCTGAAATCTCTGTTGACGCTCGCTTGCCGGCAAACCAGAATGAATCGGGATTTGTGCTGCCTGACGCAGGGAATTCTTTCCGGGAGTTCCTGTATAATCTGGCAAACTTCTTTGTAGGATTTTTCTTTGCCGTTCTGTACGTGGTTATTTTTGGTGTGCCGATTGTGCTTGTGCTTGCGCTGCTTTATTGGATTTGCTTTGGCAAGATTGGCTTAATCAGGAAGTTGTATAATAAGCTTAAGAAGTAGTTAATGTGGGTGTGCCGGGCACACCCGCTTGTTTTATGTGCAGACGGTCAGAATTCCAGTTTGTCAATCGGCGTGAGGCCAAAGCGCGAGGCAAAGTCTCTTGCACGCCAAGCATTCATAATCACGTCTAGTGGATCGTGGGCATCTGAGTTGCAGATGACTTTTGCCTTGCCGTTTGCGGCGACCATCTCCCAGAATTCTACATAGGGATACATATAGCGCATTCCGCGTGAAGTTTCGTTAGGGGTGCGTGTGGAGCCGAGTCCGTTGACTTCAACCGGCAGCTGTAAGTCCACGGCTGCATCCAGTATTGCCTTGAGGCAGGCTTCTGCATCTGCGTCCCATTCTTTCCAGCCGCGCATAAAAAGATCCGGGTGAGCGATGAACGCAAAATAGCCGCTGCCCATTGCCTGTATAGTCTGGTCTGTGTATTTGTACAGTAGTTTTTTGTCTGTGATTTCGGGGCAGTATACATGCTCGTTGCCGTCTACCACCCAGTGAGGCCCCAGAACAAGATATTCTGCGCCCCATTTTCCTTTTAGTTCGTCTGTGTACCAAGACTTGAACCGTGCGTCCCATTCACATTCAAAGCCCATATATACCGGGAAATTCGCAATGTCTTTTGCTTCCTGCACCATGGATTTATAGAGCGGTAGGTCTTCGGTGGACATTCTTACGTGCGCCCAGCAGTCGCCGAAAGCAGAATCCCAAGGGCAGTGGTCGCTGAATCCCAGTTCTGTGCAGTGTTCTTTTGCCGCTTGGGCAACAAAGTCGGCGGGAGTGCCTGCCGCATGTTTGCAGAGATAGGTGTGTGTATGATAATTTGCGATTGATTTCATGCCGGTTATAATACACCCTTTTACAATGTATAACAATGCCCCTTGAGATAGTCGTGCAGGTGCAGGGCGAAGTCTCCATTGCTTATCAGTGAGGCTGAAAAGTCTGCAAAGCTTTTTTTGAGCGTTCCGGCCTTTGCGAAAAATTCATAAAAATATGCTTCGCTCTGCCTGTTCAGCCATTCTGCGTTCTCTTTATTTTGCAGCGCTTGAGGAAAATGTTCTGCTATTATTTCCTGTGCTTCCGTACCTATTTGGCATCCGGGGTGCAGGTTGTACAGAATGGAAAGCCGTGTAAGCAGACTGTAATTCTCGTTGCTGAAGAATCCTTTCATGCGGCATAGTGTCGCATACAGCTTTTCGATTTGGTATTCTCCGTCCTGTTGGTATGCGTGCCAGACGAACGGAATTCCTGCAAGGCATGCTCGTGAAAAGGAATCCTCCCCGCGGATAAGATTCAGGTCGCACATAGTGAGCAGAGCGTCCCAGCTTGTCTGATAGAGCCGGGGCAGTTGCGTACAGGTGAAGCTGCATGAGTTTGCCTCGTATGCCTGCATGAATACGCTCTGGCTGATTCCTGCAGCCACATAGACGTGGACTTTATTGTGTTCTGCATTGCTTTTGCTGAACTGTTGCAGTGCGCTGACAAAGGGTGAGAAGTCTTTTTTATAGGCAAAGACAACAATATTGTATTCATCGGCCGTAAAGTCGGGGAGTGTCGCGCGAAGCTGCTGCAGCGCTGTTTCTTTGTGGGCAAGGTAGTCTGTGAACGGCTTGTCCAATATGAGTCCTGCTGTTTTTGATGTAAAGCCCGGCATGAAATTAACTTTTTTTACGAATGCGGAGCGAGTGCCGCTCTTTAGCAGGTGAAAGTCGTCTGCCCATGATTCTGCCGTCAGATATTCAATGTTCAGTATCTGTACATTCTTTTTGCTCTGTTCTTGGCTTTTGTCAAACAGAATATCTTCAAGCCAGGCGGGACGGCCGCACTGGAAACATTCCAGTATGATTTTTGGAGCATGGACGGCACAGTATTCCTTGCAGACTGCCGCATTGTTGCCGTCAAGAACGTCCCAGCCGTTATAGCTTTGCCGGGCAGCCTTTTCATCGATGCCGGGTGCCATAAAGGCGAATGACGGCAGGTCGCTTACAACGAGCGAAAGGTGCATGTCTTTGTCCAGTTCAGAGAGCGCGCGCGCAAGGCGGTATACAAAGCCGATGTCTCCGTAGTTGTCAACAACTTTGCAAAGAATCATAAGTTCCATAGGAAAAAGAGTATAGCATTATTTTTGGGCATTTGCATTGTATTTTTGCAGTTTTTTTATGTTCTGCGTCTACTTTATAGGTATAGGTCGATATGGGTTATGCAAATTTATAGTTTTTCACCTTTTGGTTATGAAGGCTCTCTTGTGAGTGTGGAAGTTGATTTGCGGCGCGGAATTCCTGCCGTTGATATCGTGGGACTTGCCGACGGCGCGGTAAAGGAGTCGCGTGAGCGCATGCGGAGCGCAATCCGCAATTGCGGTCTGGATTTTCCCCCGGAGCGCGTATTAATCAGCTTGGCTCCTGCTGACTTAAAAAAAGAGGGAGCTGGCTTTGATCTTGCGGTTGCGCTTGCCGTACTTGCGGAAAAAGACAAAGTTGACGGTAGCAAGAAAGAATGGGGCGCAGGCCCACTGCTTGTTCTTGGGGAACTGGAATTGAACGGCCGTGTGCGGGCGGTGAGGGGAATACACGCAGCCGTGAGCACGGCGTATGCAGGGGGAATACGCTATTGCATTGTTCCTGCGGCGAATGCTGATGAGGCGCGAAGTATTGCCGGCATGAAAGTTTTTGGCGCTGAAAATTTGATTGACTCGTACCGGGCGCTGAGCAATCCAGGGGCATTTACTGAGCTGGAACGTCGTGACAATGCTCAGCATGGGGATTTGGACGCGGTGAATGTGGATGGCGTTTTGTTTCCGCAGGTGGAGACTGGCTTTGAGTATGGCGAAGTGCACAATCAGGAATTCTTTATACGGGCGTTGCAGATTGCTGCGGCTGGCGGGCACAATACGCTGGCGTTCGGCCCTCCGGGATGCGGCAAGACTCTTGCCATGCAGAAGTTTTCCGCTCTGCTGCCTTTTCTTACAATAGAAGAGTCGCAGCCGGTGACACGCATCTATTCCATTGCCGGTTTATTGCCGCCGGAACATCCGGTAATACGCAAGCCGCCGTTCAGACAGCCGCATCAGACTGCGACGATAGAAGGCATGTGCGGCGGCGGAGTGCATTGTACGCCCGGAGAGATTTCACTGGCGCACAACGGCGTATTATTCTTGGACGAGGCCGCCGAATTCAGGACGTCTGTGCTGCAGATGCTGCGTGTTCCTATTGAAAGTGGTTCGATTACGTTGAGCCGGGCTGGGCGTTCTACGGTGTTTCCTGCGTCGTTTCAGCTTCTGATGGCGACTAATCCATGTCCTTGCGGCAATTTTGGCTCTGCGGAAAAGATATGCCTGTGCTCGTCTCATGCGGTGGAACAATATTGGAAGAAATTTTCTGCGCCGCTCTTAGACCGCGTTGATATACGCGTGCAGGTGGAAAGCAAAAAAGAGAAGGAACTGCCAAAGACTACCGCTGCGCTGCGGCTTGAGATTGCCCACGCAGTCTCAGTCCAGCGCAAACGGCAGGGGAAGCGGAACGCAAGACTTACTCCGTCTGAAATCAGCTTGTATTGTGTGCTGTCTTCTGCGGCAAAGGAATTGCTGGACAGTTCGGTTGAAAAGTACGCTCTTTCTCCGCGCGGTATTGCCGGTTGCATGAAGCTTTCGCGTACTATTGCAGACATGAAAGGACTGGACGATATAGATGAGTCCTGCATGAAAGAAGCACTCGCGTATAGGAAAACAGAAGTCGGTTTTGCAGGGGGATTTGGAATGCTGTAATACGGAATTGTCGTTTGGGTAAAAAAAAGCAGTCTTACATAAATGAAGACTGCATTCTATCTTGTTTATCTTGGATTACCGGCTCTGAGACTTGAACTCAGACACCATCACTGGCAAAAGATTTTGAGTCTTTCGTGTCTACCATTCCACCAAGCCGGCGTGTTAAAATACTATCGCAAATAGAAAAAACTTTATCAAGGGGTAAATCGATTTTTTTATATGAATGATGTTAAATATAATGAAATAAAACGTGTTCTTGCGGATTTTGCGGTACAGGAGTCTCTTATAATGGGAACACAGGGGGATTTTTCTGATGC
>CAZKPZ010000107.1:0-7627 GCA_964554745.1 uncultured Treponema sp. | reverse complement strand
TTACAGCCCAATTTCCCAGAAGTCCACTACCCGATTGGGTAGGATTTTAAAGAATTTGCGAGAATTTACGTTTTTTTTCGCAGAAAAAAATGCGAGCTGCTACGAGCAAGTAAATTCTCGTTAAGTTCGCAAAGCGAACTTGGGTAGTATTTTGCGAATTCGTATCGATTTTTTAAAGATTTTTGCCAAAAAGTGGGTAGTCTGGGTAGTGCAGCGAGCGAAACCGAGCTCTCGCTTTAACGTACGTTGTAACGTCTTTCTAAGGAAAGTAAATGCCTATATTTTAATCTGTAAACGGATTTATTTTTCGAGGAGCTTCTTAGACATGGATTCCGCGCGCATCTTGTTGTCAAAAACCTTAAGGGAAGTTTCTTCCATCCAGCCGCGGTCGAACAAGTACCAAACCATAGAGCTTTCTCTGCCCTCCGCAGTCTCTATGCGCACAATCTTGCGCCCCCTCACCTGCATCATATCTCCGATACGGACACGCACATTCACCTTTTCTTCAAATCCTATGTCCGCCCGCAGACAGGCAATCGGTTCTGTTACCACCGCCCATTCAGTTCCAGGAATATAGGCCATGGCATCTTCTGATGCCGAGCGGAATTCTATAGGCCTAAAGCTTTTTATGCGGCATGAAGTCAGCAAAAGAGGAAGCAAAAGACATGTTAGCAGAAATCTTGCGGAATGTTTATTTGCCATATTCACTAAAATAGTTCTTTACGTCCGGGTAAATCTTTAAGTCGCTGTCCACAAAGTCAAGGCTAGCTATCTCATCCAGAGTGACCCAGCGGTATTCAGTATGCTCCGACAAAGTATAGGGAACGGCAATGCCGTCGTGGGGAACGTATATTCTATACGCCGTCAGAGGTACGGTCTTGCCGTTGTGAACGAACGCCGACTGCGCTATCTGCTCCCCTACGGTAATCGCCACACCGAATTCTTCCTGGAATTCCCTTATGGCGGCTTGCTGCAGGCTTTCGCCGTCTTCAACCTTGCCGCCGGGGAATTCCCAGCGACCGCCCATCTGGCCTACCGGGTTACGGTGGGCAATAAGAACCTTGCCGTTGTTAAAGGCTATGCACGCGATTGAAGCTGCCATATTCCAGACTAGAGCAATACCACGTTATAAAGAATAAAATGCAACACACCCGCGGCCACGCAGATAATGCCCAAGTATTTTCTGGAGTCAATGAAGATTTCCCTCAGAGTGTCATTTATGCCGCTGTCGCCGGAAGAAATAACGTAGTACTCAACCAACAGGGCAAAGCCGCCCACAATTCCGGCCAAGGCAGGAATCAAGTCTCCTACAAATGGAATGTCCATCGGAGAAAGCAGCTTGATAATTCCAACAAAGACACCCAGAATACCCACGACCAGGCGGAAGGTCTTGTTGTTCAGAATTGCAAAGTCACCTGCGGAATTAGCTTCCTTTGACTCAGAAGCGGCGGCCTCTTCTTCTACAGAAGCCGTTATGTCGCTAAAGTCATCGTCAGCATCAGAAGAGTCAAGATTGGCAGGAGACAAATCGTCGCTATCGTAGCTCGTAAAATCTTTTCCATATACTAAAATCAAACCTGCCAGAATATTGAACAAAACAGATAAAAAATAGAACTGTGCCATTTAAGAATCCTCTCTTTTAATTTTTATCATTATAATACTTTTATTCCTCTTTGTATAGCAAAAGATTTGTGAATAAATTCCAAATGTTTCTCTTGACAGAAGTTCTGTTTAACAGTAATCTGTTACTAACGATAGATACGGAGGAACCAACAATGAAGAAGATAATATCTGTTTTTTCAATACTCTTAACACTGTCAGCCTTTACACAGGTGAGCGCAAAGGCAAAGAAAGACGCAAAGGTTAAAATCGGAATAGCCAAAATCGTGCAGCACCCTGCCCTTGACCAGATAGAAAAGGGCATTCAGGACAGACTCGCTGCCCTTGGCATTGCCGCTGAATATGACTTGCAGAATGCGAACGGAGATGTAGGAACTGCAGCACAGATTGCATCCCTGTATAAGTCAGAAAAAGTCGATGTGGCTGTCGGCATAGCAACACCTGTTGCAGTCGCCCTTGCAAACACAATAAAGGCAAAGCCTGTCGTCTTCTCCTGCATAACGGACCCGGTTGGTGCAGGACTTGTACAGGACGTAAACTCCGGCTACCGCAATGTAACAGGACTCAGCGACGCAGTTCCTACGGTCGAAGACATCGCTCTGTTCAAGGAACTTACCGGCATAAAGACGCTGGGCTACATCTACACAAGCAACGAGGCGAACTCCATCAGCTCACTGGAGCTTGTAAAAGAGGGCTGCAGAAAGGCAGGTCTTGAACTTGTAACACAGAGCATTACCAAGTCTGACGAAGTAAAGCAGGCTGCGGAATCCATAGTAAAGCGCGTTGACGGCGTATACCTCACCACCGACAACACTGTTTTCTCCGCACTGCCGGCACTCATCAGCGTATTCAACAAAGCGCACAAGCCGATTTACTCGGCAGACGTGACTGGTGCAATGAGCGGCGGAATCACCATTGCAAGCGGCTTTAACTACTACAAGGCCGGTCTTGCCACAGGAGACATCATCAGCCAGATTCTTAAGGGAACAAAGCCGGCGAAGATTCCGGTAAAGTTCATCACAGACCCGTCAGAAAAAGACCTGCTCTTTGACATGGACGCGCTCAAGGACTGCGGCATCACAATCCCAGCAAAGTACCTTGCACAGGCGAACATGATTTTTGAAAATGGCAAGCTAAGCACAAAGTAAAAAACACAGCCTGCGAAGCATAAGCGGGGCTGCCCCAAAAGAGCGGACAGCCCTTTACACTTGACAGAAGTTTCTTTTATAAGTAGCATTACCACGTGATTTCAAGTATTATTATAGAAGGTTTAATCTACGGGCTGATGGTTCTGGGTACGTTCAGTACATTCAGAGTCCTGAATTTCTGTGACATGACGGTTGACGGTTCGTTTCCGCTTGGCGCGTGCGTATTGGCTGCGTGCCTGGTGAACGGCATTCCCGTCGTACCAGCCCTTCTCTTTTCTTTTGCGGCCGGACTGTTAGCCGGACTCATTACAACGGCAATCTACACCAAGCTGCGCATTCCCGACCTGCTGGCAGGAATCCTTACAATGACGATGCTCTACTCCGTGAACCTGCGCATCATGGGCAACAGGGCGAACATCTCGTTTCTGCGCATTCCGACGCTCTTTTCAGGCATCATAGACAAGATGTATGAGCTTCCCTTCGAGATAAATCCCGACTGGGGCATTGTGACATTCCTTGCGCTCTTTGTCTTTGCAATAAAGGCTCTGCTCGACCTGTTCTATCACACAGACATGGGCCTTACGATGGGAGCACTGGGAGCAAACCCGCAGCTGGTCATCTCGCAGGGCGTGAATCCGGCTGTGTTGCAGACAATCGGCATAAGCTTTAGCAACGGCATCGCAGCCTTAGCAGGTGCCTTTGCCGCCATGTACAACGGCTTTGCCGACGTAGGCATGGGAACAGGCACTGTTGTCTCAGGCCTTGCGTCTCTTATGCTAGGTGAATTCGTGATTCACTCAAACAAAATAGGCATGCAGACATTCAGAGTACTGCTCGGCTCCTGCATATACCGCGCGCTTATGATTCTTGCGCGCACATACGGACACTATATCCACCTTACACCGAATGACCTCAAGCTGGTAACCGGCATACTCATCATCGCCTGTCTTGTGACAACAAAGCTAAACATAGGAAAGAAGAAATGATTGAACTCCAGAATATAGGCATTGTCTTTAACCCCGGCACACCCGACGAAAAGCAAGCCCTAAAGAACATAAACCTCAAGATAAACCGCGGCGACTTTGTTACGGTAATCGGTTCAAACGGTGCGGGCAAGTCAACGCTCTACAATATCATAGCCGGCAGCCTTAAGCCCACCACTGGCTCCATATTCCTTGAAAGCGACAGCGGCAGAGTGAACATCACCAACGAAAAGGAATACCGCCGCGCAAAATACATAGGCCGCATTTTCCAGAACCCGCTGCTGGGAACCGCCGGCAAGATGAGCCTTGAAGACAACATGGTCATTGCATGCAAAAAGGGCTTCAAGGGGCTTAGAATCAGTCTGAACAAAAAGCTCAGGGCGCAGTTCAAGCAAGAGCTTTCCGTTCTGGACATGGGTCTTGAAAACCGCCTGAACGACAACGTGGAGCAGTTTTCCGGCGGTCAGCGGCAGGCGCTAACATTGCTTATGGCGGTCATGTCAAAGCCCAGTCTGCTGCTGCTTGACGAGCACACGGCGGCGCTTGACCCTGCGAACGCAGAAAAGATAATGAACCTTACCAAAAAGTTCGCAAGCGACTATAACCTTACTGTAATGATGGTAACGCACAACATGCAGCAGGCGCTTGACTACGGCAACAGACTCCTGATGATGGACAAGGGGGAAATCATACTGGACATCGGCAAGCAGGAAAAAGACCAGCTCTCGCTCGACGGCCTTATAGAGAAATTCCGCAGCATAAAAAACGCGTCACTCACAAACGACGAAATGCTGCTTCGCTAGGCGACAAACAAAGTAAAAAACTCACAATTGCAGAACTTGCAATATCGCAGAAGGTGTGAGAAAATAAAAGTGTTATGTCTTCAAGATGCCCAAGCTGCGGAGGAACGCTCCGCTTTGACATTCCAAGCCAGATGCTCATCTGCGAGAACTGCGCCGGCAGCTTTGACCCGGCCAAGTTCAGGCAGTCAGCCGCTGCCGACGAAAGCACCGACGCTCAAGACCAGACCAAGGTCTTTACCTGCCCCAGCTGCGGCGCGCAGGTAGCCTCGCAGGATTTGGACGCGGTGGACTACTGCCCCTACTGCGGAACCTTTGTTACGCTGCAAAGCCGCCTGGAACGGCTGCAAAAGCCGGACTACATCATTCCGTTCAAGATTACAAGAGAAAAATGCGTTGAGCTGTACAAGGCGCGGCTCAAAAGCTCGCACTTTCTGCCTAAAGACCTGCTCGGTGAAGGCGCGCTCTCGTTCCGCAGCTCCTTCATTCCCTTCTGGCAGTATAGTTTTACTCCTAACGGCTCTGTCACTGCCAGGGGAGAGGAAAGCTGGATTGACGGAAACATCCGCTACACCCAGCTATACGACATACGCGGAGAAGTCTCCGGCCATGTGGCGGACGGCCCGCTGCACGACGCTTCGGCAAGCCTTGAAGACCGGATTACAGACACAATCGGCGGCTTTTCAAGGAGCGCGCTTGTTCCCTATAACCCGGCCTATATGATAGGTTCATGGGCAGACATAGCCGATGTTGACAAGGACACTTATTCCGACCAAGTGGCAGAAGAAGCCGTAGACGCGATAGAGCCGCAGCTTAGAGACTCCCTGCCGGCCTCAAGCGTGAGGAGCAGGGGGAATGTCTCGCTTTCTGCCGTAAGGGCGGACGGCACAGTGACATCAAAGCTTGCCATGCTGCCGGTATGGTTCATGACTCGCAGAGACAATGAGCGCGTCAGCTACGCCGTGGTAAACGGCGAGACAGGGGAAGTCTTTGCGGAAGTTCCGGCAGACATAAAGAAGTTCACGTGCTCCGCACTGCTGCTTGCCGTTCCGCTCTTTGTGCTTCTGCAGCTTTTCTTGAACATCACGCCCAAGACCATGCTGTTTGCAGTCGCGCTGCTTTCGCTCATCGTTCTGGTACGCTATACGCGTTCCTACAACAAGGGAAAGGCCGCATGGAACCGCACGCAGGACAGGGGCTATGCAAGAGTGTTCCAAAAGTCCGCAGCCCCCAGCACACTGCCTTCCTATATGAAAGGCGCATTCGGCAGCATCGCGTCATTGCTGCTTGCCGCGGCCTGCTTTATTTACCAGCCGGTGAACGACCTGTATTACTATGGCACTGCGGCCGCCTGTATTCTGGGTGCGGTGCTTTCCATCTTTAGCAGCGTAAAACTGCACAATCTAAGGACTTCACGGCCGGTTCCGCACTTCTTTGACAAGACGAAGGTGACACTATGAGCAAATTAAAGAACACGCTGCTTTTGCTTCTCACAATCTTTTTTGCCGCGCTTTACCCTGCTGCGGCGCAGAATCAGGATTATGACATAGTGCACATCATAGATGATGAGCCGGACGAGACGGAATCCAGTTCCATAGGGCAGCAGGACGCTGTTCCGCAAGCGCAGGACGGTCTTTCATGGACTAACCCGGAGACAGGCTATGCCGCTCTTATTCTGGACGGCGAGAAGCTGCTTGACTCATACCAGGAGGGGCAGCTTCTGGAGCAGATGAAGGGCGTAACGCAGTGGGGAGACGCGCTTTTTGTAACCGCCCGCTCTGCCGCCGGCATGCGCCCTGCGGAGTTTGCAAGGCAGACGTTCGGCTCTCTTGCAGGGCCGCAGAGGAACGGCACACTCTTTTTAATAGACATGGGCGCACGGCAGCTTAGAATCCACTCAGACGGAGAATTCTACCGGACAGTAACCAACGACAAGGCAGACAGCATTTGCGACAATGTGTATTCCTATGCTTCCGCCGCGGACTATTACGGAGCGGCCGCCGAGGTGTTCAGCGAAGTGACAATGCTGCTCAAGGGGCAAAAGATACGCGAGCCTATGAAGGCCGCGGACAATATTCTGCTTGCACTTGTGCTCGCCTTGTTCTTCTGCTCGCTCTTTTTGCCGCGCATAGAAGAAGCCAAGGCGGCAAAGAAAGCCAGGCCGGTATTTAAAGGATGGATAAGCAACGTCAAGGTGGAGCCGGGCAATCTGCACAGGCAAATCATAAATACAGGCGGCAGCTGCAAGACTTCCGGAGGCAGCAGCTTTTCCGGCGGGGGTCGGGGCGGCGGCTACTCCGGCGGTGGCGGCGGCGGTCACTCGTTCTAGGCTTGATTCAAACGCAACAGTATACTGTCACGCATCGTGAACGCCAGGGGTTCGACCGCATTACCCCCAGCGTTTCGATTGCATGAACGCTAGGGTTACGACAGCATGAACGCCAGGGGTTCGGTTGCATTACCCCTAGCGTTTCGACAGCATGACTGTATACTATCGCACGGCAGGCAGCGGTGCGCCGCAGTTTGGGCACTTGCTGATTGTGCCGGGATAATACAGGCTGCCGCAGTATTCGCAGTTGCGCCCGACTACAATTTCATCGCAGGGCTTTGCGCCGCGGTACTTGCTGAACAAGTCGAGCATAAGCACCATGTGCATGAATGCAAACCCAGTGATGACTACTGAAAAAATAAGCACCGGCCAGAAGAACTGCGTCTGCATCAGCAGGGGGATAATCTCTTCCAGTGCCATGTTCGCTGCCTGCCCCACCGTATACCTTGAGCGCGCAAGAAGATACTAGTAGAGGGTTTCGTTGAACGTCTTTGTCATTGCAGGAGTAAGGATGTCGTCAGTATCATTGCCCTGCATTCCTTCCCACGACCAGTCGTTGAATTCACCCTCAGCAACATTCTCCGGCTCTGAATACACAATCAGCCAGTGCCGCTCGTCTTCAAAATTGTTCACGTAAAGGTCGTAGGCGTATTTTTCCAGACTGGAATAGTGCCCCTGCCAAAGTTCATGGTTAACAGTAACAAAAGCAGGGGTTATCCCCGTCTTGTAGCGGAATTCATTAAAAGT
>CAZKPZ010000106.1:0-8452 GCA_964554745.1 uncultured Treponema sp. | reverse complement strand
TTCCTGCACCTCAGACCTCAAGTCATCCAAAGTACCGCCCGGTATTTTTCCTCTCGTGCTCGCCACAGTATACACGCTGCCCATCAGCTTAGCATAGCTGCCCGGCATCCAAGGGCCTTCCTTTGCATAAATATCAGTCGGCAAGAAAGGGGTGAACACTCCCTCAACCGTAAGGGGATTTGCAGTCTGGAATGCGTACACCGCACGGAGCATAGGAGTAGAAACACGGCGGTCAATGTAGTCAGGGATGATAAAATCTGTATAGTCATCGGCATTAAAGTTGTCCAACACGTGCAACTTGTCGCCTTTGCCCCAGACGACTTTCATCTTGCCAGCTTCAACAGTAAGGTTGTTGTCCATGAAATAGCCGCGCAAGACCAGTTCATCAATCAAGTCCACAATATGATTCTTAAGAACATCTTCCGTAAAGTTCAGCGTAAGGCTCGCTTCGGAATTAGTACCGCTGTACGCAGCCGTGACACGAGCTTTTGGAAGAGCCTTTAGCGTGCAGTCAAATACCCCCACTTCGTCCCCGGAAGAGTCTTTGTGCCCCAAAAGGGTCATAGTGGTAAGATCCTGGTTAGTCAAATATCTATTTAAAAAATCAGTTGAATCATCTTTTGCAAAGTAATATCTTGTGTCAAGCGAAAACTTGCCCGAAAATGTCAGTGCGCTGCCGCCGGAAGAACCGCCGTCATCACCGAATGAGCCAAAGTCATCTCCAAATCCGCCGCCAAAATCATCTCCGAAATCTCCACCAAACTCGCCGCCGTCACTAAAACCGCCGCCAAAGTCATCACCAGAAGCGGAATCATCATTAAAAGACGAAAAATCATCGTCAGCTGCAAAAGAAGTGTCTTCGCTGTCAGAAGCGCCGTCTGCGCCCCAGTCGTTCCAGTCAGAAAAATCATCTTGTGCAGCCGCAGTAAAAGTCAATCCAAAAGTCAGATAGGATGCGGCGACTGCACACAAAGCGATTTTTTTTAGTTTCATATTATCCTCTGTCTTTAATAGCAGTGTAAAAAAAAGCAACACCACTCAAACTCATCAGAATGGTGTTGCAATATGCGCTACAACTTACTTTCCTGTATTCAGGAAGTTAGATGTAAACACGCGGTCCGGCACAGCCTTGTCAAGAACCAGGTATTTCTCATTCAGCGCCAGTGTTGTTGAATGCTTTTCCTGGACGTTGGTCAGCTTGGAATACATAGTTATTGTGTATCCGCCTATGTTCTTTATAGACGGAACTTCAAGTGTCTTTATCAGCTTTCCGTTCTTGTCAAACATCTCGGTGTAAACAGGAACGTATGTAGCCTTGTCTACCCATGTCATTCTGTAGCTGTACTGAGAACTCTTCTTGTCGTACGGCACTTCCTTTATCTTGTAGCATTGGTATTTTGTGCCCATAACGTTCTTCTCTTCCTCGCCCTGGAACTGATGGTCATCTTCATCGATTTCGCGGGTAGAAAGGTCATCATACGTTGCGTCTGTACCCATAAAAGACTTGGAGCCTTCGCTTGAGTTAACGCGGCGGGTGTTCTTCAAAGCAGGAAGATAGATCCACTTGTCATCATCCTTGCCGTGGTTCTCCTTCTGCAAGAAGCGAGTGTCCTTTACATTGGCCGGTGACTGAAAGAGCATTACAACATCATTCACCTTGTTGCCGGCGCCGTCATCGTGGTTGCGTCCGTATTCTTCAACTCTGCGGACTTCCTTTGTTCCGTCCTTTGACTCAAGCGTCATGGCGACGACAGAATGAGTAAACTTCGGTTTTACTATATCCAGAGACTTTTGCATTATCTCTGTTCCCTTTTCATCAGCAAATGCTCCTGCAACTACAAATGTAAGTGCCATAGCCACAACAGAAAGAACTTTAGATGTCTTCTTCATAGGTCAAATCTCCTCTACAAATATATTTCACGTCACTTTCAAAAGCTACACAAGCTTGTCATTTAAGTGTTCAAAAGATTAAACGAATAGACCGAGAGGAGGTTACACTCCTCAGGTCCTTTTTTTTATTTACTTTTCGCCATTCTCGTCATCGGGTACGATTTCCGCCTTTGGTTCGCTCTTTGGACGCATAAACCTAGGATCCGTGATGTTCAGGATTCCCGGGATTATAGTCATTGCCAAGAAACTGGACGTAAACATAACAATAGCTACCAAGACTCCAATGTATCTCAATACAACGAATTTTGAAAGCATCAGTATGATAAAGCCGAACGCAACAGCCGTAGCATTTGTTACAATACCGTGACCGCTCTTGCGGAACGTATTCTTTGTAACTTCCGTCAAGTCGCTTGACAAAGCCCTCTCTTCCTTATAAGTGGTAAGGAAGTGGATTGTGTAGTCAATTCCTACGCCGACAGCGACGGAAGCGATGATAGAAGTAATCAAGTCCAAGTTGATTCCAGTAAAGCCCATCATCATGTAGTTAAGCAAGATGGTAAAGGCAAGCGGAATTGCACCAAGCAAGCCAGCCCAGCCGGACTTGAATGAAACAGTTATGATGATAAACACAGAAAGCAGCGAAAGCAAAAGGCTTGTCAGCTGGCTGGAAACAATCATGTTCGTCATGGTGTATTCCATTTCAGCCGTTCCCGTAGCCTCAAGCTTATACAACGGCTTGCCCTCTGCGTCCTTCGGGAAGTACTTTTCGGCAAAAGCCCTTGCGTCGACAATAATCAGACCGGACTTTTCTGTAGAGTGGTCACGGAGCTGGCACTGTATTCTCATAACCTTTGGAGACATGTCATCATCAATAAAGCGCTCCAAAGAGCCGGAAAGCAGTGTAAGGTAATTATTCACCACCTGCTGCAGCTCCTCACGGGTAGCCACAGGGTATTTTTTAGGCTCATACGGAATCTCGTAGTATGCCATACCATTGTAGTTCATTTCAGCCATAAGAACTTCTACAATCTCATCAATAGAAGCTGTCTTTCCCCCGGCCTTGACGTACGCGTCTCTGAGCATCTGCAGGACTTCCTGTGTTGTCACAGGGGTTACCAAAGCCTCGGCATACGCCTTGTTCGGGTCAACCCAGTCATCAGCAGCTGAGGAGGCAGCAGTCTCTGAACCTGCAGTATCATCATCAAATTCCGAAGCCCAGCTGTCAAGCTCGCCGCCGCCAAAATCAGAATCCAGTTCCTCAGTGTCAGAGGCAAAGTCATCATCCTCCCAACCGTCATCAAGACTGTCTCCCCAGCTGTCCAGTGACTCACCGCCTTCTGTAGAACTTACATCCTCAGTCACATCAGCAGAGCCAGAAGCATTCAATACAGGAACATGCCACACCTGGTTGATTCTCTTTATAAAGCCCGTAAGAGACACAATCTTGCCGACATTCTGATACTTGTCATTAAGATACTCTTCCATATCATCAACGGCCTTAAGCAACTCCGGATTGGTTATATCCCCCTTGTCCGGGCCGGTGATGTTGATATACAGACTGTTTGAACCTGCAAATTCCTTGTCTACATAGTCCAAGTCAATTCTGAACTGTGACTTCTTTGGGAAATAGTTCACAAAAGAAGTATCAATCTTAAGCTTGCTCAATCCCCAGACAGAAAGAATTACGATAGCCAAAGATGTAATGATAAGACGCGGGCCTGTACCACAGAAGAAGCGGTAGAACTTATAGAGCGTCTCGCCGGATGCGACCTCAACTGAACGGCCTCCGCGGCGCTGCTGGGCACGATCCATTTTTTCACGAACCTTGTCCGTAAGTTGTTCGATTCTGTTGCGGTGCTTGACATTTTTGTAAGACTTGAGCAGCAGAATTGCCGGTATGAACGTTACAGAAAGAACAAGGGTAACAGCAATACCAACTGCAGTAAAAATGGCAAAGCTGTGCAAAGGCTCAAGCGGACTAGTTATAAGCGAAATAAAACCTACAACCGTTGTCAGCCCGGCAAGGAGAACCGCCATCCAGACTTCACTCAAGCCCTTGAATATTGCGTCTTCATACATTTCTTTGGTAATCTCGCCCTTCACCTCGCTCAGAGCAACGTAATAGTGCGTCATAACGTGGATTCCGTATGCAGAACCGCAGGCAATAAGCGCGACAGGTATAACAGAAGAAACCAAAGTAAAGTTAATGTGCAGCAAGCCCATAAGACCGCACGCCTGCATTGCAGACATAAGAACGGTAAGGAGCGGCAGAACCGTACCTGCCACCGTGTGGAAGCTCAAGTACAAGGTGACGATTACCACAATAACAACAAGCGGTATCAAACGGGAAAGGTCGGTAATCATAAACGACTTGGAATTGTCAGAAAGGACAGGATCACCGTAGAAACGGTATTCAACTTCGTGACCGGCGCATTCTTCCTCAACAATCTTCTTTACCGCATAATAAGCGGCAGCCTGTCTATCTGAGTCAGGTTTTGCATAGCGCTTTGTCTTTGCGGCAGCCTTAAGAGCCTTCTTTGCCTCGTCAACGGCCTTAGCAGCATCCTCTACAGCCGTTGCGTCTCCAGAAGCAGTCGCATCTGCAAGGGCGGCCTTAGCCAAATCAAGATTCTCCTTGGCATCGTCATAGCCCTTAAAGGCATCCCCCTTCGGAACAATGGAAAACTGAATCTGTGTTGCAGTAGAAGAGTCATTTATGATAACGCGGTCATACATGTCATACCACTCAGAAAGGCGGAGCTTGATCTTACTCATCATATCAGGAGTTCCGATAAAGTTATCGTCAGCGTCAAAATGCTCGTCAGGAATCAACGGCGTTGCAGAAATAACTCCGTTCTCATCGCATACAAAGTCGATGTCAGAGATAGAATCAACATCCTCAACATCATGAAGCTCCAAAGCCCTGTCGCTGATTTTATTCACGACATTGATATACTCTGGAGTAAGAATTGTACCCCTCTTGGCCTCGATGCTGACACCGATGGAAAGCATACTGCCAAAAGTACGCTCCGTCTCTGTCATTCTGTCATAAGAAGCATCTTTCTGAGGAAAGAAATCTCTGGACGAATTGCTGATAGACAAATCCTTGATAAAGAAACCCAAGCAGCCGGATGCAATTACACACACCGCAACGATTATCTTTGGATGTCTGAAAAAAGCCCTAACAAACTTCATCTGTAACCTCGTCTTTGTTCATTTGTTCAAACAATTAAACTGATAACCTAAATCTACTGTTATTTTTGTGTATTGTCAATAACTTTTGACAAATTTTTGTTCAAATGTTTAATTGATTAGACGGATTGACAGAAAGAGAAATTCTGTCTATATTTAGTTATATGGACATGCTTTCAATGGATAAAGATGACTGGCATAGAATAAAACTTCTCTTTAACTCATGCGCCCCGCTTTTTATTGCGTTGGGCGATGAAGTAAGGCAAAAACTCATTCTCGACATAGCAGAAGGCGCAAGCAAGTCAGAAAACGGCGTGAACGTCACAGAACTCAGCGCCATGTCTTCGCTTTCCCGCCCCGCAATCTCCCACCACCTCAAAGTCCTCAAGGACTGCGGCCTTGTCACGCCGCACAAGGTCGGCACACAGATATTCTACAATCTTTCGCTTGACAAGAACCTTGCAGAAGTAGCGGATTTAGTTTGCGCCATCCAGAACGTTGTAGCTAAAATCTACCCTGCTAAAAAAGCATAACAACCTACCGCAGCACACCGCCCCACGGAATATCAAAATTACGGCACAAATCTTCATACTCAGCCCTGTCTTTCTCTGAATCCAGCTTGGTAACAAAGAAACTCCTGTCCGGGGGCAAAGGGGCAAGACCTGCAGAGAGAGGGGAACTGTCTTTTAGTTTCTGAGTCTCCACTTTGAGCGCCTGGTTCGCGACACCGTCGCGGCTGTCAACCACATGCACCTTTTCCCCGGCAGAGCGCTGGATATACGAAGCCACATGGGTATAATGCGTGCATCCCAAGATAATAGTGTCGCAGCCGTTGGCCGCAAAGTAGTCGACTGCCGGCTTAACCGCGGCAAAGCGCTCTTCCTCGCTTGCCTCAAAGAACGAATGTTCTATAAACGAAATCAGCTCCGGGTCGCCGCGCTTAAAAATCTCGCAGTCCGCCGCAAAGTTCTTAACCAGCTCCCTGCAGTAAGGGTGCCGCACCGTGGCGTTCGTTGCCAAAAGACCTATCTTCTTGTTCTGCGAGACGCGCGCTGCAAGCCGTATCGCCGGTACAGTCCCAACAATCGGCAGCTCCGGGAACAGCCGGCGCAGCTCGTCAAGCGATGTCACGCTGATTGTATTACAGGCAATCACAAGCGTAAGCGGATTCCACTGCTCCACGATTCTTTTTATGGATGCCGCCGCGCAGTCAGTGACTTCCTGCGAAGACTTCTCTCCGTACGGAAAGTGCTCCGTGTCTCCCAGATACACACAGCGGGCATGCGGATTCTTCTTCTTTAGCTCTATCATATACGGAATACCGCCTGTTCCGCTGTCCAAAAAGGCAAAATCTATTCTGCCGCCAGATTGTCCGTCCATAACAGCAGGGGATTATAGCACAAAACGCAGTGCAGGGCAAATACACTGCCTAAAACTGAGACAAAAACTTTTTGCTTCTGGTATAGCAGATATAGACAACAGTCATAAGTATGCCGCACATAGTCCAGCCGGCAGGAAAAGCAAAATAAAGCGGTACAGCACTCGGCGTTATATGAGTGGCAACAAAGAGATACAACTGCCTGAACGCCACAAACGAAGACAGCATCACGACTGTAGGAGCTATGGCATTGCCCAAGCCGCGCAGACAGCCCGAAAACACCTGGTTCAAGCAACGGAATACATAGAACGGAGCGCATATCCGCAAAAAGCACGAACCGTAATACAGCACCTGCTCATCCCGGTTGAACAGCGAGACAAGCGCATGCGGAGCGAATTCAAACACACAGACAAGCAGAGCCGTTATCACAAAGGCGATATTCAGCGAAACACGCGCGCCCTTCTGTATGCGCTTCCAGTCCAGCGCGCCGTAGTTCTGCCCGGCAAACGTCGTGACCGAAAGCGACACACTCTGAATCGGCAGCAGCGAGAACTGGTCTATCTTGCCAAAACAAGACCAGCCTGCCATAAAAGAAGAGCCGAAACGGTTTATATAGCCCTGCACAAACACATTGGAAAATGCCGTAATCGCCATCTGTATGCCGCCCGGCAAGCCCTGCTTAAGGACACGGAGCAGACAGTTCGTGTCCAGCCTTAAGCCCCTGAACGTTATCTTGTAGCATTCGTCAGTGCGAATCATAACATACAGCACAAGCACCATGGAGATAGCCTGAGAGATTATCGTGGCATAAGCCGCCCCTGCGATGCCGAGCCGCAGGAAAATCACGAACACAATGTCGAGCACGACATTCACGACTGAAGCCGCTATCAAAAAGTACAGCGGCCTCTTGGAGTCTCCCAGGGCACGCAGAATACCAGCCCCAACGTTGTATACCAGCTGAAAAAGCACGCCCGCAAAGTAAATGCGCAGATAGCAGTCCGCCATTGCAAACACATCTTCCGGCGTAGACATAAGGCGGAGCATAAGAGGAGAAGCAAAATGGCCAAAGAAAATCAGAAACAGACCGGCTATAAAACTGCCCAAAACCATCGTATGCACAGTCCGCTTTACCAGAACCATGTCCTTTGCGCCGAAATACTGGGAAATCACCACACTGCCGCCGGCCGCCAGCCCCATAAAGAAGCCGATAATGGAATTTATCAGCGAACCGGTTGAACCGATTGCGGCAAGGGCTTCTTTGCCCACATAGTTTCCCACAATAATGCAGTCCACCGTATTATACAGCTGCTGGAATAAATTCCCTGCCAGCAGGGGCAAGGCAAAGCGTATAATAAGAGGAGAGACCGCGCCTTTAGTCATGTCTGTGGTAATATGAGTACTCTGCCGTATTCCCTGCATAAATCAGTATTCTACAAGCACGCCGTTATTTTGCTGGGCAAGCGACCAGCGCTTATTCCAGTCAGCCATAATCTCATCAAAAGTCATATCCTTTAAGAATGCATGCTCCACAATCGCGCGCACTTTTTCAGCTCCGTCCGAATTAAAGTTCAGGCCGGAATCCCGGTTCACTGCGGCCACCAGCTGCTCTTCCCGTGGAAGAGGAGAAGCAGTGTTCTGCAACACTATGTTTTCAAAAGAGCGATAGAAATCCCGGAATTTTATATCATACATCAAAACAGGAATGTAGCCCTCGTTAAACTGATAGCGGGAATTTTCAACCAGCCACTTTACAAAAATCATAGAAGCGAGCTTGTTCTTGACAGAAGACTTTACGTTTATGCCGAATGAATAGTCCGGCCTAAGCTCCGAATACTGCTTTCCCCGCACCAAAATAGGAAAGGGCATATAGCCGACATCTTCCGGATTAGGGCCGGCAAGCTTAACCTGGTTATACGCCCATGAACCCACAAGCATCGTTGCAATCTCTCCGCGGCTCAACAGTCCCTTGCTGCTTTCCCAGTCAGTTATCAT
>CAZKPZ010000105.1:6951-8483 GCA_964554745.1 uncultured Treponema sp. | reverse complement strand
GTGCTTATCTTGGTTGGCCCGCCGGGTGTGGGCAAGACTAGCGTGGGGCATTCCATTGCAAAGGCCATGCACAAGCCCTTCTTCCGCTTCAGCGTTGGCGGCGAGCACGACGAAGGCAAGATTAAGGGCTTCCGCCGCACGTACATCGGCTCTATGCCTGGGCAGATTATCAGCGGTCTTAAGATTACTAAGAGCAAGTCTCCTGTCTTTATGATAGACGAGGTTGACAAGATGAACGCGAGCGCGCAGGGAGACCCTTCCGCCGCGCTGCTTGAAGTGCTTGACCCGGAGCAGAACGCCACATTCCGCGACACCTATCTGGACATGCCGTTTGATTTGTCGAATGTGTTCTTTATTCTTACTGCGAATACTCTGGACACGATTCCGCAGGCTCTGCTTGACCGCGCGGAAATCATAGAGCTTTCCGGCTACATTGACCAGGAAAAGATAGAGATTGCCAAGAAATATCTTATACCAAAGAACCTTGCCAAGAACGGCCTCAAGAAGTCTGCCGTCAAGTACACAAAGAACGCGCTTACGCTGATTGCAACGGAGTATGCGCGAGAGGCGGGCGTGCGCAACTACGAGAAGTGCATAGACAAGATTTCGCGCAAGCTGATTCACGAGAAGGTGATTGCCTACGAAAAGGACAATCCGCCGCCAGTGTTTCCTACTGCAGAGGAATTCCGCAAGGCGGAGCAGAAGAAAATCGATGCTGAGCGCAAGGCTTCTGCTAAGTTGACTGACAAAGAGAAGGAAGAGCGCGCTAAAATAGAAGAAAAGACTCTGCACGACAAGGAAGAGGAGCTTTTAAAGCAGAAGGAGGCGGCCGCGCGCGAGGAAGCCGAGAAAATCAAGGCGGCGTTCGGCGACAAGTCGTTTACGGTTGATGTCGCAGAAGTGCGAAAGTATCTGGGTAAGGCCGTGTTCGATGAAAGCCAGATTAAGGTTGCCTCTGTGCCGGGAACCGCAATCGGGCTTGCGTGGACGAGCATGGGCGGCGACACGCTGCTGCTTGAAAGCATTGCCTTCTCTTCCAGCAAGGGCGGACTGCAGCTTACGGGGCAGATGGGCGACGTAATGAAGGAGAGCGCGCAGATTGCCATGAACTGGTCAAAGCAGTATGCGATTGCGCACGGCTACAAGGACGCAAAGTGGTTTGAGGAGAACACAATACACCTGCACATTCCGGAAGGCGCGACTCCGAAGGACGGCCCTAGCGCCGGAATTACCATGGCGACTACCTTCATGTCGCTCATGCGCGGAAAGAAGATAAAGCAGCATCTTGCCATGACAGGCGAGCTTAGTCTTACGGGGCAGGTGCTGCCGATTGGCGGACTGCGCGAAAAGACGGTTGCAGCCAAGCGCAACAAGATAAAGACCATCATCATTCCAAAGGCGAACGAGCGCGATTTGGAAGACATTCCGCAGCACGTGAAGGACGGCATAAAGTTTATTCCTGTAACGCGCGCTGAGGAAGTGATGGACTTGGTTTTTTAGGCGATGTCCAAAAGAACTTCTCCTTATGAGCG
>CAZKPZ010000105.1:0-6851 GCA_964554745.1 uncultured Treponema sp. | reverse complement strand
TGCTTTTGCATGCCTGCTGCGGCCCCTGCTCTTCGTATGTGATTGAGTATCTTGCGCGCTATTTTAACATCACGGTCCTGTACTATAATCCCAACATATACCCGGCTCAGGAATACGAGCGGCGGCGCGATGAGCTGCTTGCCTTTTACCCGCGCTTTCCTGCCGCCGCCGGTATAAAGGTGGTGCAGGGCAGTTATGACCCGGAGGAATTCTATACGGCGACGAACGTTCGCAACGAGAAAGAGTTGCAGACAGAGCCTGAAAAGGGCGAGCGCTGCCGCCGCTGCTACTACCTGCGCCTGAAAAAGTCGTATGAGTATGCGGCGGCTCACGGTTTTGACTGGTTTACTACGACGCTCTCGATAAGCCCCTTTAAGGATGCCGCTAAGATTAACGCAATCGGCAAGGAACTTGAGGGCGTTAGTGACTCCGGCCCGCGCTTTTTGCCTTCGGACTTTAAGAAGAAGGGCGGCTTCAAGCGCAGTCTGGAACTTTCGGCAGAGTATGGGCTGTACCGGCAGGACTATTGCGGCTGCGTGTTCTCCAAGACTATGACGGATTCCCAGCGGAAACCTAAAACGTGAAACGGCTTCCCTCGCTTTGCTCGGTGCAGAATGTTTCACGTTTTAGAACTCCGCTTCCATCCGTCATTGTTTTGTATAATAATATCTTTTTCTTATTGTATATTTATTCATAAAATTGTATACTCTTACAAATCCAAAAAAGGGAAGGAATATACAATGTGGTCACAAATCAACAATGTGTTGGATGCTGTTGACAGCTTCGTTTGGGGACTCCCCCTTATCGTTCTTATCCTTGCGACGGGTGTTTTTCTTACAATCCGTCTGCACGGAGTTCAGTTTGCGCAGTTAAAGTACGCAATCAAGTCAATTTTCCGCAAGGCAGACAAGGATGACGGCGGTGAGCTTAGTTCTTTTAAGGCTCTCTGCACCGCTCTTTCCGCAACAATCGGAACAGGAAACATTGTTGGTGTTGCGACTGCCATTGGAATCGGCGGTCCGGGCGCCCTGTTCTGGATGTGGCTTGCAGCCCTTGTAGGCATGGCCACAAAATACAGTGAGTGTCTTCTTGCTATTCATTTCCGCGAAGTAAAGTCTGACGGCCACATTCTGGGCGGGCCTTTCTATACGTGCGAAAAGGGTGTCGGCGAAAAATGGCCGGTGCTCGGTAAGTTCCTGGCAGTTCTCTTTGCCATTTTTGGAACTATGGTCGGTCTTTTTGGAATAGGAACATTCAGTCAGGTTAACTCAATTACTTCTGCTGTACACACCTTTGCGACGGCGTTCGCAGACGGTGTTCCTCTTTCTACAGTAACAGTTCCTGCTGTGGGCACGTATCCTACGGTGGTTGTAGTCGCTTCGTTCGTTCTTGCTGTTATTGTTGCACTTGTTATAATAGGAGGACTTAAGCGCATTTCTTCTGTTGCTTCTGTCATTGTTCCTGTCATGGCAGTGATTTATTTTGTGTTCGGTTTCTTTGCAATCCTGTGCAATGCTTCCAAGATTCTTGACGCATTCGAGCAGATTTTCCAGGGTGCGTTCGGGTTCAGGGCTGCTGCCGGCGGTGCTGTCGGCGCGATGTTCGTTGCCATGCAGAAGGGTATTGCCCGCGGTATTTTCTCTAACGAGGCAGGCCTTGGTTCCGCGCCGATTGCGGCTTCTACTGCAAAGGTAGAGCACGCCGTACAGCAGGGCATTATCTCTATGACTGGAACGTTCTTTGATACTATCGTGGTTTGTTCTATTACGGGTCTTGTAATCGTAATGTCCGGCTCATGGCAGCCGGAGCTTGGCTTCAGCGGATTCGGCATCACCAATGCCGCCTTCCAGATGCTTTTGCCGCGTGTTCCCGGTGTTGCGATTTCGTTCCTGCTTATGGTTTGCCTGGTTCTCTTTGCCTTTACTACAATCCTGGGCTGGGACTACTACTCAGAGCGCTGCATTGAGTATCTTTCAAAGGGTGATATGACTCCGGTAAAGGTCTACCGCTGGCTTTATATTTTGGCGGTGTTCATCGGCCCGTACATGACGGTTTCTGCAGTTTGGACTATTGCCGACATCGTTAACGGCCTTATGGCGATTCCGAACATCATATCTCTCCTCTTGCTTAATGGAATAATCGTAAAATTGACAGATGACTTCTTTAAGGGAAAGAAACTGTTCACTATCGGTTATGACTTTAGAAATAACCCGGTAACAGAATAATTTTTACATGTTCCCGTCAGGAACCAAGCCTAGAAAAAGGCTTCACTCGCTACGCTCGTTGCAGAATTTTTTCTAGGCTTGAACCCTGACTCCACATGTAAAAATATTTGATAAGTTAATTGAAACCAATACTTTCTTTTTATTGCTGAACTTTTATCTGTCCTAAAACTTTTCCTATACTGTCGTGAATTACCAAATCCGCTATGCCGTCGCTTTCTGTGGGGTCGCGGTTGATGAGCACCAGCTTGTTGCCTCTGTAGGCGTTGATGAAGCCTGCCGCAGGGTAGACTGTAAGCGAAGTGCCGCCGATTATAAGCATGTCCGCGTCCTGCAGTGCGGCAATTGCGTTTGCCACGGTGTTGTCGTCCAAGCTTTCGCCGTATAAGACAACGTCCGGCTTGATGATTCCGCCGCAGCTTTCCTTTGAACAGACTGGGATACCCTTGAGGTTTGCGTGCTTCATGTCTGCAACGTAGGCAAGGTCATAGGCCGTGCCGCATTTTGTGCAGTGGTTCCGCAGCGTGCTGCCGTGCAGTTCCCACACGACTTTGCTGCCGGCTGCCTGATGCAGGCCGTCTATGTTCTGGGTGATTACCGCCGTAAGTTTGCCCGCGGCTTCAAGTTCCGCAAGCTTTTTGTGTGCCACGTTGGGTTTTACGCCGCTGATAATCATCTTTGCGCGATAAAAGCGATAGAATTCGGTGGGATTTGCAGAAAAGAATCCTGCGCTCAGGATTTCTTCCGGCGGATAGTTCCATTCCTGGTGGTAGAGTCCGTCTACGCTGCGGAAGTCAGGTATGCCGCTTTCTGTGGAAACGCCTGCGCCTCCAAAGAAAACAATCCGTTCGCTTGAATCAACAAGTTCCTGTAACTGTGCTATCTGTTCTTTTGTCTCCATACAAACATTTTCGGCATAACTGTGTTTATTCCGCAATTGAAGAGGGGGAATTTTGCAGGCGGGAAATGCAGGAATTCCAATAAATTCGCATAACTCGTCCTTTTTATGCTTGACCAATTTTTGAATTTTATGCTAATATAGCGCCTACAACTGGAATTATCTTTACTATAGGAGTAAATATATGTTACGTACATACCAGCCAAGCAAGGTAAGACGCAACCGCAAGTTCGGATTCCGCGCCAGAATGGCTACACACGGCGGCCGTTTAGTTTTGAAGAGGAGAAGACAGAAGGGCAGATGGAAGCTCACTGTCTCCGATGAGAAGAAGCCGTATCACAACGGAAAGTGCCAGACCAAGACCTGGTAGGAATTTCTAAAGGGGTGAGTATGCAGTCCCTCACGCAGGAGAAGTCTGTAAAGACGGGAACTTTCACCAGGGACGAGCATATAAAAAGCCCCAAGGAAATTTCAGCAATTTTCAAAAAGGGAAACAAAATTTCTATATACGGAGCGAAGCTTTTTTATAGGGAAAATTCGCTCGGATATAATAGAATAGCTTTTCCCTTGCCAAGAGGTTACGGCAGGGCTGTGGACAGAAACAGATCCAAGCGTTTCAGCCGTGAAGCCTACAGATTCTACAAACTGCACCTGAACACCGGGTATGATATGCTCTTACTTATTTATCCCGGAAATGACTCGTTCCACTCGCGGTGTAGCCAACTTGAAACATTATGCAAGAAGGCCGGTCTTTTGTCGCGATTAGGAAGTTGAATAAAGCTCTCTCCCAGAACATCTCTGCTATCCTCATTGTGCCGATACGCTTTTACCAGCGATTTGTTTCTCCTCTTTTTCCGCCCAGTTGCCGTTATACTCCCACGTGTTCCGAGTATGCGGTGCAGGCGCTGAAAAAGTACGGGCCTGTAAAAGGGCTGCTGTTGGCATCTGCCAGAATCTTGCGCTGTAACCCCTGGTGTAAAGGCGGCTATGATCCGCTGAAATAAAAAGGATTTATTATGGATAAAAATACGATACTGGCTATAGTGCTCAGCACGATAGTCTTGATAGGCTACTTTTTCTTTGACACGCTCTATATGCAGCCTAAGCGTCTGGCCGCAGCCGAGGCGCAGCAGGCTAGCGAGCAGGTAGAGGCAGAGGAAGCGGAGCAGAAGGCAGAAGAGCTTTCTGCGCTTATTTCTGATTCCTCTGCGGCGGATGCGGATTCCGCCTTGCAGGAAGATGTTCCGGTGCAGGAATTGAAGCTCAGCACGAACAAAGCGGAAGTCGTCCTTACGAACAAGGGCGGCGACATCGTAAGCTACCGCCTTATCGGGCACAAGGACAAGGATACCGGCAAAGGCGTGCAGATGGTGGACAACGTTACCGCGTCTAACCGGGCGTTTGCCCTGTCTTTTGGCGACTCCAGCATGCCGGCGGTAGACAGCACCTTCAACGTAAAGCGCATTGACGACTATACGGTCGGCTTCTACCGCGACTTTACGCAGAAGGACGAAAGCGGCAAGGAGCACAAGTTCCGCTTGGGCAAGCTCTATTCCTTTACGCCGGATGATTACGTATTCCGCCTTTCTGTTACAATAAATTCGCTTGACGGTACTAATGCCGCCGACACTTTGAACGTGGGCGGCGCGGCGTATACACTGCGCACGTCTCCTCAGATTGGCCCTCACTATAACCGCAAGACAGACCGCTATGAAGTGCGCCAGTTCCTTTCCTGGAACGGCAAGAAGAAGACAAAGAAGCTGTTCTCCGAGCATGTTTACGACAAGAGCTGGGAATGGGCGGGCGTTGCCGGCAAGTACTTTGCGATTCTTGTAAAGCCGGAGGACGCATCAATTATGTCTTCTGCGGTAAAGTGCTCCGCCGCGCAGGTTAACGGCTACGAGAATTCTCAGGCTTTCCTTACTCGCAATGCAATCGCGAGCGGGAACATTACTGATAACTACTATGTGTATATCGGTCCGCGCTCAGAGCGCGAGCTGATTAAGTACAACGACGCGAACCAGAATGGCTGGAAGCTGAAGAAGGCGATGTTCAATCAGGCCTTGCAGACTTCAAGCTTCCTTTCTATATTTGAAGTTGCGCTCAAGTGGTGTCTTGAGATGATTTACCGCGTTGTGCACAACTGGGGTGTCGCAATCATTATCCTTACGATAATCCTCAAGATTATCCTCTTCCCTCTGAACAAGTCTACGGCCATGGGTTCCATCAAGATGCAGGAACTGCAGCCAAAGATTCAGGAGATTCAGACAAAGTACAAGGACAATCCGCAACAGCAGCAGATGGCCATGGGCAAGGTGTACAAAGAGGCCGGCTACAATCCTGCGTCCGGCTGTCTGCCGATGGTTCTGCAGATGCTTGTTCTCTTTGCCATGTACAGCGTCTTCAACAATCACTTTGAGTTCCGCGGCGCAAGTTTTATTCCCGGTTGGATAGACGACCTTTCTGTGGGCGACAGTCTGTTCAAGTGGAAGGCTCAGATTCCGCTGCTGTCAGAGTTCTCTATGAATACTTTCCGTCTGCTGCCGTTCATCTACACTGGTTCCCAGCTGTTCAACGGTTTGATTACACAGTACGGAAACACGGCCGGTGCAAGCCAGAGTTCGATGAAGTTCATGATGTACGGTATGCCGATTATGTTCTTCTTCCTGTTCTACAATGTTCCGTCCGGCCTGCTGCTCTATTGGACTGTTTCAAACGTCCTGCAGATTGGGCAGCAGCTCATCTTGAACAACATCATGAAGAGCAAGCGGGCTGAGCTTGTAAAGTCAAAGCCGCGCGTAATAGACACCGCAATGGGCGGCCGCAAGAAAGGCAAGAGAAAATAAAGTCGGTGCCTTAAGGCATCTCTGCAAGAATTGTTCTTCGGCATCTGCCTTGCACTCCGCAAGCGGAGTGACACAATTCTTGCATGTTAAAAGAAATAAAAGGAGAAAATATATGTTGTACGAATACGAAGGAAAAAACGAGAAAGAGGCTATTGAAAAGGCTGCCCAGGAACTGGGGCTGGAACGCGACCAGTTTGACGTTGAGATTCTTGAGACACAGAAAGGCACTCTGTTTAAGAAAGGCTATGTCAGAATCCGCGTACAGCCGGTAGACAGCGAGGAGCACGTTGCCGGTGAGTTTGAGGGCAAAGTCCCGAACACAACGGAGCGTGCGCGCAATCCGAGCCTGGTTGCAAACCCGATGCCGCAGAATGAATTTGAAGAAAAGATTCTTGCATTTGTAAAGTCAATGATTGAAAAGATGGGCTACGGCGTTTCTGTGGAGATTATGTTCCGCGAGGACAAGAAGATAGGCATTAAGCTTACCAGCGAGTCATCTTCTATCTTAATCGGGCGCAAGGGCAAGAACCTTGATGCAATGCAGTTGCTTGCAAATGTCTATGCAGGTCATCTCGGACGCGAGGACGTGCGCGTTATTTTGGACACAGAGAACTACCGCATCAGACGCGAGGAAAGCCTTGTGCGTCTGGCATATACAACTGCGGACAAGGTTCGCCAGAGAAAGAACTCTATTTTGCTTGAGCCGATGAACCCATACGAGCGCCGCCTTATTCACACTACGCTCAACGATATTCCTGATGTTGAAACCAAGAGCGAAGGCGAAGGTTTATATAAGCAGGTGCGCGTACTTTACACCGGAGTCCGTTGATAAAAACAGGGGGAAAGTAAATGAAAAAAAAGTCCTTCTTCTGGGCTATGGCTATT